>NZ_JBMPXW010000001.1:0-308999 GCF_049367455.1 Acinetobacter lwoffii
ATGAAATACAAGAAATTGATAGCCGAATGTTCAGTATAAAAGAAGCGGTGATTATTGCGGTCAGTTTGACCTTAATCCAGGCCGGGATTTACGGCGCAAATCTTTTACTGGGAGATAGCGGCTTAATTTTAGGTACTTTTTTAGCCTCTTTATTTGAAGTGCATGCTGCTGTAGCAGGTGTAGTGATACAAGGAAATCCTCACAACCTGACTTTAATTTATGCTGTCATGATTGGACTTGCGGCACATGCGGTGTCTAAAAGTATCAATTCTTTTGTGACCGGGGGATGGAAGTTTTTTCTGTATTTTGCGCCTAGCCAGATTCTACATATGTTAGGACTTATCTTTATTCTTCTGAGTTTGAAATAAAGAAGAGCGGGTTTGCATATATTATGAAATGATCTAATCATTTTAAGTCATTTTTAAGATTCAGATTCTAGGCTAAAGCATCTTAAAGTCTTTGAGCCACGGATCATGCTGAAGCTGTTTTCCCATTCGTCCTTTTTTAGTCAGCGACCTAAAAAGTCGATTAGTCTTTCAGGCTTCAACATGTTGCTGGCTATGTGGCTGGGATTGATCCTAAACTTTGCTTTCTATCAAAAAATTCATGAATTTACGCCTTATGCCAATCTAAAAGCAGGTCTGTTACTGGTCGCTACGGCGCTGATCATTATTGCGTTTTACAATCTGGTATTACAGTGGCTGAACTGGAAATGGAACGCCAAAATACTGGCCAGTGTCTTGATCATTCTGGGTGGTTTCAGTGCTTACTTTGTCAATAGTCTGGGGGTCGTTATTACGCCAGATCAGATCCAGAATATGCTGCAAACCGATGCCCGCGAAGTTCGAGATCTCTGGTCAATGCGACTGGTCATCTGGACACTAGTATTTGTAGTTTTTCCACTTTTTATCATCTGGATGCTTAAAATTCAGCCTGCATCGCTTGGGCATCAGCTGGTGCATAAAAGCCTGAGCAGTGTAGTCTCACTCGGACTGATTCTAGGTTTATTGTTCTGTTTCTATGTCGATTATGCCGCCATCTTCCGTGAGCACCGCGATCTGAAGGGTATGCTTTCTCCACAAAATAGCATCGCGTCCACCTTGTCCTATTATAAAAAGAAAGCACCTAAAGCGAATTTACCTTTGGTGGCTTTTGGCGAAGATGCACATCTGTTACAGCAGGCCCAAATGCAGGAGCATCCCAAATTGATGGTGCTAGTTGTTGGAGAAACTGCACGTGCCGAGAGTTTTGCTTTAAATGGCTATGCGCGCAATACCAATCCTGAACTGAGCAAGTTAGCGGTGATTAATTTCAATCAGGTGAGCTCTTGTGGAACTGCAACTGCCGTTTCAGTGCCTTGTATGTTTTCGGGCATGTCACGTGAAACCTATGATGAACAGCTAGCCAGCCACCGTGAAGGTTTGCTGGATATTGCTCAGCGCGCCGGATATCAGGTGACCTGGATTGATAATAACTCAGGCTGTAAAGGTGCCTGTGACCGGGTACAAAAGTATCAGATTCCGGCACAACTGAAACAGAAGTGGTGTGATGCTTCTGGTGAATGTTTTGATGAAATCCTGGTGGATAGTCTGAAAGATTATCTGGCGCATCTGGATAAAAATAACCAGAAACCGCAGTTAATTGTGCTGCATCAGATGGGCAGTCATGGGCCAGCATATTTCAAGCGTTCCAAAACGCCGTATCAGCCATTTCAACCAACCTGTAATAGCAATGCTATTCAGGGCTGCAGTACAGAAGAATTAAAGAATAGCTATGATAATTCGATTGTATATACAGACCATGTTCTTGCCCAGATCGTTGAAACTTTAAAGCAGCAAACTCAATATCAAACCGGTTTCTGGTACCTGTCTGATCATGGAGAATCCACCGGAGAGCATGGTTTATACCTGCATGGCGCACCTTATAGTATGGCGCCGACCCAGCAAACCCATGTCCCGATGCTGATGTGGTTCTCCGATGCCTGGAAGCAGCAGAATACCCAGCAGGTCAGCTGTCTCAAAGGACAGACCGAACAGGCCCGTAGTCAGGATCATCTTTTCCCCAGCTTATTAAGCTTGCTGGATATAAAAACGCAAGTGATTGAAGCTAAAAATGATATGCTTGCACAATGCTCACCATCCTTAAAGAACAGAGCTTGAAATGCATAAAATACTAATTATTGAAGACGACTTTATGATTGCCGAGTCGACTGAAACATTGCTCAAGCTGCATCAGTTTGATGTGCATTGGGTCAATAATGGGATTGAGGGTTTAAAACAGTTACAGCAGCAGGCATATGATATTGTCCTGCTCGATTTAGGCTTGCCGATGATGGATGGCATGCTGGTGCTAAAAAATATCCGGCAGAAGTTTCCGAATTTACCGGTGCTGATTATTTCTGCCCGGGATCAATTACAAAACCGGGTAGATGGGCTGAATCAGGGAGCAGATGATTACTTGATTAAACCCTATGAATTTGACGAGCTACTGGCCCGTATTCATGCCTTAATACGCCGTAGTGGTTTAAAAAATACCGGGATAGATACGAATAAGAAATTATCACACAGTGGTTTGGAACTAGATCTGGAGCAGCATATCGCTCTGTTTAATGGACAGGCTATAGAATTATCCAACCGGGAATGGTCCATCTTAATGGCCATGTTAAATCATCCGAATAAAATTTTTTCCAAGAATGATCTGGAAGACAAGCTTTATGATTTTGATAGTGATGTCAGTAGTAATACGGTAGAAGTCTATATCCATCATCTGCGGGCAAAATTAGGAAAAGACTTCATACGTACCATACGCGGGCTAGGATATCGCTTAGGATGAGCGCCATGCAGAAACGTTATTCCTTGCAAAAACGTCTGGTTATTTATATTTCATTATTTAGCGTAGTACTGGGCTGTGTGCTGATCTTTGCGGCATACCGGATTGCGCTCGAAGAAATTAATGAAGTACTGGATAAACAGATGCAAAGTCTGGCAGAGCGTATTGCAGAAAATCATCCGCAGCCCCTGCAGAGTCAAATCGATCTAGCCAAACAATACAGTGAAGAAGATTTATTTGTAGATATCTGGTCCTATGCAGATACAGCCACTTCCTTGCATCCGCAGGATGTTCTGGTGGCACCGGTCAGGAAAGCAGGTTTCTACAAGCATCAAACGCCATATGGAACCTGGTTAACTTATATTATTCCTGCTAAGCAATTACAGATTCAGGTGAGCCAGCAGCAAAATGTCCGGCAGGAACTGGCGCTGGAACTGGCAGCCAATATGTTTCTTCCTTACGTACTTTTTTTACCTTTTGCAGTGTTTGGCTTAGGCTGGATGATCCGGAAAAATTTTCAGCCACTCAATGACTTTAAAACTGAATTGGCCAGCCGCAAGGCACAAGACTTAAAGCCAATTGCAATGAAAGATTATCCCCTGGAGCTGGAACCGACCATTCAGGAAATGAATTATCTGTTTGGCCGAATTTCTCTGTCCCAACAGGAACAACGTCAATTTGTAGCGGATTCTGCACATGAATTACGCACGCCACTGACGGCCTTGAATTTACAGCTACAAATTTTGCTACAGCAGTTCCCTCAGAGCGAGTCTATCCATAATTTGAGTCAAGGCATTTTGCGCATGCAGCATCTGGTCAACCAGTTATTAAGTCTGGCCAAACAGGATGTGACCGAAGGTTTAAGCGAACCTGTTCAATTGCTATCACTGAATCAAATGACAGTCACCTGTATCGAAGAGCTGATTCAACTGGCGCTACAGAAAGACATTGATTTAGGGGTAGAGCAGCAGCAGGAACTATTGATTCAGGGCCAAGCTTCGGCCTTGCACTCGATTATTTATAATTTAATTGATAATGCGATTAAATATAGTCCGAAGGATGGCGTGATTAATGTGTCGATTTTCCAGCAAGGCCATCAGGCAGTTTTACAGATTGAAGACAGTGGTGCAGGGATAGATCCCGCTCAATTCAATCAGATCCGGCAACGCTTCTACCGGATACATAACCATGCAGAAATTGGCAGCGGTTTGGGTTTATCCATTGTAGATAAAGCCACCGAGCGCTTGGGTGGAACACTAGAATTTTCGCGAAGTGTCAATCTGAGTGGCCTTTGTGTACAGGTCAAGTTTCCTTTGGCCAAAGCCTAAGCAAATAGGCTTCTAGTTTTTGGAGTTAAGGTTGCCTGATACTAGAGCGTATAGGAGTGGTCTTTTCTATTGGGGGAGTTTGTGGCTAAACAGCGTATAGCCAATGACATTCATGCACCAGATAATCCAGCCAGTCCAAAGGTTATGACTCAGGAAATGTGCACCGCGCATCATTTGTGCCCAGCCCATGGCCAACCCTAAAATTACTGCAGCGATCAGAAGAAAATAAGCACGCTTGCGGTTAGAAATGCGATAAACAAAATAGCCGGCCATTAACGCAAAACCACTAGATGCATGCCCGCCAGGAAAACAGTGGCCTGCAGTGGCACTAAAATCCCACAAAATCCCATTATGGGTAGGTATGGTCATATCCCAGGGACAGGCATGGGCTGACTGGGATTTTAAAATTCCGATCGAGGCTGTGGTCAGCACTACCATGCTAAAAAAATAGCCAAATTCCCAGCGCCGTATATACCAGTTCTGCCATTTCAGTGATGCCAACCAGCCCAGTAATAATGTGATATACACTAGAATCAGCAGGTCTTTAACATAGCGATGATTGAGTTCTGCCAGTGCCCATTGTTTTCGAAGGGGAAATTGACCATGATCATCGATAAAGGGATAGATGAGCTGTAAGTCCAGCACTCCTCCAATGTCAAAGAAGTTGAGAAGAATCAAAAAACTGAAGATCAAAAGTAAAGTTTGGGTCAGTAAAAACCGGGAACGGTCAGTGATCATTTTTAAGTTGTCCATTTCAGGCAGTAGCAAGAGCAGAGGTCAAATCAAATGACCAGCCAAAATGATGCCCCAGGTCAGGGCAATTAAACTAAGTGCTACAAACTGAGCCGCACTGCCCATATCCTTGGCATTTTTAGACAGTTCATGCCGTTCCATGGAAATACGATCTACCACTGCCTCTATCGCTGAGTTAATCAGTTCAATGATCAACGCCAATAGGCACACGGCGACCATGAGCGCTTGCTCAACTCGGCTAACTGGCATCCAAAAGCTTAGAGGAATCAAAATAAGATTAATCAGCAGGATCTGCCGGAAGGCGGCCTCATTTTGAAAGGCGGTTTTAAAACCAGCCATGGAATAACGGGTCGCATTAAAAATACGCTGCGTTCCTGAGGTGCCTTTATAAGGTGATCGGTAGGAAGACATAAAGCAGATTCAGTCAATAGAGAGATAGGAACAACTTAAATTTTCAATCTTAAAATGCTCTTAAAAAAACCGGCCGTTCTCTGGATTTTTTATACACATAGCTTTTACATTCTTTTGCACAAAATTAAGAATTTTTTAAGTTTGGATTTCTATCTTGAGTAGCAAGTTAATTTCGTGGTGTGAGCCAAATGATCAAGTTTAGTTTTGATCCTTATTTATCTAGTCAGATTCACTTTCTAAATACATATTTCAAGCAGCCTGAATATAAAAAACAAATCAATCACAATAAATTTTTACTACAAGTACCTCCGGCGTATCCGGTAATTTCAGCACAGGATCAATCGCTACATTTGACGGTCAAAACTGTAGAACAAAGCGAGACACCTGAACGCCGTAGCCTGGAAAATTTTATTCAGGAAAAATATCAGCAAGTCCATCAGGCCACTGTATCGAGCTTCTCTTCAACCCTGTTTGCCGGTTATCACGGAGCCGAGATGCAGGTGGTGATTGGTATGCAGCATTTAAATCAATTTAATGCCTTTCTGGAACAGTATCTCGATGAACCCGTTGAAAACATATTAAGCAAACTGAGCCAGACCAGGGTCAGCCGAGACAAAGTAGTAGAAATTGGCAATCTGACAGCACTAGATATGGACAAAGCCAAACTGATGGTGTCCTTTCTGGTTTTTCATCTCTCGCAGCAACACATCGAATGGGCAGTATGTACCGGAACAACTGCAGTACGTTATGTGTTGCAACAGATGGGATTACGTTTTTATGTGCTTGAAAAGGCTGATCCGCAAGTCCTTGGAGAGGCACAACGCCTGTGGGGCAGTTATTACCAGCAGAAACCTTATGTGCTGGCGATTGATGTGGCAGAAGCCCTACAAGTCGCTCGTCAACTTTATCAATTTAGTCATTAAAGCATTTTGCTTGATCAGCGAGGCACAGAATTTAAATGATGACTGCTTTATTTGAACGTATCAACCTGCAAGCACGACAATATCCGCAACGAGAAGCGGTAGTCACCGCACAGGCCAACACTCAGCTATGCGGAGCTACAGCAGCGGGTAGAATTATTGAGTGCCAGTTTCAAGCAGCTTAATCTGCGCCATCTGGCCTTGTGGGGCATAAATAGTATAGACTGGATTGTAGTCGATCTTGCCGCACAAAAAGCCGGCATGACCGTGATTCCGGTGCCTCTGTTTTTTACTGCAGCGCAGGTACGGCATCTGCTTTCCGACAGCCGAACCGAGCTGCTCTGTATTCTGGATGAATCTTTCTCTGCACCAGAATGGCTGTTAAATCTGGCTCAAGACATGAGTAGAGATGAGATTTCCATTACTGGCCAGCTACATGTACGCTTTTTTCAGCTAGAGCAGGCAGTACAGTATTCATCTTCTTTACAAACCCAGCAACCGGCAAAAATCACCTATACCTCGGGCAGTACCGGGACACCGAAAGGCGTGTGTCTGGCTGAAGACACCATTGAGTCTATTACTCATTCACTGAGCCAGGCACTGACCAGCAGTCAGCTTGGACGGCATTTGTGCCTGATTCCATTTGCCACCTTATTAGAAAATATTGCCGGCATTTATGTCGCACTGAGCATGGGACGCGCCGTAATTGTTGGCGAGGTGAGCCAGTTTGGCCTGACATCTAATCATACTTTTGAGACAGAGCGGTTTGTAAATGCAGTGCAGAGCGTCTGCTAAATCCCACAATAAAGTATCAGCCCAGTTTTATTGGGCTGGACTGATTAATTCAATTTTCTTCTAAAAATTTCAAAATTCACTTTTATGGACAAGGAAGATATGAACTTAAAGTATCATGTACTCAATTTAACTTATGTTTACCTAAAGTCTAGTTCATAATAAAAATTCATATAATCATTAATAAAATCATATGTTTGTAAATATTATTTTAATGTTTAAATTTTTCTGGTTCATGAACTTGGTGGATTCGATGTTTTTAGCGTTAAAAATGAAAATTCCCAAACCTCTACTATGTCAACGTAGAGGTCTGAGAAAAACTATAAAGTTATGAAAAAATTTTATCGTTTTGGCCAGGTAACCGTATCGGCATAATTTTTTAAAACAAATTCACGTGTATCGTCTGCAATAAAAGCTTCTTTAACGAGTTGTACTTCAGGTTTTTGAGATGCTTTGCTATTGGAGACGAGGACGCTATCATACTCTTGGTTATCTTGTTCAAGATAAATTGAATCACGTTTTGGCAATAAGTCAGCATGAATAATAGTATATGCACCAGCCATAATTGCTAAATCTGAATCTTTAAAGCTAACTGGTACTAATGCATGTTCAACTTCTAAAAACTGTAAGTTCTTTGGATTAGATGTAATAGGCTTTGTTGCACAAACCTCTGCTAAAGGCTTATTCCGCAATATAATGCTCAAATGAATAAGCCTGCACCTAAAATCTATCGTACAAATAATTGGCCTTCTTACAACCAAGCTTTGATTAATCGAGGAAATCGCTCAATCTGGTTTGATCCTACGACCCAATGGTATGCCCAACCACAAGGTAAACAAGGCCGAAATCAAATTTACTCCGACACAGCTATTCAATGCTGTTTAATGATCAAAGCTCTATTTCGACTCTCTTTGCGTATGGTTACGGGCTTTGTTCAAAGCCTCATTAAACTCTGTGGCTTGAATTGGACAGCACCCGATTATTCGACCCTCTGTCGCAGACAAAAGCATATTGATATTGTGATTCGCTATCAAAAAAGCAGGAATGGACTTCATCTACTCGTGGATTCTACTGGTTTGAAGTTTCTAGGTGAAGGTGAATGGAAACGCAAGAAACATGGATCTGAATATCGTCGCCAATGGCGTAAGCTCCATATTGCTATAGATGCTGAAACCCTTCAAATACGTGCAGTACAACTCACCACAAATAATGTTAGCGATTCACAAGTATCGAAGATTTACTTTCTCAAGTTCCCTTGGATGAACGAATTGATTCAGTCTATACCGATGGTGCTTATGATACGAAGCACTGCCGACAGGTCATTTTAGATCGAGATGCACATGCGGTCATTCCACCTAGGAAGAATGCAAAGCCTTGGAAAGATGAGCAAGTCAGGTCTATAGAGCGAAATGAGTTATTGAAAACAGTCAAACGATTAGAAAGAGCACTTTGGAAAAAGTGGTCTGGTTATCATCGTCGAAGTTTGGTAGAAACCAAGATGCATTGCATCAAATTATTAGGCGATAAATTAACAGCAAGGAGCTTTCCTAATCAGGTGAATGAGATTCATGCACGCATAGCAGTCTTGAATAAATTCACAGAATTAGGTCGCCCTTACACCCAAGTTGTCACTTGAATTTGGCTCAATTAGGATCACTCTGTCTTTCAAATCTTTGTGCAACAAAGCCGTTTAATTCTAAATGTTGATAGAAAAACAGCCTGTATCAACTTATAGTAGTTTGATTTTCATCATTTAATAAAATTGAACTTTAAGATTCTAAGAGGGGAATTTGGGAAGGTGAACTTCAACCGCAAGAAATGATTGCTATCGACAAAATTTAAACTGATTTTTATAAGCAGGGGGAAGATTACCAGTTCATGAAGTTGATGTTTTAAACTTTTTTTGAATTCTAATGGTTTTTTAGTATTAAATCTTTAAAAGCTGAAATTTCAGAAGTGAAAATTTAGCTGTGTGGCATACTTAATTTTATTAATATAATTTTCACCACACAGGTAAGGAGCTAGTGATAGTTTATTAACTATGCTGCATCAGTAACCATTTTTTTGAAACGAGGACTTCCTGCTAACGCATTCAATAATATAACTTTCCAATGATTGCTACCATATGTACTTTCTTCATGTGTAACTAAACCAAGAATAAAATTATTAAGGTTCACTCCACCATTACGTATATGACTTAAACATATTTGAAATATTTCAGTTATTTCATCATTAACAATCTCATTATAATTATCTATCAGGCTAAGTTTGTCATAGTGAGAAGAAATAATATTCCAATGATCATCAGAAACATTTGGTGGTTTATTTATAGAAAACTTAGCTCCAATAGAGTCTCCATTGGTAGAAAAATATAACTGTATATTTATAAATCTTTCAGCAGGTATAGTATCTGAATAGAAATAAATAAATGTACGATGTGTAGCATTTTTCCAATTATGACTTTTCGTTTGGTTACAACTACTGCAACAAGGAATAAGGTTTAAAGCATGAACTGCTAATTCAGGAAATTTTGACTCTGGTAAATAATGATCGTGGGTTTTAGGTATGGTTACACCACAGTAAGGACATCTTTTTAAAAAACCAGGAGTTTGGTTATCTTTAATTAACTTAAATATTTCCTTGACCCTTTTTGTGTAACCTGTATAACAACCTAGCAATTCATCTTTATTTAGCTTTAGAGTGGGGCTTTCAATAAAACTAAATAACTGATTATTTTGAATAGCCAATTCAAAATCCCTATATCTTGATGCTACTTGATTGTCCAAACCTAATAAATTTTGCTTAGTTAGATTAATTTTACCATCAATAGTATTATTTTTAGCATTAACTATTGCTCTGTGTCTGTCTATATAAGGAATCGATGCGAGCGGTCTATTCAGTATTTTCATTGGTCTAATCCATACTGAGCTAGAAGAAAAGCTTTAGCATTAAAACTTAAATTATTATCAAAAAGGTCACATATCTCATCATAACTTTTTGTTTTTGATAAATTTTTTAAGACTATTTTGTAGAAATTAGTGATTGAAACTGTATCAAAAACATGTCTTGTAAGTTCTGATATATTTTCACCAAAAGTTTCAAATTCCATTTTTGTAGCAATCGTACTATTATTTTCTCTTGTTAATAAAATTACACGTTTACTAGGTATCTCTTGTATAACAATGGGTGAGTGAGTCGCAATTATAGCAAATGAATTATATTTCCTTAATAAGTCATTTAATACATTGAATAGGCTTGCTACCGCATTTGGATGAAGATGGGTTTCAGGTTCATCAAATAAAACTAGAGTATTGATTTGAATTTTTGCAATAATTGCTGTAACAAAGTGGGCTAATATTGACTGGCCTGAACTAAGAAGTGATAGAGGGTCATTTTTTGAAAAATCATTGTTTTCGATTTGTTTTTCCAAGAAACTTTGATATAGAGAATCTCTATTCTCAAAAATTTGCATCATGTATTTAACCCATAGATGCTCTCTATCTAGCTCTTTAATTTTTATTAAGTTATCTTTATAGCTTTCTACTAGTTGTTTTATAGATATGCTACCATTATCTGTGCGTATACCACAGTAATTGTAACTTCGCTGTGGCTTAGAAGGGCGAATAAACTTATCAAAAGCACTATAAGAAACTGTTATAACTTTATTAAAGATAGGTCTATTTCCTATAAATGGCGAATTCAAACATGAGGTGCGACAGTTTGAAAAGTCTTATGATAATCAACAAGCTGAGCAAATTTCTCTAATGGTGTAAGCCAATCTAACGCTTTTCTAGGACGAGTATTCAGTGACATGGCAACTTGATTTAAATAATGCTGATCTGCCTGATTTAAATCAATCCCTTTAGGTAAATATTGCCTAATTAAACCATTCATATTTTCGCATGTGCCTTTTTGCCAGGGTGAATGTGGGTCACAGAAATATACATCTATGCCTAAATCTTCTTCAAGTATTTTATGTTCTGCCATCTCGCGTCCACGGTCATAGGTCAACGTTTTACGCAGTTCTGCAGGTAAATATTTCAGAGCTTCAGTTAAAGCCTTGCGCACTGATTCTGCCTTTGCATCAGGTAATGTTGCCAAGATACAGAGCCGTGTATTTCGTTCAATAAGTGTTGCTATCGAACTTTTATTGTCTTTACCTTTAATTAAATCAGCTTCCCAATGACCCGGTATTTTTCTTTCTTGAACTTCGGCTGGGCGCTCATGAATAGTTTTAATATCCTGTAATATAGAATCTTTTTTAGGTTCACCGTTAGCTTTTCGCTTTTTATTTTCATGACGCAGACAGGATAATAAGTCTTTTTTCAACTCACCCTTTGGTAATGCTCGTATCGTTGAATAAATCGTTGTATGGCTTACATTCATTGTTTGATCCAAATCAGGAAATGTCTTTAAACGCTTTGCTATTTGCTGAGGAGACCATAAACAACGGATCGCTTCAACAATAAATTTCCAGAGGATTGAATCGATTTTGAGTTTTCTGTGACCACGTCTACGTCTAGCGAAGGTGTTATCAGAAGCATATTGAGCTTGATAAACGTCATTGATGCTATTTCTTTTAAGCTCACGATAGATCGTACTAGGATGTCTTTTAATGAGTTCAGCAAATTTTCTGGCTGAAAAGCCTTCTTTTCTTGACTCAAGCATTAATGCAGTACGATCTTCAAAGTTAAGATGATGGTATGACAATTTTATATACTCCATAAACCCTTTAAATTAATTAGGTGGTTTATGTCGCACTTCAAGTTTTACTCTGCCAATCTTTCATCGCGACTATCCAGAGATTTCTTGGACTTTCTTCCAACTTGTACTAAATCTTTAGCAAGATTACCCATTAATTGAGTTTTTCCTACGGCATTTCGTCCAATTATTCCAACGATTCGTCCTGGAATTATATCATCCTCATCAAAATCAACAGAAATTTCGAATGGATTATTAGACCCATCAATATTAACTAAATATTTAAAAGAAAAATCTTCTGTATAATTTTCATTTAAAATAATAGATCGGCCAAATCTTAAAGCGTTATGAGCACTATTTTCTCTGAGTAAAGAATTTCGGTAATCCGCCTTATGTTCAAAATCTTTTGCCTTATTAGTTTCCCAAGAAATGTCATTTAAAGCTTCTAATACTATCTCAGATTCTGATTCACCAATAATATCTAATAGATTTTTATAAAAAGATATATCCTGACCTAGACTAATATAGTTTTCATCTAATTTTAAAAACTCATTAGGAATAATTGTACTAGAAGAGTCTTTTTGTAAAATTTTAATTCGGCCTATATTATGTGTTATTTCATCACTTTCATGAAAATTTAAATCAAAAAGACTGTAAGTACTATAATCATTCCAACTATCCTTAGTTAAACTAAAAATTGGGTATTTTGTACTCGTTTTTAACGGTTTTCTGTACTCTTTTTTGACAAACATAAATAAACCTTAGTTTAATAACAAATAAAAATTAACTAAAAGTAAAATAATTAAAATGTTTCTTAAGTATCAATAAGTTGACAAAAATAACTAATCATGCGAAAAAAGTTTTTTTAGTTAACAGATGTTCACACATGCCTCGAATTGTTTCTGTACCACTTAGTTTAGAACAGCGAGAACGACTCATTTTTCTGGCCAAGCATGCAAAACATTGGCGTGAAAGACAACGTGCCCAAACTATTCTCTGGCTTTCTGAAGGTAAAAGTGTTGCGGAAGTTGCCACTCTACAAGAACGTATCCCAGAAACCATAAGGCTACAACGCCGACGTTGGGAATTGTATGAGTTTGAATCGATTAAAGAAGGTCATCGCTCAGGTCGGCCCAATACATTGATCTCAGACTATCAGGCGAAAATCCTAGATTGGGTCAATACAAGTCCACTCAATGCAGAACAAATCCGAGTCAAACTACATGAAGAATACGAAGTGTCCGTGTCTGTTGAAACCATTCGTAAGTTTTTACGTGATTCAGGTATGGTCTTCAAGCGTACCCGTCATAGCTTGAAAAAAAAGAGATCCGATTGCATTTGAACAAGCAACACAGCAGATTGAAAAATTACGAGAGCAAGCGGCACGTGGTGAAATTATATTAGGTTATGTTGATGAAACAGGGTTTTCATCTACACCTGATAACCGCTATGCGTGGACAAAGATAGGTGATGTTCATGCGGTTGATGCAATAAGATTAAAACGAGTTAATGTCATGGGGTGTTTGCTTTCAACGGGGAAACTGGTGACAAGTTGTTTACAAGAGTCAGTTACAAGCACTTGGTTTTATGCCTATTTAACTGGAATAGCTCAACAAGTAAAACAGACTTATAACCTTCCATTGGTTCTTATTGTTGATAATGCCTCGATTCATAGAAGTAAAAAGATGGCTGATTACAGAGAGCTACTTAAAAGTAACTTTTCGACGAATTTGTATTTTATTCCAGCTTATAGCCCTGAGTTAAATCGAATCGAGATGGTATGGAAGCAGATGAAATATTATTGGCGAGATTTTCAAGTCATGACAGCTGATAAAATAGAGCAATGGGTGGAGAGAGTATCAAACCAATTCGGAAAAGAATACATGTTTACTTTTTAATGACAGCTTAATAAAATATGGCTTTAAAAATCTTAATTTTTTCATATTCCCTTGTATTTAAAGGGAAGGAATATAAGATGTTTAAGTAAGCTTGTTTAATATTATCCTCACTGATTAAAATTACATCTCTATCAATTGTATTGCTTTTAAGTCTAAGTAAAACACTTAAAACAGTACTAATTAAAAAATCATCTGTAAAAGTAGTTTCAGAATTTAATTCTATCAATGCTTTATATTTTTCCCAGAGATTTCTATGGACAGAGGAAAGCTGAGTTGTAGGATTTAAACTTAAATCGAATCGTAGTCCTGAAATTAGCATATGTATCGATATAATATAATAACCATCATAATAAGGAGTATATTCTAATATATGATTTATAATACTAGAAAGCACATCAATACTGAATTTATAAAGATTAAAATATCTAAGAAAGATGAGAGCATTTTTTAATTTTAAGCTTTGCTCACACTCAGATGAGAGGTAATAATCTATTACTTTAGATAAAGGAGAAGATCGATATTCATTGAGCAATATTCTATTTTTAAGAACACATGTCATATAACCATTAATTTCATTTTTTGAAAAGGTGACTTCCTTAAAATCTAAGATAAAGAATTCCGATATTTTTTCTAAGAATACATATTCATTTATTGCACCATTTTTATATAAATATGAAATAATATTAAATAAATTGCCAGATTTAAAATCTTTAAGCTCTTCATTTAGTAAAATTGAAAGTATTTTATCTTCAGTAAAAACTAAGGAGGGTACTTGTTTTAACGATTCTACATAGCCTAAAACATCATCCCCTTGTAATAATGTTAATTTATCTATATTACTTTGAATTGTAATCCAAATTTTATGGGCCTGTTCACTAAAAAGCTGCATCTTATCGTGAGCTATGCCTTGAATTCTACTAAAAACGGATCTTAAAAGCATAAACCTAGGCAGCACTTTTAAAAAATTATCTAGTAAATCAAGTTGATTAAGTAACAATAAGCTTGTCTCATCCAAAACAATATATCCTGAGCTATTTTCAATGAAAGTTTTAATTGCTTCTTCATTACTATTAGCTGGATTGTGGATAATTTTGTAATCTAAATATTTTTCAGATTTATCATAAGCATTATGCCATGCATGAAAAATATTGACTGTATTCTGTAAAACTTTTTGTCTAAAAGCAAAAGGCAAATGAGATTTACCATTTCTTATTTCTTGAGTAATTTCATTGATTTGATCAATATAATTCTGATTGCGACCCGTCAATTTATTTAAAAATGCTATTAACTCTTCTCCAGTTGCATTCTCTGGAAAGATAGCTGATTTGAAAATGCTAGATTCGGGAAATTGAATACAGTATTTATCCTGTCGCTCTTTAAAATCATTGATATAAACTTCATGTTCAGGCTTATGAGAGCCTCTGAGCATAATACAAGTCATAAATAAAACTAAATAATTACCTTCTTGGTAATAATCATTTTTATCTACATAAGTACCTAATAAGAAAATAGCATCTTGAAGTTCACCAGCATATTTAGAATCGCTTTTATATACATTAATGATTTGAAAAAGTAGTTTCACTTTTTCAAACCTACTATTCATATTTGGTAAAAGCTCTACCATTTGTTTAATGATTTTCTGACCAAGTCCCATTCTTAAGCATAGTTCTATATAGAACTTTTTATCTTCAGCATCTAGTCTCTGATTATTCAGCATTTGATGGATTTGGTTACTAGCCAATCCGATAAGTCCTAAATTGAATTGAGCTCCAGTCTTAATCAAATTCCACTTACCGACACTTACACCTTTTTTTATATTTTTCTCTGCTATCTGAATAGTTCTAGTCCAATTTTTCACTATAAATAAGGCTTGACATAAACCTAGATATTTTTGATTTGACAGCTCTTTAGATTCTAAAATTTTCTCAGCTACATTAATATATTGTAAGGATCTTTCATGATTGATTGGTTGAATGAACATGATTAATTGATCAGAAAGTATATTTGGTTTTTGTAAGGTAAGGTAAGTTTGATATAGCTCTTCGAGATACTCATTAGAGAGGCTTGGATTAAGATGCGATGATCTAATGAACTTTTGAAGGGCCAAGCCTGCTTCTGCATCTGGCATTTCCTTTACGATTTTTTGGTATTTTTCTGCAAGTTTTGTGTTTAATAACTCAGATGCTATACCACTAGCCATAATAAATAATTGAATAGCTGAGTTTCCACGTATGCTTATGATTTCTTGTTCATGAAGACCAAGGAAATCTAAAGCTTCTTGGTGCCTACCTTCTTTAAATAGACATATTATAAGCATGGCTTTTTCATCAGCATCTAACTCTTTAAGCTGTTCAAGTAAACCAAGAGCCTCTGAAAAATTATGGTAATCATATTGAATCCGACTAGCTTGTCTTAGGACAGATTTAGTGGGCCTCGCTTGAAGAAGTGGTTCCAAATAAGAAAATAAATGGTTGGACTTATCAAAATACCCATAAATAAACGGACTTATCGATAAGATTGGCTCAATATCAAATTTATAATTTAAATTTTTATTGATTTTCCAAGCCTTTTCTATCGCATTAAAAGCACTACTCATTAAACCTATATCAAAGTCTGGAAAGCCCTCTAAAGGAAAAGGTGTGTTATCGATAGATTCTTTTCCTGTTGCCCGATGAAAATATCTTTTGGCAGCTAAGGAGTGATAGAGAAATTTATCTTCATCAGAAGCTAAATCTGTTTGAACATAAGTAGCGATTATCTGATCTGCTTCGTCATAAAGCCCACCATTCATACATATAAGTAATTGTCTGATGACCTTTTCAGGATGCTTTTCTTGAAAATAACTAAGGGCCTCTTTTTCTTGCCCTATTAAAGTCATTGCGATTGCACGTATTAAATGAGCATTGTGGTTATCTTTTAGAGGTAAACTCAAAATTTCTTCTAACTGTTCGTTGCTGAGATCTAGATAACGAATCTTATTTAATAAGTGAGTATATAAATAGCGACTATTAACTTTAAGACTGTCAGCTTTCTCAAATTGTTCCAGAGCTTCTTCATATTTATCTTCAAAAATGGCGAGGTTTCCAAGCTGGAGATGGAATTCTGCAAGTTCATGTATGGAAAATTCAGAACTTTTTTTCTCTAATTTGAGTAATATTTCTTTTGCTTCTGTGAGCTTATTATTATCAAAATATCCAGCACAAATTTTAAGCTGACTTGCTGTAGCACCTTCAGGATCTTTAATCCAAGGTTCTAAACTATCGACAGCCATGCTTTCTAAATAAATAGGCTTAGTTTTTATTTTTTCAGAAATTAGTTCTAAGTTTTCTACTACAGGCTTATTGAGATCTTTAATAGTAAATTTTAAATTTTCAGCAGCTATTTTTTCATGATAACGAGCTTTTAAAAAATCATAAATTTCAAGATTTCTGACTAATTTATTTTTTGTTGGGATAGAGACCGTAAAGTGATCTTGCTGATCTAAATCTATCGGCTGTTTTCTAAACCATTCTTCATTCAACCATTGGTAATAAACAGGGACCTTACCTGGCTCATCTTCATCTTCATCTTTTAAATCAACAATAACAACCATTACTATAGAATCTTGCCTTAAATAGTAATTGAGTGTTTTTGTTTTAAATGTATGTTTAATATGAAAATTATCAGAACTGTATTTTGGTGATTGCGTTCCTTTTAGTTGTAAGTAAAAGGAAAATTCAACTTGCTTCTGAGGATTGTGAACTTGAACAATATAATCAATACCAAAATCGGTATCACCATCAAGTTCTTTTAGTATCCAACTGCGAGGTCTTTTAATTGTAAAAATATCTTTTGCATTACGTCCAATTTCTTGACCTAATCCTTCCGTTGGTAAGTTATCACTCATGATGGAACCGTAATAAAAATTATATTTAATAATTTGATTATAAGCATTTTATTTATTTTTACTAAGAGTTAAATGCCTTATGAATGTATTGGAATGCTAATTTTAGGGCTTTCTTTAGATTTGAAGTTATAAATCCTTTAATTTAAAAACAGTACATTGATCTATATTTATTGCGGATGGGGGGGAGACATCATTTTTCATCGTTGTTTCGAAGATAACCATATATGATTTCTGAAAATTTCATCATGGTAGCAATAAAGCATGGGCACTTTACCAAAAATTGAATCAGTACTACTAGAAATCAATCAAAGTCTTGGTGGTAATACCGCATATTCAACAGTTCAAAAGAACAAATTTGCTACTGGGAAAATTAGTGTCAGTAAGCAATCTGAGATGATGAAAACAACAATTTTATCTATTTTTGAAAAACTTGGAGTTCGACTAAATTCTTTTGATGCTATTTGGCAGTCATTAACCAATATTGCAAATGCCTATAAAGGACTTGAGCTTAAAACTTGGACATTTAATGCTGATCAAAAACAAATTAATTGGATGCTTTTAACACATTTCTTAGTACCTGGTTTAGCACGATTTTCTGCATTTCAAGCTATTCAGACTCCTTTTGATAAAGGTATGCCAGGTGGCTACTTCTGGTATTTACCTGAGGTGATTGAAAGTGATGGGGATAAAAAGCTCATTCTACCAGTTACCCAAGTTATTGACTGGTTAACAGATCTCTTAGGAACAGATGTAGGCAATGTTGCCAACCAGAGCTTAGATATAGACATCCAAAATTTAAAACGTTCTCTTTATAACTGGAAGAATGGTATCAATACTATTCGTTACAGCTCTATTTATGAATATTTCCCAGAAGGCTTGAGTTTAGATTTTGAAGGTGCATTTATCCTAGATGAAACCGTGTCTCTTGATGAACAATTTAATCAAGCATTAGCTTTTATCAAGAAAAAGGGCTTGAATGCTCAAAAACTTAAATTTGAACTACCGCTGTCTGAGGAAATCCTTACAGATATTCTGTATGGTAAAGCAAATGAAGATGAAAAAACTAAACTTATTGAGTGCCTATTAGAACGTTATGCTCAGCCTTCTATAGAAATTATTCGTCAACGATTTGTTGTTGCTAGTGTAGTGCAAGATATTTATCACCGTTTAGTAAAATCTCTGTGCCCTGATGTCGATAAGCATTGTGTTGACCCCAAAAACAATAAAATTCTGCAATTATTTGCATTATATAAAGGCGTTTATAACCTTACAATCGAGGCATGGAGAAATTGTAGAGATAAAGGTGAGTTTGCAGAAGATATGTGGTTTGAGGATCATTTATCTGAATGGGATAAAGAAAGCTTATTTCTTTCAATTCTACCTTCACGTAAAGAAACAGGTATTGATGAACTTGCAACGTATTTGAGCTATAGCTTCCGTATCAAGGCAAGTGATGTACTTGATGATGTGATTGGTCATGATGATAAGTCATTTACTGAAATTGCTGAACGTACTGTTCGCGAACTCCATAACTTTTATGAAGAACAAACCAACATTCAACAGCTAAAAGCTCGTATGCAACAAAGCTCACCATGGAGAGCATTACAAAATGAGCAGAATTATTGGGTGGTAAGTAGCATAGCTCAGTCGCCAGATCTACCGATTCGATTGAAAGAAATGACCACTAAGCGTATGAGGGAATTGGCTAATACCCCTATAGAGAAAATTCTAGTTGTTATTCCAGAGCTTGCTTACTATTTAAATAGTGAAAGTAAAAACAAACCTAAAGATTGTAAAAATAAGGTTGAAGCTTTACTTGCTGAAGCAGAAAAAACTGCAGGATATGATTTATGGAAGTTTGCCATTTTGCAATACAAAGCTAAACACTTATTGGCACAAAATAATTTTGACGAGGCATCAAAATATTTCAGAGATGCCTTGGAAGATAGTTTTAAAGGCAGTTACGGTCTAATGACTGGAGAAATTGCACGAGATTGTTTAGCTATAGCAGTGGCGAATCAAAAACTTATCACAAACAATCACGAAAAATATTATCGTGAAATGCTTAGTGGTGGAATGATAGAAATTGATCAAATCCCTTCTATAGAGGAAGTAGCACGTTGGGCATATTCTTATTTCTGGGAGGATCTTTATAAACCATATCCTGGAATCAAGCCTCAACAACCACTTAGTCAGACTTTGGTAAAACCAGCTTTGGATAGACTTTTTCTTTTGCTAGAACAAAATAATTTAGCAGGGTTAAAGGATTGGCTAAATTCTAATAACGCTTTGTTTAAGTCAAATCTACCTGACGTTGAAGGTAATTCAATGCTCATGCTCATGCTGAAACTATTTTTTAAAGCTCAAAAAGTGACGGATGCTAAGGTATTAGAAACTTGGCAAAACCTTTTAAAAGATATTTTTGAAAAATATCCAAAGCAACTGAATATTACCGATCTAAAAGGCCAAACGCCATTAATGTTGGCTGTTGAAGATCGTGAAACACTATTAGTTGAACAAATGTTAGCAGTTGGAGCAGATGCAAATATTGAAAATTATCAAGGGATGACTGCCTTACATACGGCCTGTAAAATTCGAACTCCCAAAATTTTTGATGCCTTTTGCACTGAGTCTTCCGATTGGAATGTGAGAACAGGGGATGGACGATTGCCGTTACATACTGCTTGTTGGTCTGGAAATATTTATGCTGTCAAAAAGTTGGTAGCATTGGTACCAAAGCAACTTTGGGAAAAAGATCATGCCGAATTTACACCACTAGAATTGGTTGAATATCTGATTGAAAATCCTGAAGCACTGGACATACTAGGGAAACAAAGTAGAAGGAATGGGTACTCATGTGGAACTCAGCAAGAATTAGAAATAATTCTTGAAATTTTAGAGCAATCTTTATCTATGAACAGTTAATTTCCCAGTTAAAAAGCCCTGTAGATCTTGATGTACAGGGTATCGGTAATCCTCCCTAAAAATAATAGGATTTAAAAGTAGAATTTTCTCTTAAGATATAAGAAGGAGATTCTGCATGAAAACACCTAAATTTACTGACAGCCAGATTATGTCCATCTTCAAGCAGGCAGAGTCTGGTACACCTGTTACAGCCCTTTGCCGTGAATATGGCATGAGTATGCCACTTTCTATAAATGAAATGGCGTACCAAATATATGGGTATGCATACATCATTTATGGCACGGCTGAAAGAGTTGGAATCAGAAGCGGTTAGTTTTTACTCAAAAAAATTACAATAAATGAATTCAACTGTATCTTATTACGTCAATTGCATTGCTCATTGGATATCAATGTCTATCGTCGTAGCGACTAGAAAATTTTATCTTCAGATTTCACTTTTTTAAAAGAGCTATAGCTAGATCTAAGTTTTAGGTCATATTTTTAAATTTATAAAATATTGATTTTTAATAATTTAAATTATTATATATTATATCAATAAGAAGTGATCTAGCTATATCTGATTTACGCTTGAATAAATTAAATATATTAGTCAAAGTTTTATAGACTTATTGATGGAGTAGAAAAATGAGTAGGGACTCAAAAAAACAAAGCAATCCATTTTCAACAGGTGGAGGTGGTGTAAATTTTGAAACTAGAGTTCAAGCATCATTTGCTATCGCACTACTTACTCAATCTTGTGTTCCATGTTTGTCTCAAAATATGAGGCCTCAAGAACTAAAATTCCAGAATAAATATGATGGTTCGAATACTGATGATTTTGTTTTAGTCGCATCAGATAAATTGGGTAATAAAAGTAAATTATATGCTCAAATAAAACATGAAATAACAATAAGTGGCTCGATTGGAAGTGATGAAAATAGTTCTATTTTTTCAGATGTTATAAAGAGTGCATGGGAAGATTTCCAGAAGGATTCTTTTGATAAAAAAAATGATGTGATTGCTTTAATCACAGGACCACTTCCTAAGTTGGATATAGCTAATACGCTTCCACTGTTAGAATGGGCTAGATATTCATCAAGTGCTTCTGAGTTTATCAAAAAATCAAATACTAAGGGATTTACCAGTTTAGCGAAGCTGAATAAGTTAGGAGCTTTAAGAAAGCAGTTACATCATGCTAATGATGATCAGGCAATAACTGACGAACAGTTTTGGGAGTTTCTCCGAGTCTTTTATCTAGTTTCATTCGATTTAGATGCTAAACATTCGGTAGTTGCTCACTTATTATGTTCACTTATCCAATGTCATTCGGATGAATCACCGGAACTTATATTCTCTAAAGTTGTTACGTGTGTTCAGGACTATAACCAAAATGCTGGGACACTAACGCTTGAAAATACTCCTAAGGAAGTTAGGGAGTTATTTCAAATTAATAGTAAAGTTGATTTTGAAAAAGATTTTCTTAAATTCCAAGAGCGTGGACGTCACATCTATGATGGGATTTCTAACCAAATTCAAAACTTCCATGTTAGTAGAGATGATTATTTATTAAAAATTTCAGAAGCTTATGATGCAAGTGATTTTGTATTTGTAACAGGAACTAGAGGTTCTGGAAAATCAGGCATAGTAAAAGATTTTATTTCAGGTAAAGGTAAGGCTGTTCCAGTTTTTTATCTTAGAGCTGAAGACTTAGACCGAACTCATCTTAATGATGTGTTCTCAACTATAGGAATGAGTTCAACTTTAGGTCAGATTGAAAGTTTTTTTGCTTTGATTCCTGAGAAAATTCTAGTCATTGAGTCTATTGAAAAGATTTTAGAACTCAACCATCAAGAAGCATTTGTCGATTTACTCCAGTTTATCCGACAACAAGAAGGATGGACCATCATTGCGACAGGACGTGATTATGCATTTCAACTACTTTCTTTTAACTTTTTGCAGCAGAATCAGATTAATTTTTCCAGTGTAAATATCGAAGGTTTTTCTGAAGAACAAGTGC
Source organism: Acinetobacter lwoffii (assembly GCF_049367455.1). Taxonomy (GTDB): domain Bacteria; phylum Pseudomonadota; class Gammaproteobacteria; order Pseudomonadales; family Moraxellaceae; genus Acinetobacter; species Acinetobacter lwoffii_W. Next base: position 22,440 of record NZ_JBMPXW010000001.1, read on the forward strand.
AACAAATTTGTGAATATATTCCTGAGCTTAAGGCATTAATATCAAATGATGCCTTAGTAGATATTCTTCGAATACCATTTTTTATTGATATTGCAGTTCGTGCGATAAGTAATGGAGCACAATTTCAAATAGGTGATACTGAAATTGACTTCAGAAAGAATGTTTGGTCTTCAGTTATTGCTAAAGATCAAGACCGAAAATTTGGAATGCCACTAAAACGTAGAAAAACATTTATTGATATTGCTACACGACGAGCAAAAAAAATGGTGTTTGGTATTTCCGCAGATCAATTTGATCCGGAAGTAATATCTAAACTTGAAGAGGATAACTTAATTTATCGAGATCAAGAAACTTCAACAATCAGCTTACCCCATGATGTACTAGAGGATTGGGCATTAGAGGAATTTATTGAAGATAAATATAATCATAACCTAGATAATTTGAATGAGTTTTTATCAGCTATAGGTAATGAACCTGCTATAAGTAGAGCTTTTAGATTGTGGTTATATCGTCGATTACAATTTGATGAATCTACTTATGATTTTGTAGAGGCTATATTAGCCGCTGATAACATTGAAAATTTCTGGAGAGATGAAACGATTGCGGCAATTTTGCAACATAAATCTCCACATATATTTTTACAGTCAATGAAAGATAATCTTCTTAAAAATGATTGCGCTTTATTAATTCGTTTTTGTTTCATTTTAAGAATTGCTTGTCAAAAACCAAACTCACATTTTACTGATTCACTTACATTAGATAAGAACTCAGGAATACTTCGGACTCTATTTCTAGTACCTTATGGAAAAGGATGGGAAGCCCTATTTAATTTTATATATGATTTTAGAGATGAATTAAGCAATTCTATTCAAAATCATATTATTGAGTTAATTAATGAATGGTGCAGTGTTATAAACATTAACGATGATCTCCCATCAGAATCTAGAATTGTTGGTTTATTAGCTCTTTGGCTATTAGAGCCTTTAAAGGAGGATTACCAAAATGAAAGTGGGAGGGGGAAAATCCTTGGTGTATTACTAAAAGTATCTCCATCAATAGAAACCGAATTTGACCAGTTAATGGTACAAAATGTTTTTGTATCTAAAGTTAATCCTAGAAGATTGAGCTATGTAGATGAATTAACTAGTTTGGCTTTAGTTGGAATAAATGTACCAATGTTATGCAAGCACCTGCCCGAATTTATAATAAAGTTAGCAATGCATGAGTGGGTGCTAGAACAAAGAAAAAGAGAAGGATGGCTGAGATATGAAAGCAGTAGTAGTGATGAACGATACGGACTAGATGAAAATCGTGATTTTTTCGCGCCGAGTGGGTCAAAAGGACCATTCCAGTATTTATTGCAGTACCATCCTAAAAAAGCATTAGATTTCATAATTAAACTTTGTAATTTTGCGACAGAAAAATATATTGAACATCTCAAAAAAGAAGGTTATGAAATATATTTAGAAAGATTAATTTTAGAAGATGGAACACCTATAGATCAATTTGTTACTACAGATTTTTGGTTAGGATATAGAGGTCACTCAAATGTACCATATGTGTTGCAATGTGCTCTGATGGCTTTAGAAAATTGGTTAATAAGCTATATAGAAAGTAGTGGTGAAAATAATCAAATAGACTGGATATATAATTATTTATTAAAAAATAGCAACTCAGTCCTAATAACTTCAGTACTTGCTTCTGTTGCAATAGGATTTCCAAATAAGGTAAGGAAAGCTGTATTTCCTATATTGAATATTGCAGAGTTCTATCTAATTGATATAAGCAGATTTGTGCATGAAGCTGGAGAAAATCAACTTCATTGGTTTAATGCTTATAATAATGATGTAATGACAGGTATTTACATTGAGGAACGAAAAAAATCAGCTCTTAGACCTTGGAGAAAAGAAACTCTAGAGAATTTATTAACAAAGCTTCAGTTTTCTGATCTTAGAGAAGAGGTACTTCCAATTGTGGACAATTTGAAAAAGCAGGCATCTACAAGTGATGATAGCTACGTTAGGTATCTAGCAAATAGAATAGATACAAGAGAATGGCAAATTATTGAGGATAAAGAAAATAATCGAATTTTATTTCAGAATACCTCGGAACTCCCAGAGGACTTAAAACAAGATCAACAAACATTCATTGAACAGCATGATTTTGATAACACTATAATTGGATTAAATTTATGGGCGAGAGAGTTATTTGAAAAGAAAGAATTCAAAAAAGAATATTTTTCTTCATATGAAGCTGGATTAGAAGCTGCAAAACAATTACTGAATGATCTACAAGATAATAGAGTATCAAATCATCTATCTTTAGCAGAAGAAGCGATAAAAAATGTAGCTGCTGTTTGCATAAGAGATATCATCCAAGACCTATCTTCAGACGATATCAAGTGGTGTTTGGAAATTATTGTAAATGCAGTTGTAGAATTACCAAATTTTCTAGAAATACCATTTAAATATAATCTACCTCCTTTCGGTAACGGTGCATGCGCATACATTTTACCTAAGTTATTCGAATTAAAATTAGAGCCAGAAATCTTAAATAATCTAAAATTCGCTTTAGCTACTGCATTAACACAAGCCAACCATAATATTGGTGCTTTAGCTGCTAAAGGAGTAAGAGATTACCTTTGGTCAATAGATGAAAAATTAGCAGAACATTGTTTAAATGGGGTAATAGAGTATTCGAAATTTCGAATTCAAGAGCAAGAAAGCAGTAGGTTTTATTATTTAAAAGATACGGAGCTAAAAGTAGCTCAGAAAAAATGGGATAAAAAGTTAAGAAATTTTCGCCAACAATTACTCGAAGGAACATTTAATTTTCATGTGGATGACATTAGTTTAGAAAGTCACGCATCATGGTTATTACATATCCCTATGTTAATGATTCCAATGAATCCAAAAGATTCAAAGCTAATTGATTTAATCTTAAAATTAGTAAATTTTATTTTTGATTCTGAATATAGAAAATACCATCCTCGTAATGAAGATAAACTGAATCATGAAATAAAATGGCAAATTCAATCTTGTTTTACTGAGCAGCTAATACATTCGAAAATAAACGGTTTTGTACCATTCAAAGATTTAATTATTTCTGGATGTTTGAAGGCTCCAAGTATTATTTATTCAGTGAAATTATCATTTGACGTTGCTGCAGAGAAAGAAAATGATTTTGATGCTATATGGTCGTTGTGGAAAATTTTAGAGCCTGAATTGCATAAGATTGCTATAAAAGATGTTAATGATCCTTATCAAGGTTTACAGAGTGACTTGAATAAATTACTACGTGGCGAGCTGTATGCAGATATTCCATGGCAAGGGCATGAAAGTGATAGGAAGTGTATGGAATGGGGTGCTATACATTTATTAAATTTTGCAAAGCAATCTGCAAGTAATAGCCATGTGTTTATGGCCTTATCCTCGCTGATATATAATTTTTATGATTTGTTCTTTGATAAAGGTATCCAGATTTTAGCTGAAAAATTAAAGACTAATTCTGAGTTAATTGTAAAGCAAGTTAACACTGCATTCTATTTAGAAATGTCCATTGCAAGATACTTACAAGTTGAAAATCGAGGAATACTCAGTCGTAAGATGTACAAGATCTGTCTTGTTCTCTTAACTGGACTCGTAGAGACTGGTTCAGCACGAGCTTATTATCTAAGAGAACATCTAGTTCGTTCTAGGAAAATTTCCGCATAAATAAGTTTTTTCAGTGTCATGATAAATGACTTAAATATCATTAGACGAGTTTAGGCACTGTTGCAAATAGAGATTTGAGTCGATGAAGTTCCCTTTAAAAAGTGCTTAGAGACCGAAAACCCTGTTGATTAGACACACTTCACCCTGAGGCTGACCATAATAAAATGACGATGCTTGTCCTTTACGTAGTGCACGCATGACTTCAATACCTTTAATTGTGGCATAAGCCGTCTTCATAGATTTGAATCCTAATGTGGCTCTGATGATTCGCTTTAACTTACCATGATCACATTCAATGACATTATTTTTATACTTAATTTGCCTGTGCTCAATATCTACTGGACATTTTCCTTCTCGCTTTAATCGTGATAAAGCATGGCCATAGGTCGCTGCTTTATCTGTATTGATGACCCGTGGAATTTGCCATTTTTTCACCGTATTGAAGATCTTTCCTAGAAAACTATAGGCTGATTTACTGTTCCGTCTAGCGGAAAGGTAAAAGTCAATCGTATGACCCCGTTGATCAACTGCACGATACAGGTAAGTCCATCGCCCCTTCACTTTGATATAAGTCTCATCCATATGCCATGAATGTAAATCTGTAGGATTACGCCAATACCAGCGTAAGCGTTTTTCCATTTCTGGAGCATAACGCTGAACCCAACGATAAATTGTACTGTGATCCACATTTATGCCTCGTTCAGCGAGCATTTCTTGAAGTTCACGATAGCTGATGCCATATTTACAATACCAACGAACAGCCCAAAGAATGATTTCACCTTGAAAGTGCCGACCGTGGAAGGGATTCATCTGCTGTATCTCGAAATAAATAAGATATTTAGCTTATCATGTCAGCCTATTTGCAACAGTGCCAGATTTAGCAGTGCAATTAATGAATGATGTCTCTTGGGAGGTGAGAGTTATTTGTGCTCAACACAAAGGGGTAGCAAACCAATTGAGAGATGATGCAGATTGGCGAGTCAAGGTGGTTGCTGACAACTCCTTGAATGATTCTTTTTGACCATTACTTCCTTAACTTTCAATTAGAAGAAAAGGATTTGTGTCACGAAAAATCTTGGAAATTCTTGAACACGCCATTTTTTAAAGTGCTAAGTCATTAATTTTTCTCTGAGCAGAAATTCTGCTCAGGGAATGACTCATTCAATTCATAAGTTGACAAAAATAACTAATCATGCGAAAAAAGTTTTTTTAGTTAACAGATGTTCACACATGCCTCGAATTGTTTCTGTACCACTTAGTTTAGAACAGCGAGAACGACTCATTTTTCTGGCCAAGCATGCAAAACATTGGCGTGAAAGACAACGTGCCCAAACTATTCTCTGGCTTTCTGAAGGTAAAAGTGTTGCGGAAGTTGCCACTCTACAAGAACGTATCCCAGAAACCATAAGGCTACAACGCCGACGTTGGGAATTGTATGAGTTTGAATCGATTAAAGAAGGTCATCGCTCAGGTCGGCCCAATACATTGATCTCAGACTATCAGGCGAAAATCCTAGATTGGGTCAATACAAGTCCACTCAATGCAGAACAAATCCGAGTCAAACTACATGAAGAATACGAAGTGTCCGTGTCTGTTGAAACCATTCGTAAGTTTTTACGTGATTCAGGTATGGTCTTCAAGCGTACCCGTCATAGCTTGAAAAAAAAGAGATCCGATTGCATTTGAACAAGCAACACAGCAGATTGAAAAATTACGAGAGCAAGCGGCACGTGGTGAAATTATATTAGGTTATGTTGATGAAACAGGGTTTTCATCTACACCTGATAACCGCTATGCGTGGACAAAGATAGGTGATGTTCATGCGGTTGATGCAATAAGATTAAAACGAGTTAATGTCATGGGGTGTTTGCTTTCAACGGGGAAACTGGTGACAAGTTGTTTACAAGAGTCAGTTACAAGCACTTGGTTTTATGCCTATTTAACTGGAATAGCTCAACAAGTAAAACAGACTTATAACCTTCCATTGGTTCTTATTGTTGATAATGCCTCGATTCATAGAAGTAAAAAGATGGCTGATTACAGAGAGCTACTTAAAAGTAACTTTTCGACGAATTTGTATTTTATTCCAGCTTATAGCCCTGAGTTAAATCGAATCGAGATGGTATGGAAGCAGATGAAATATTATTGGCGAGATTTTCAAGTCATGACAGCTGATAAAATAGAGCAATGGGTGGAGAGAGTATCAAACCAATTCGGAAAAGAATACATGTTTACTTTTTAATGACAGCTTATGGTGTATTTAGGATATGCTGTTTATAAAATCAATATTTATATATTTTTTCAATATTTTCTTGATGAATTTTAAGACCAACTATAAAGAAGAACATAAAAATTATCAGTGGAATAACCCAAAGTCCATGAACTAAGTAGTTAATATTTTCTTCAACAAATTTTCTAAAAATATACTGGCTAAATATCTGAAAATTATAAATACTTTTAAGTATCTGGGGATATAAATATTGAGAAATTGGCATCAATACCATACCAATTCCCCACAAAAAGTATGTAATCTTATATCTATTAAGAATCTCCGCATGAAAATTTAGCCAATTAATAAAATCTTCTTTCATTAATACCTCTTATTTAGTAGTTTTTTTGATTATTAATGATTGGGGATTTATTTGTATATATTTTTAACAATCATTACGACATAAAATGTCGCAAACAAATTTATTTCCTGTATTTTAAGAGAAAATTCCACTTTTAGAGCCTATTATCTTTAGGGAAGTTAGCATGACTATTAAAAATGGGTATAAGTATGAATGTTCCAAATAATTTAGTTAGATGTCTGACCTTTACAAGTGGAACTAACGTTTTTGTAGTAGGGGATATTCATGGCTGTTATTCAATTTTATTTAAAGAGTTAGATAAATTAGGATTTAATTTTCAAAAAGATATTTTAATAAGTGTCGGTGATTTAATCGACCGTGGAGATGAAAACCTGGAATGCATTACTTTACTTGACTATCCATGGTTCCATATGATCAGGGGAAATCATGAAGAAATGTGTATTTTAGGAAGAACCGATAAGTCAATACGAGATATGCATTCCAGGAATGGGGGCGAATGGTTTTATAATTTAAGTGAACATCAACAACAACAAATTGCTCAAAAATTTTCCGAATTACCAGTATTAATTGAAATTAATACTGGTATTAAAAAAATTGGATTTGTCCATGCTGACGTAGAAATCAATGATTGGGAACTTCTCAAACAGGATATTCAGAAAGGTAATTATTCAATTCCTGGGGTAACTTCTGCTTATAAAAATGCACTTTGGGGACGAGGTAGATTAAGAAATTATTCTTATCAATATGATGTTGTTACGAAAATTGATGAAATCTATCTAGGGCATACAATCGTACGAGAGCCTGTGCAAATTGATAATTGTTTTTATATTGATGTGGGTTCATTTTACACTAAAAAGTTATTCATTAAGAAAGTTTCATAAATTCTTAGTGAAATCGAAAAGGATTGTTGGGTGCTCAATTGTAAAATGATTGAACAATCAATTGGTGATTTAGAGCGTAAACTTCGAATCGCTGAAAAGTTTAGATATAAAGGTGGCATAGTGGGTGTTGCAGAGAGTGAATTTTTGTTGACAGCTCACGACTTTAATAGTCGAAAAATGGCATATTAAGATGAGAGCAAGAATAGGGTTAAATAGATAAACTAAGACCCTATTTTTTGAATATTTTGGGTTGATAAACTCATAAATTAAGGTCTAATAAATTTTTATTCATGCTACTAATTATAAGACTTTTTCAATCGAGTGCGTAACATCAGTTTATAACTAACATTCATAATGACTAAATATTTAATCATATAAAGTTAATTTTAGAACTAATGATAATTTTTATCATCCTAATGACATTAAATATTAAAAATGATAAAGTAAACTCATATTAGGAAAATTCTGAAATGGTGAAGCGATGAAATTTGGAGCATTGAAAACACCAGAAGCGATGGGGCGTGAATTAGGTCATCGACTAAAACAAGCACGACTTAATTTAGATCTTACTCAAGAAGAAGTCGGCTTATCGGCAGGCGTGAGTCGCTACACTATAAAAAATTTAGAACAAGGGCGAGGTAATATTCAGGATTTGATGGCTGTTTTAATTGCTTTGGAAAGCACTGATCAATTAGACCACTTAATGCCACCGCAACAGATATCGCCTATAGAATTATTGAAGCTAAGAGGTCGGATGAGAAAGAAGCATCTGGTTCACACAACAAAACAGTATCGAACAAGAAAATTGACAAGACAAATAGAAGAGAAGAAGATTTAGGATGGTAGATAAAGTTGATGTAATTAAAGTTGTATACAAAGAATTAGATGTTGGAGCTTTAAGTTTTGATCCCACGACAGGTCAAAGCGCGTTTATATATATGCCAGAATTTGTTAGTGCTGGTATAGAGTTATCGCCTTTAACGATGCCTTTGCGGGAAAATTACATATATAACTTTAATGCTTTAAATCCTGAAACTTTCAAAGGATTACCTGGAATGCTAGCTGATTCGCTTCCAGATGATTTTGGTAATCGTATCTTAAATACTTGGCTAGCTTCAAAAGGACGTGCAGCAAATAGCATTACCCCAATTGAACGACTTCGTTATACAGGGAAGCGTGGTATGGGGGCATTAGAGTTTTTACCTGCTGAAGCTCGTGGAGAATTAAATGCAAATGAATCTGTTCAAATAGATGAACTTGTAGCTATTGCACAGGAAGTTTTATCGGCACGTAACGAATTTGATGCCGAACTAAGATCAGATGGCTCTGATGACCAGGAAGCGATGTTGTCACTCTTAAGCGTAGGAACGAGTGCAGGTGGAGCGAGACCTAAAGCAGTTTTAGCATTCAATGAGGATTTTACAAAAGCCAGATCAGGGCAGGCGAATGTTCCAAGGGGTTACACACACTACTTAATGAAATTTGATGGTGTAACCGAGAGGAATACCAACAAAGAGAACATTTGGTGATCCTTTAGGGTATGGTGCAATGGAATATGTCTATTATCAAATGGCTACTGCCTGTGGTATTGATATGATGCCTTGTTATCTACTGCATGAAGGTGATAGACAACATTTCGTAACTCAAAGATATGACAGAATCGGGAATGAAAAGCTGCATGTGCAAACTTTAAATGCAATGGCTCATGTCGATTATAAGATGCCTGGATCATTTTCTTATGAAGAACTATTTCTTGTACTTCGCGAGCTTAAAATGACTGCAGTTGAAGCTGAACAACTATTAAAGCGAATGATCTTCAATATTGTGGCACGTAATCACGATGATCATGCCAAAAACTTCTCATTTATCCTTCGAGATCAGAAATGGGAGTTGGCACCTGCTTATGACTTAGCATTTAGTTATAAACCAGGTTCAATCTGGGTAGAGTCTCATTGGATGTCACTAAATGGTAAGCGCAGAGATTATGTATTAGAAGATATTCTTTCTGTAGAATCTTTAAGCCGAAAATTTACTCCTAAATATGTGCTAGAGGTTTTAAATCATACTATAGAGATTGTGTCAGGATGGAAGGATCTAGCTAAAGCTTCAAATGTTCCTGAAAAACTAATTGCTAAAGTATCCGAAAATTTGAGACTGAAGTTCTAATTTTAAAAATAGAACTCATGCACAAGAATTCTATTGTATTAGATTTCAACCCCATAAAGATTAAATATTTTATCATTATTACTACAATCATACATTAATGATCATATTATTAATCATTATAGGAGTTTATTATTAACAGATATTATGTCCAGCTCCTTCAAATTTTATAAGAAGACATCCTTTATTTAATAATCATTCAAGTGCTTGGTCGCTGTTGCATTACTTACTTGTGCTAGTGTTAATATTTGGAGATTTTACTGGATGATTATTATGACCACTTAATCTATTAATACCTTGCTCAGAATATCGTTTCAACCATTTGCGTAACGTTGGCCTAAAATTGCCACATATCCGACAAACTAGGCCAGCACCATTGGTCTCTTCAAATAATAACCCATACGAGTCGTTGTTGAATTTCTCTGTTCGTAAATACCAATTATATTGAAATGATGACTATGAATCACACAAATAATCATATCGTTATATGAACTCAAGTAACTGATGTAAAGTATTGGTTTCAATCTGATGTTTTTTCAATTGATGCTCTAAAGAATTTCTAAAATTAAGGATCTCTCTTTCAAGTTCAGGTAATGAAACCAGAAGCTCTGCAGCATATTCAATTTGTGATGCCAATTCTGTTATTTTAAGATCTAACTCTTCAGTTAATGAAACTAGGATATGTTTTTTATCAACTTTAACTGATGTTTTTTTTATGTTTTTGAGTTTTTCTGTTTGACTATATAAAAATAATTTCTTCTTGTAGCTTGCACGTTCAACGGCTAAATAACCGTGCTTTCTTAATAAATAAAGACAGGTATATGTCTGACTTCTGAGCTTTTTTCTTTCATGATAAGCAAGTCCTGGAGTATCGATAATACCCCAGAAATCTTTAGCTTCCCAATCGACAATTTCACACAAATTTAGAATTTCTAAAAACTCTTCACCTAGCGGCAAATTAAAATCAAACATATTTGCAGGCAATAAACATAAAAGAGGATTATAAGCCGTGGATATATAATCCTCAAATAGGGATATTTCTATTTTTTGTACAGACGACTTAGAATGTAAGCATCCGGCTAACACAGCCTTACCAAGCGATCCTATAAGCCTTAATTTAGTTCCCACCTAAAAACAAGTGGGGACTTAATCCATGAACATGGATATATATTCAGCAACACCTCCTGTTGCTAAAAAACGCCGAAAATACAGCAAAGAATTCAAACTCAGTATTGTCAATGCCTGCAAAAATCCTAATACCTCGATCGCTTCGGTCGCACTGCAACATAGTATTAATGCCAACCTTGTCAGTCGTTGGATCAGGATCTTCAGCCATCATGAGGGTGCCGTGCAGGATCCTACTCATGTGAATCCAGCATTTATTGCTTTGCCTTACACTGCTGCAATCAGCCAACCTATTGATGAGAGGATCACGTTGTGTATCACCGTGCCTCATACGAATAATGATATTCAGCTAAAATGGCAGACATCAGAAATACCTGCCTTGGCAGAATTACTCAAGGCACTTGCAACATGATCCGCATTGATGAAATCTGGTTGTCTACTCAGCCCATGGACATGCGTGCAGGTATGGATACGACCATGGCTCAGGTGGTGAGAGCCTTTGGCTACATCAAACCGCATTGTGCTTACCTGTTCTGTAATAAACGTGGCCATCGCATGAAAGTGCTGGTACATGATGGATTGGGCATCTGGCTGTGTGCCCGGCGGCTGGAACAGGGCAAATTTCACTGGGCTCAAGTTCACCAAGGTGAAACCGTGGCCCTCAGCCCGGAACAGTTACAGGCACTGATCCAAGGTTTGCCCTGGCAGCGCATTGGACGACAGCAGGTGGTGACGATGCTTTAAACCAGGCTCGACCATTCTGCTATTCTCCAAACGTTCTATTTCATTCTTCTCATGACCTCAGGCATACTGCGGTCATGAATACGCTGCCTGACTTAAGCCAACTGACCCATGAACAACTGCTGGAATTCACCAGGCAGTTGGCGCTGCAGCATCAGTCTCTAGCACAATCAAACCAACAATTGGATGCCAAAGTTCAACATCTTTCTATTCTCAATCAAAAATACGAGCATGAACTGGCGCTGTTTAAAAAGCACAAATTCGCCCAAAAGAATGAACACTTAACGGCAAAACAAATCCATCTGTGGGATGAAGCGGTTGAAGAAGATATTGCCGCGGTTGATCTAGAACTGGAACGGCTAAATGCAGATAAAACCAATGCAGCGACACAGAAAGCCAAAACCAATAAACCTAAACGTCGACCACTGCCAGATCATCTACACACCATCCGTATTGAGCATGAACCTGCATCAACCCAATGTGCTTGTGGCTGCCAACTCCGTCGTATCGGCGAAGATGTCAGTGAAAAACTGCATTTCAGACCGGCACAGTTCTATAAGGAACAGCATGTGCGTGGTAAATGGGTCTGTGATCAGTGTGACACTCTAACTCAGCAAGCGATGCCCGCCTATGTGATTGATAAAGGCATTGCTTCACCTGAATTGCTCAGCCATGTGCTGGTATCGAAGTATGCCGATCATTTGCCGCTGTACCGTCAGCGCCTGATCTATCAGCGGGCTGGCATTGATCTGTCCAGATCCACTTTATCTGACTGGATAGGTCGCTGCGGTGTAGAACTGGAACCTCTGGCCAATGCCTTAAAAGAGGTGGTGCTGCAACAGCGGGTGCTGCATGCAGATGAAACACCGGTCACCATCATGCGGATGGGTGAGAATAATAAAAAACCGAAGAAAGGTTATGTCTGGGCCTATGCCACCACACAGTATAATCCAGTTCAGGCGGTGATCTATGACTTTCAGGATAGTCGTTCAGGCCAGCATGCTGAAGAGTTCTTGAAAGGCTGGCAGGGCTATCTAGTCTGTGATGATTACAGTGGTTATAAAGCACGTTTTAAATCAGGCCAGGTGATTGAGGTGGGGTGCATGGCCCATGCACGTCGTAAATTCCATGAACTGCATGTAACTGGGAAAAGTCAGGTTGCTGAACAGGCCTTAGTGCTGATTCAGAAACTGTATGCGATAGAAGCAGAACTCAGGAAAAAGACCGATGGTACAGCGGAAGACCGCCGCGAATACCGACAACAGCATAGTCAACCAGTGATGCAACAACTATATGAATGGCTCAACCAACATCATCTGACAGTGCCATCGAGTTCTCCCACCGCCAAGGCTATCAATTACACTCTGAAGCGTTGGCCAGCCTTAAGCCGCTATCTGGATGATGGCAATCTACCGATATGCAACAATTGGGTAGAGAATCAGATGCGTCCCTGGGCGTTGGGACGCAAGAACTGGCTGTTTGCAGGTTCGCTGCGCAGTGGTCAGCGAGCGGCAAACATCATGACTTTAATCCAGTCAGCAAAGCTGAATGGCTTGGATCCGTATGCCTATTTAAGTGATGTGCTGAAAAGGTTACCGACACACAAAGTGACCCAAATTGAAGAATTGCTGCCGCACTGCTGGAAACCTAAATCGAATTAAAAAATAGGTATGGGATTCAGCGGACGCTTACCTTAGAATGTCAGAAATATCTTTAAAAATTGGTAGTATTATTCGTAAAATACGGGTAGAACAGGATATAACACAAGAGATGCTTGCTTTACAGTGCAATATAGATCGTAGTTACATGGGGCGTATTGAACGTGGAGAGGTCAATCTAACTGTAGAAAAGCTCTACATAATAGCCAAAGTCTTAGAAGTAGATGTAAAACAACTACTCCCTTAGAACACATTTTATCTTTTAAATAAATATCTTGCCAAAATGTGTTCAATCTCAACGCTAGACTTTACTTTTACTTCATCGATGATTCTGATCAGTAACTCTGTATTTTTGTGTAATTGCTTTTCTAAAGCTTCAACTTGATACTGTAAATCCTTATTTGAATTACTTAGGGCCTGTCTAGTTTTTCTGTTTACAAACAATTGTTGATCTTTTGTTTTAAGATTTAGCGATGAGATTTGTTCAGCAATATACCTGCTAATTAAACTTTTACGTTTCAGGTTGCTTAGAGTACTTAAACCTCCTGAAATATGTTTTTTAGCTACAAGTCTATCGTGGACAGATTTATGTGAAATAGGGGATTTATCGTAACCCTCTAATAACATAAGTTGTAATTCATTTTCGATTGCTTGATCCAATTCCTTACCACGTAACATTTTCTAAGCCTTACTTGATTCAATTTTGTGCTGTTCGATAGCAAATAATTCAGATAGTGTATGAGGTAATTTTATACTTTCATCAATATAATCAAATATACGAATAGGTGTTAAGTCATTGCGTTTAGACAAGGCTCTCTCTTTGATTACATTTAAATTTGAGATTTTATTTTTTATCTCACTTAGCATATGGGTATAAGACTTATCATGCTGGACTATGGATAGAGTTTTTTGATAATTCACGGTTAGACTATTAATAATTGACTCTAGATTTTCTAGTTCTCCTTTCCTATGCGTAATAGTGAAATTTCCACATTTATTACCTGATTGACATGCCATACGTTTTGGACAATCGTGTACTGTAACATCACGCATGCAACCTCCAAATTGTAAAGGGTGTAAGTAAGCATGTCTTTCGACTAATGAGTCTGCTTTTGGAAGATCTGAATTACTTAATTCATTAAAGGCGTCAGTAATATCAGAAAATAGATCTTCAAAGAAAGAGTGTTTAATGTGTTCTGAGATCTCATTTTTATTATCAAAAGATTGTAAATTCATTTTTAAATTACTTTCTAAATCTAGATATTTTGAAAAATACATATAACCATCTTGCTTAATTGATTCTACAGGATTAGAAGGCAGATAATTTTCTTTGTGTGTGGAGAGTATTAATTCATGTTTGTCCAACAAACTAGCTGTAATTTTTCTCTGTTTAATTGCTACATGTTGATAGTATTGATTTTGCTTAATATCTACACGCCCCATAAGTAAAGCTTGTAAATGCTCTGATAGTCCAGATAAAGCAAGGAACGTGTTAATATTATGCCTTGGGATATGTGTAGACAATTTTGAATATTCAGTATCATTTTCCTTGAGATAATATTTCTCAAATACAGATAAATTTTGACCACCCCCCAAGAAATTATTTATTATAGTACATGTGAATGGAATTATATTAGATTTATGGCTAAACTTTCTACTAAAATTCAATGACTTGTATTCATGCAAAAAAAGTAAATCCTCGTATAAAATTTCCTCATTCAAACCATTTTCATTAAGAACATGAACAAATGGTGAGCTAGATGTAAAATTGGGTGTCAAAGACTTTATGTAATCATTAATATCTTTCTTTAGATAATAAGTATTTACTTTTTTACCAATTTTAATTTCCTTTAGTACAGGAATTTTCTTAACTGACGGCAAAATTATTGCTCTGTAATTAATCCTATATTTATAGTCACTAATTTTTCTTACCTTAAATATCGTATTGATTAAATCTTCTAAAACAACTTCATTTCCTGGGATGTTATCTAATTCTAATGGGAGAAAATCAATCATTCTCTTTGATTTGATATATTGAATTTGAGCACGATATCCTTCTGTAAGTTGTTGTACAGTATCAAAAATTATTTCTGCTAATTTACCTGCGAGAGGCTCTAACCAATGAATACGCTCACCAGCACCTTTGGCACCATGATATCGAATACCTATTGAATATTGTGCGATACCATCTAAATTTAAATGTTCTTGTGTAATCGGATCTATAATTTTCTTTTTTATTAACGCATTTTTTTTTAATAATATAGCTTCAGTTGAACGAAAGCCCGTAATAATCAATAGCAACAGAAAATTAAGTGCTATTTTTTCACTGGTTGTTTGACATAGACTACTGAGAGCTACAATATTAATAAAAGTTTGAATTGACACTAATTTATCACTTTCGAGATCATCTTCATCTAGCTCAAGTTGATCAATTAAAGCTTTTGTTTTCTTTGCATTTGGTGTTCTATTTTGCTTGTTGAGATATTTTAAATCATGTACAAATTCAAGCTGTGATTCTGTAAAACCATAATGATTTATCATATTTTGTATACGCATAAAACTTCCTGCATGGTCTGGAAGATTTGTTTTACTTGAATTCTCAAATAAACAATCAAAAGCGATATTTAGAATTTCCGTTGTTAATGAACATGCATGGTGATTTTGAGTACGTTGAACTAATGCGCTGTACCAACGTTTAAGAACTAGCATTTCTGCATACAATTTTTGTGGCGAAGCACTTTTATTGGATTGACGATAACTTAAAACAATAACTGATTTCATAAAGTATTGAAATGCTTCATTTATCTCAATATCATTAATTCCCTTTATCCTTTTGATAACCCCAAAATTTAAATAAGTTTTACCTGATCTTGATAATAACCATCCAGATCCAACCGCACCTCCAACCCATAATGATTCATCCCAAGTATTTTTAAATGTTGGTTGAATATTTTCTAAGAAATACTGTTTTTGTTCCTTAATAAATTCTTGATAATTTTTAGAAATCATGATCTGATTCCTTACAAACATTACAGCGTAATATCACTGATTCAATTTCAAACTTTGTAGTTTCATGAATTCTAATCACCGGGTTCCTAGCTAGACCAATTCCATCAGATAATTTAATCAAGGAATTTATTTCGTTTTGAATACTACGAAGAACTTTTTCATGATCAGCATCGATGAAAGGGTGGAAATACATGCAACCGTAGCAATTTCTCACAGGTTGATATAAACAGTTATCTGAATAGGAGCAACCACCAATATCGTAGTGAATTTCTGCCCCTATGTTGCCTAATACTTTTTTGTGGGACCAATCTTTTGTATAGACCAACCGACCCGTCAATAGCATGGCAATCATTTGTTGATATAAAGAGTTTCTTCCTAATGCCTTAGCTCTAATTTGTGCCATTCCAGGTGTGGAAAAAATATAGTGTCTAGCCGTTACAACCGATGAATGTCCTAAAATATAAGCAATTTCTTCTGCAGTAGCCCCACTTATTGCAAGGCTGTAACCAACATGATGTCTGAAATCTGAGTAAGAATATTTCTGTTGAATCATCTCACCAGATAGAACTGCTTCTTTGTATTGCTTTGGAGAAAAATCAAATAATTGTTTATTAATCGAGTGTTGGCAAAAACGAGAAGCATTGTCACCCATGTCGAACATTTTTTGATCACCACTAAGGTTGTATCTTTTAATGTAAGCGATAAGAATGTCAGCAATTTCTTCGGGTAATTTTATAGCAATTTTTTCATGAACATAACGAGCTTGCTTTGCATAAGGAATAAGGACGCTATAACGACAAAAATTATCACTTTTGCGGATAGTATCCTGCTTTAAATCATTAACAGATAATTTAGCCAATTGGACGGGTCTAAGCCCTGATACATAAACTAGACCTAGCATCGCTGAATTTAAGAGTTGATCATTAGTGATGCTCTCAGCCTGATTTACCAAATTACTATTAATGTTAGAAAATCCTTGTTGAATCATAGTTTTAAGAGGGTAGTCAATCCGATCCTCATATTCTTGATAATATAGTTTTGAGTTGAATGATTTAGGACGCTCCAAAAAATCAAGTTCATATTCTTTATCAATATTAAATCCAGAAAAATCTTCTAAAAAAAGTAATTTAACTAAAAATTTTAAATGATAATAAAAACCATTTTTATCCATTTTTGCTAAATCATTTAATAATATTTTAAAATTATTAAAATTAAAGTCTAATTTATTATTTTTAAAATATTTTATAGCATATTTAAATGCATTAAATTTAGAGCTGAGCCCTGAAGGGGTATTAACCTGTATAAAAAAAACTAAGAAGAATTTTAGAATTTTCTTCTCGTATAAGTCAAAACAATCAAAATTTAAATAAATCTTATTCCCAGAATAAAAAAAATCCCAAATATCAGGTATTGTACTAATAAATTTTGTATCAAATTTAGAAGCAAGATTAAATTTAATTAATGAAGGTATCCTTAAATTATCAATAGAATTTAAATCTTCAGACGAGAATAGATTAAAAATATGTTCATCAACCGAAGAATAATAACCAATATCTAACTGTTTTTCATATTGTTTTTTCAAAACCAAAACTCATTTCAATGATTCTTTCAAGATTTGAGATGTTTGCTCTTTCCACGATAAATCTCTTGCCGTAGTAAGTAGGCATTAAACTCGTAGGAGACCAACCTCCAAGCACACGTAAATCATCTTGTGCTTTATCCAAAGAATTTTGACCTATATTATTAATCGAATTTCCTAGTTTATCCATGTTCTCATATTTTTTAAATGAATAATTTAACATTAAATATGCCCATGTATGTCTACATACGTGGGGTGTAATGCTATCTATTGAATCAAAAGCTTTATTATCAAAGTGATGCGGTATTTTATATTTAATATTTTTATCTATGATTTTAAAAATTTTATTAATACTAGAATAACTCAAAGAAGAGTGGGGTGGTTTTAAAGATGTGAATAAGATATCAGAATTAATATCACTGCGAATTTCTTTTATATAAATATTTATAAACCTATAATCTCTTTCTTGCAATGTTATTACTCGGTATGAAAATTCATTTTTAATTTTTGGTTTTCTACGTCTATCATCATTTTCATCATCAGTATTGGTAATAATTAAACTATAAGTATCATTCAATACAGACTTTTTCATTGAATTTACAGTCAACAACATCAACTCACCAACTCGAAGTCCATAATTGAGCATTAAATGAATTACCAGAAAATTCCTAAATTGAGTTGGTCTATTTTTGAATGGATTAAAAGGATTAGTATTGTTAGAACTGCTAGGTGCTATTGTTTCATAAAGAACTTTAACCATTTCATTTGTCATACTTTTAAACAGATACTTTTTTTCACCATGTATTGTTTTAGTGAATTTCCTAATATTTTTTTTCTTAATTTCCATATATTTTTTAATATTTGATTTGATTTTTTCTATTTCTTTTCTATCTATATGGGGTTGTTTCTTAACAGTTAGGTAGTCATCCATAAGATACGTATAAAATTTAAACAAAGTGCGAATCTTATTCGTCTTGAATAAGCTCAAAATTATAATTTGAAGAATAGAATGATTCGCAGAAGGATATAGAGTATTTTTTATACCAAAAAATATACCAGTCTTTTAGTGCCATCAAATCAGAATATTGCGTAGATAAGCTTTGAAAACGTATCACTCTCAAGCTAAACATTAATGGGAATAAGCATGGGAATGTTGAATCAGTATTAAACAATAATATTATTTCATTCTCATTAGATATCTTTTGTTCTAACTTGATACTTTTGACTTCAAACATGATGAACTTCATAAACTAAAATTTAGGTCAACATATCATATTTTTGATTAGGAAGTTTATTTCTATAAGTTGTTGATATTAGGTAAGAGAAGTACAAATATGAAGTTAATGTTAGGTGTATCGGATTTAACATAATATACATTATACGAAATGCCTTTTGTTAGAACCCATTTAAAGTGTCTATATTCTCACCAATAAAAATGTCTAGTTTATGATGGTTTTTATCACCATGGACTGGATATAAAATATAGATGCTGATCACTATGTCTGACAAAGAAATTCAACGTCTTGCAGTTCTGCAAGACGTTCGAGATCAAAGTATTACACAAGTCCGTGCTGCTGAAATTCTGAATCTTTCAATCCATCAAATACTCGGTTATTACATATCTGATGCATGCCAGATGTGGCCAAGCGGGTCATCGTCGCCATGACGATCTGTTAAAATCAGAATGCCTTGCGATTATTTCTGAACATCTGCTTAGCTTTGGCCCTACATTATCAGATTAATTCAAAAAGGCTTTCATGTGCTGGATCACTTCTTCTGGTTTTTCACCATGTAGCCAATGTCCTGTATTTTCAATGCATTCAATTTTCGCCTGAGAAAATTGTTCATTGATTGCCGCAAAATGTTCAGGTTTTGAGATATAAAAAGAATTACCGCCACGAAGAAATAAAGCTGGCTGATTAACTTTTTCGACCTTTTCCCAAGCCATAATATCTGGATAATGATCAAATAAAGCTTGAACATTAAAGAGCCATTGCCCTTTATTAAAGGATTTTAATAAAAACTGAATTACCATTTCTTCATGAA
This sequence comes from Acinetobacter lwoffii, assembly GCF_049367455.1. Taxonomy (GTDB): domain Bacteria; phylum Pseudomonadota; class Gammaproteobacteria; order Pseudomonadales; family Moraxellaceae; genus Acinetobacter; species Acinetobacter lwoffii_W. The sequence goes on from NZ_JBMPXW010000001.1 coordinate 41,946, forward strand.
TGTATTCACGCATAATTTTTGCTGCCTCAAGTCGTGAAGCAACATTTGCTTGCTGCACAGCAAATAAGGCTTTAAAAATCTCAGTATGATGACTCTCATGATATTGGATTGGTGTAATATCAAGAACGACCAACTTTTCAGTTTGTACTCGGGCTAAATCAGCCAATTTCATAGCAATTTTTCCGCCCATAGAATGCCCTATTACTATGAACTTTTGAATATTTAAACTTGATAAAGTTTCTAGGACATCTTCCGCCATGAACTGATAATTTAAGTCTGAACTATGACCAGAAAGACCATGATTGCGTACATCAATTTGAAGCACGGTTCTTTGCTCAGAAAAATATCGAGCTAGTATTCCTAAATTACTTAAACTACCGAATAAACCATGAATAAAAATCATTGGAGATAGTACTGACGTTTCGTGGTGTTGGAGTTGATAATTTAGGATCATTTGAGAATTCCGTGATTTCTTTCTTTATTTAAGTGTTTATAATGGATTTATATTTGGAATTAATCAATTGCGAAATTTTTAAATATAAAATCCTGCTTAGGCTATTTTATGGGGATATATTTTGCTTAGGCTAAATAATTCATAAACGAATCATAAGTATTTAAAATTACGATTTTAGATCTGGATGGATATTTGGCTATCTATAAATATGAAAGAAGATGGTTGAGTTGTGGTGCAGACTAAATAAAATTAATGAAAATCTTAAAACTGGGATTTAATAACATGTAAACCACTTTTAGGTCAGAGTGTTTCTTAAACTAACTCGCTGTTATTACCCAAATAGACTGAGGTAATTTTGAAAATATTGTTTTTAATTATTTATTGCTTATTATTTATCAAAAAATGACTAGGGTCTGTTGACATTTCAAGTATAGAATTTACCCGATAAAGGTAGCCAAATAAATATACAAGCTAATGCAACTGCCCCCTCATAGCTACACTTTAGCTTATCATATCGTGTTGCTATTCCTCTGAACTGCTTTAACCTACAAAATGCATTCTCAACTAAGTGTCTGATTTTATATAAATACCAATCCATATGATCATTATTTGACTGAGTATTTGATTTTCTTGGAATATTCGCTTTAGTTTTTTTCGCAGATATTTGTTCTCTTAATGATTCAGAGTCATATCCTTTGTCTGCACAACATACTTCCGTTTCACTCAAATCAAGTTTTTCAATCATTTTGGGAGCAATCTTGACATCATGTATCGTTCCATCGGAGATAATAATTTCGATTGGATTGCCATCCGCATCAACAGCTAAGTGTATTTTAGAACTATTTCCACCAATGCTTTTAGAAATATCCTGATCTTTTATTCCAGCAGAATGTTGGTGTGCCCGAACATGACTACCATCAATAAAAACCCATTCCATATCAGCACTTGAAGAAATTAATTTAAATATTTTCATTAACTTATCATTTTTACACCAACGATTATATTTTTTAAAGATTGAGTTATACGAACCAAATTCTTTAGGCAAATCACGCCATGGGCAGCCTGTTCTTATTCTATAAAGTATTGCTTCGACAAAATTTCTCAAATTAGATTTGAAATAGATATCAAAATTTCGGAAAATAGAAAGTAACTTAGACCAGTGTTGATCATTCAGCATTGTACGAGGCATAGCGAGAAGTAAATTTAGTTTGGCGATTAAATTTTACTTTCTCGCTATTTTTTTGAACAGTAAATGTCAACAGACCCTATTCATAAGTAGCTTATTAATCCACTTGATTCTGTTTAGAATAATACGCCTTAAGTCCAAATGAGTTACAGGTAGTAAACATCAACATTATAAATTTCCCCTCTCTCCCTTTCTTGATAAAGTTGTTAAAATTATGTATTGCTTAGGCTATTTTAATATCTTAGGATGTTCAAGTTATTAGCTTAAATATAAACGTGCAATCACGCTATCCTACTTAAATTATCCTGTTCAAGAAATTACATCACGTATATAAGACATTTTCAGAAAATTATAAAAATCCAGATTATTCATTTATTCTTATCAATATATTTGACTACCGCTGATATATCCCCGGGATATGAGGTATTCACATCAAAATAAATTTAAATTAACTTAACATTTTCTTTATTAAATGATATTCGGGAGATGGTCTTTCAGGTTTTAATATCTATAAAATTTGATTGTAAAACAGACTTATTTATTTTTAGTCTACTGCGAAAAACGTTCGAGAATGAAAAGTATTTTATAATTTATTCTACATCCCTATTTTTACAAAATACGTTTGTAGTCATTCCAGATTGAGTCAAACTTTGATCCTGCCGCTCAAGAAAGTTTTTGGCAATCATAGCCATCGTGGGCGCCATATCCAGACTGCTGTTTTCTTCGGACACCTTTTGAATATCCTGATAGGCTTTCAGTCGTTTGCAGAAAGCCTGACGTTGAGTTTGTGCATCTGCCTTTTGATCATCTTCATCTAAAATGTATTTGGTTTCATTCACGATTTTAGTCTGTGCTAAAATAAACTGGTCATAGGCACTTTGTGAAAGCCGCTGTGCGAAGACCACACTACTCAGTCCTAATAATAATCCAGCACAAATGAAAGATGATTTTTTTAGCATTTAAATTTCTTCTTTCCAGACATCTTCATAATCATCGGCATCAATCATGAAACGAAAACCTGTTTCCAGAGCCAGATACGGTAAAACTTCTGGTGCGATGTCCTGTAATTCACGTACTGTCATGGTTTCAAAAGCCTCTTCACTTGAAGGCTCTCCGCCATAAATGTACCAGCTGATATTTTCATCTGTTTCAGGCTTTTTACGGATGCCGACAATCGGATCCTGTTTTAAGGTATGTACGGCCACCGCAACAACATCATCCCCCGTGACTTCAACATAAGCCGAGCCTACTTCTTCACAAAGTAGCTTTTGCTCTGCGATCAGTTCTTGTAACGGTGACAGGTTTTGCGTGTTTTTCGACATTCGGTCTTACTCATCATTCATTAGCGCGCTATTTTAACTTAATTTTAATGAAGCTGATTGGGATTTCGTCGAGATCTAAAAAATATCTGCCCTTAAACCGTGTTAAGCGCAGATATGGATCTCAGCTTATTGGAAGACTTTAAAGCGCTCTTCATCCGCCAGATAATCTTTGGCACGTGGCTCGCCTTCTATCGAACCAAAGACCAACTGTGCACGCAACTTCCAGTTCGATGGAATGTCCCATTCCGCATGTACCTGTTCATCCACGATCGGATTGTAGTGCTGCAATGATGCGCCCAGACCTTCTGTATGCAATGCTGTCCACGTTGCAAATTGCGCGATCGCAGTCGAATGCTCTGCCCAGATTGGAAAGTTATCAGCATAAGATGGGAATTGTTCCTGTAAGCCTTCTATAACTGTTTGATCTTCAAAAAATAAAACAGTGCCTAGCCCTGCCGCAAAACTTGCCATTTTTGCTGTGGTTCTTGCAGCGCTTTCTTCATCTTTGGCATAGCTTTTTAATTTATCTGCGACGAAGCCCCAGAACTTTTCATGTTCCGAATTGAATAAAATGACGGCGCGTGAAGACTGAGAATTGAAAGAAGATGGGCTCTGCTTAATTGCAGTCTGAATCAAATCAGTTAGATGTTCAGGAGATTGTTCAACATTCTTGGCAATGGCATAAATAGTACGGCGTTTAGTAATTAAATCTAAAAACTGATTCGACATTTTTGAAAATCCTGGGATATATCTTCGGGAAAATTTGAACCTTCAGTTATTTTTATGAAGGATAGCTAATCAATGGAGCTTTTGCTTTAACGTGAGATAAAGCCTATATACCTTAAAAAATAATGGACTCAATTACTAGGCTATTTAATTGATATTTTTATATATTTTTTAGCTAAAAATGATCATTTTCATCTATTTTTTGAACAATCGTTAAAACTACTGCCCTATGCGAGTGCCTGACGCTAAACAATGGTTCAACATGAGCTATTATTGATCAAAATTTTAAGAATAAAGACCTTCAATCACCAAATTTAATCTTGCTTAGGCTATTCTAAGAGAGAGCACATCATGAAATAAATCTCATCTTGCAGATAAAAATTAATCCCCCGAAATTGGAGGATTAATTTTATAATTAAAAGCTAAAAAACCGATTTAAAACTTCGCGTTCAGCACCTGAGCAGATACTTTAGTCTTCCAGAGCTCACGTAAAATCGGTAAATAGAATTTCTCACCGAGTTCCACCAGTTCTGCATCAATCAGAGCATGCATCTCATGCATAAACAAATAATCCAGTTCAACTGTGGTTAGTTTAGTCTGCTGTTTTTGATAGTCTTTGCGTTTCTGTTGGGCTTGTTTAACCAGACGATCCGCAAATGCTTTATGTTTAAACTGGGTAATTGCTTTTAAACGCAGTTCGATAATACCCCATCCTGTTAAAAACATCTGGAAGGTCTCAAAATCATCGCTGGTCGATTCCCAAGACATTTCTTCCAGATTTTCATTATCCGGAAGCACAGGTAAAAGAAGTTCCATCACACTTGGGAAAATCTTTTTAAAATTCAGAATAAATTTAACAGGATGCTCACTTGGATAATCCTTGAATTGCACCTTTCTTTGAACATCTGTTAAATAAATATCAAGCATAAAACAATCATCAGTGGTTAATCTCATCTAGCACTATTGTACGCAACTCTGCCTGAGATAAAAACCACTACTGACTATTCCATGATAAAACAGGCGGAAAGATTGAAAATAAAAGCGCTGCAGCCCTTATTTGGCATTCGGTGAGACCATTTGCTCAGGACGCACCACTTCATCAAACTGTTCAGCGGTGACTAAACCCAGTTCAACAGCCACCTGTTTTAAGGTTTTTCCTTCCTTATAGGCTGTTTTGGCAACCTTGGCTGCATTCTCATAACCAATCACCGGATTCAATGCTGTGACCAGCATTAAAGAATCATGCAGGAAATGTTCAATTTTTTCATGATTCGGCTCAATACCTACGGCGCAGTGATCATTAAAACTGTTACACGCATCGCCTAAAAGCTGGATGGATTGCAACAGGTTATAGGCAATGACCGGCATAAACACATTCAGTTCAAAGTTACCTGATGCACCTGCCACGTTAATGGTGGTGTCATTGCCGAGAACTTGTGCGACGACCATGGTCATCGCTTCACTTTGCGTCGGATTCACCTTACCCGGCATGATGCTAGAACCCGGTTCATTTTCAGGAATACGCAATTCACCAAAACCACAACGAGGCCCGCTGGCCAGCCAGCGAATATCATTGGCAATCTTATTTAAGCTAACCGCTAAAGTCTTTAATGCACCAGACGCGAATACCGCAGCATCACGGCCTGCCAGAGCCTCAAACTTGTTTGGCGCAGTTACAAATGGTAAGCTTGTTAACTGTCCTAGTGTTTTAGCAGACTGAACGGCATAATCGGGATGAGCATTCAGACCAGTACCGACCGCTGTCCCGCCTAATGGCAATTCATATAAACCAACTAAGGCCTGTTCTAGACGAAGAAGCCCATGATCCAGCTGAGAGACATAACCGCTGAATTCCTGCCCCAAGGTTAAAGGCGTAGCATCTTGTAGATGAGTCCGGCCAATTTTTACAATATCGGCAAAATCCTGAGATTTGGCATATAAAGTATCGCGCAAGCGTGTGACAGCCGGAATTAAAAGTTCATTAATCTGCAAGCTCGCAGCCACATGAATCGCAGTTGGAAATGAATCATTGGTAGATTGGGCACGATTGACATGATCATTTGGATGAACTGGTTTTTGTGCCCCTAAATGATTGCCCAATTTCTGGTTGGCAATATTGGCAATCACCTCATTACAGTTCATATTGCTTTGTGTACCTGAACCAGTTTGCCAGACTACCAGTGGAAATTGACTGTCCCATTTCCCGCTGATGACTTCATCTGCCGCATCCACGATATAGCGTGACAGTTCTTGGGGAATCTGGTTTAGCTCGGCATTGGTCAAGGCAGCCGCTTTTTTGACGAGTCCCATGGCACGAATCATTGGCCGTGGCAACCGCTCATTGCCAATTTTGAAATTTTGCAAGCTACGCTGAGTCTGAGCGCCCCATAAAGCCTCACTCGGTACAGCCACCTCTCCCATCGTGTCATGTTCAATACGTGTTTGCATGTTCAACCTCAATTCTTCTTGCCTGTTACTGATTTTAGGAATTTCTATATCAATGATTTAATCTATTGATTTAAAGTAATCGATTACAGTAATAATGTAAATGATAATTATTATCAAATATAAGCTAAATACTCTTACTTACTGCCCTCTGAGCATATTCTGATAAAACAACCATTCATCCTCAAGCATCTTTCTGAGTGAACGCTGAGGTTGCCAATGTAGGATATTTCGCGCTTTTCCAATGTTCGCCCCCAATTGATCCATTTCCGCATGGGGATATGGTAAAGCATCCATGGTTTTGATTGCAGATTGAGTCACTTCAGCCAGTTGATCTAGCAAATCCTGTATGGAAATCAATTCACCAGCAATATTAAAGGCTTCACATTTTAATTCCTGCTGTTGTGATAGCCATTGCAAGGATTTGATCACGGCATCACAACAGTCTGCGACATGCAGAAAACTGCGTTCTACTGTGCCATCCGCAGTATGGGCCTGACGGCGTAATTCCAGATATTCACGTTGCTGTGCAGCCACCTGCATCGCCAAAGGTAAAATATTTTTCGGTAAAGGTGGCACTGCTTCCCCCAGCACACCGTGTTCAAAGGCACCGGCGATATTGGACAGACGCAGGATCGCAATCCGCCATTCATTGTCAGTTTTGGCAGTATCGCGGATAATTTCCTCAACCATTTGTTGCGATTTGATATAGGGATTCGGATAAGTGAAGTTAAAAGGCAGATCTTCGCTTAAGTCTGCACCAGATTGTCCATATACCGCCAGACTGGATAAATGTACCAGATGACGCACGCCGGTACGCTGCATGGCACGCATGAGACTCATAATACAGCTAACATTATCATTATAATATTCAAGTGGTTTTAATACTGATTCTTCCAGTGATTTAAAACTTGCGGTATGCACCACAGCCTGAATCGAATGCTGCTCAAATACTTTGTTCAATGCTGGCGTATTGCGAATATCAATTTTGATAAAAGGTACATACATACCAGAAATAAATTCGAGGCGCTCCAGAGTCTGTAAGTTAGCATTGGCCAAATTATCGACCACAATGACCTCTAGTCCTTGTGCTAACAGACTTAAAGCAATATGTGAGCCTAAAAAGCCTAATCCACCCGTCACTAAAATCATTTATACTACCTACTTTCTGATGAAGCCAAGATCAATCTGTTGCTATTGATCAAGCCTGTAGTGAATTTCGATGAGCACCTTAATTCTTGTTACCTCCGCACCGACTTCCATTTATGCCTGGCATGCCCTGGGTTTGGCTCAGGCCTTGCAAGATAAACAGGAAGCATTCCGTGTATTCTTCTATCAGGACGGCGTATCGGTCGCAAATGCACTGCAATGGATACCCGACGATCAACGTCATCTTACACATGCATGGCAAGCGCTACAGATTCGCCTCCCGGTCTGTGTAAGTGCAGCATTGGCACGTGGAATTACAGATCTGGACAATGCTCGACGTCACAATATTCAGCAGCATAATCTGGCAGATGCCTTTGAATTGGTCGGTTTAGGTGAACTTGCCGATGCTGTTCAGTCCTCACAACGTCTCATTCAATTCTAGATGTTTCATTTTTTAGAATGTGTTGCTTTTCCAAGGAATCTTGTGTGAAATCTGTACTTGTTATATTAACCCAAGCCAATCTGACCAGTCTGCAGGTGCATGAAAGCCTATCGGCTACGATGGTCCTGGCAACTTTTGGCGCAGAAGTTAAAGTCCTGCTACAAAGTGCTGCCCTCAGTTTGCTGCATTCAGACCTGCAATTTGACCAGGTGCATCATGCATTCAAACTGGCATCAAATATGGTCGACAGTTTCGAGTTTTATGATCTCACTCCGATTCTGATTGAGAAAAAAAACCAGCATTCCTCATTTGTGGCACAGAGCGAACAAGAAATCGAATTTATTGAGCTTAATTCTGAATTTATTCAAAGCTTTGATCATGTGATGTATTGGTAAGGAACAAGGATATAAAAATGTCAAATCACACACTTTATCTGATCCAATCCAGCTATTCGCCAACAGCGCAGATCCTAGAGCAACTGGCTCAAACTTATACAACGGGTGATCAGGTCGTGCTGATGGGTGAAGCGGTTTTGCTGCTAGAGCATTCATTTCTTCAAAGCTTGCCGAAAATTCACATACTGAAAAATGATGCGGAGTTATTAGTACAGCCTTTGCCTGATCAGATAAAGCTTTTGAATTATGCGGATTTTGCAGATCTTTGCCTCGAGTTTAATCGCTGCATTTCAATGAAATAATAAATGAGTTAGATATGAATTTAGAATTGGATCAAGATGGCCATCTGGTTGACTATACCATCTGGAATGAAGAAGTCGCTCAAGTGCTGGCCGATAGTCTGGAACTGAGCTTAACTCCTTGGCATTTTGAAATTCTGCAAGCGGTACGTCAGTTCTATCAGCAGTTTGGTCATTCACCAGCAACACGACCACTGATTAAATTTTTAATGAAAACTGTCAGTGCCGATATCAATAATGCCATGCTTCAGGAAAAGTTTAATACTGGTCTAGTTGCCCGTCACTTAAGCCGTTTGGCTGGTGTACCCAAGCCTGCGAACTGTTTATAAAGATACTTAGCTTTTTAAAGTATGTATTTAAAGGCCCAAATCATATTTTGGGCTTTTTTATGAGAGCAATTTTTAGGCTTAGAATAATGAAAGATGCATCTGGATCTAATTTTTCAAATTCGAGTTTGTTCTAATACTCGCAATGCCCGATGCAATTCATGATCCATTTCAGGCAGAACCTTAATCAGAAAATCAATTTGTGCTTTCGCTTCGGCCTTGCTCACCAGTTGGGCCTCTACCAGTTTTTGCTGCTGAGTGATCAACAAACTGACTTGGTGAGGATCTAGTCGTTGTCCCTCACTTAAAGCGTTAATGATCTGAGTAAAGTCCAGATATAACTGTTCTTGTTGCTTTGATAATTCGCTTTGCTTTGCAACCGTATCGTTCTGTTTCTTCTTCGTAGTTTGACTATTCTCAGGAGAGTTAACAGATATATAGCTTGCCGATTTTTCAACTGGCAGGACCGGATCAGAATGGGTCTGATCAGTAAAATTCGTCCGATAGATTTCTTGTCGTACCTGATAACCAATACCCACTAAAGTCCCAAACAAGAGCAATCCGATCATTACATAGAACAGAATTGTTTTATCATTCATTTTTATGTCCTCAGCTCAACAAAGACAACCTTTATCAAAAAGCTGTCTTTTTCGCTAATCGACGATTGACTACGGCGTTGACCAGTCTGCTGGTGCATAACCAATCCGAACGCGTTGTGGATGATTTCCTACCGGTACACTCAGCACTTTATTGCCTGTGGCAAAATCAATCACTGTGACTACATCTGTTTCACTTTCTGAAATCACACAGCTACGACCATCCGGGCTTCGCGTCGCCCAATAAGGTTTACCTGCAGAAATCAGTTTCCCGGCTGTCAGCGTTTTGCGATCTACAATCGTAGCGTAGTTATCCATGGTCCCGGCGACACAGAGCTTTTCACCATCAGCACTGATTGACAATCCATGATGACGTGAATCATTCACCCATTTTGTCCGGTCTTTCGGAATACTGTCACTACCAGGCAGCTGTCCGATCCGGCTAATCTTGTTCTGGTTCAGATCGTATTCAATCAAACCATTAAAGAATGAAACCTGGGCATACAGTTTGGTTTCATCCTTGCTAAATACCATTGGTCGTACTGAGTTGGATAAATCTTTACGACCAAATGCATCAAGTGCAGGTCTGAAATCGATTTTTCTTAGCACCTGATGCGTATTGGCATCTGCGATAGTGATAAAACGCTTACCTTTAGTAAAGTCTTGCCACTGTGCATCCATCGAGGTTTCCACATTGCCGATGGCAGAGTTCAGGATCTTGTTGCCGCCATCGAAGTAAATATTTTCATGCGGTTTGTCGCCAGTGCTGAAACGGCCTAATTCCTTACCGGTATGGATATCCAGTACATGCACCACATTCCCTGAAGATGCAGAAACAGCAACCCGTTGTCCATCTGGTGATACCGCCATATGGTCGGCACGGAAACCTTCGACTGACGTCCGCCAGTTAATCTTGCCGGTTTTGATATTAATTGATACCACATCGGCGAAACTTGGGCGTGATGCAACGACTGACTGTCCATCTGGTGTCGAGTACATATCATCCACCAGCTGGTCATTGCCTTCACCGGCTGTAGCCTGAATGTAAGTATAAGCAATCAGTTTGATTGGATTCAGGTGAATTTCTTTAAGGCGCTCTTTCCGGTCAGGAATCATGTTAATGACGCCAATTTTGCCAAAATCACCCGATGGACGAATCACGGTTACCGTGCCATCCCAGTTATTTCCGACAAAGAAAACCTGCTGTGAATTGGCAGGTGCAGCTGAAGGTGCAGAAGCGGCCTGTACACTCGGCAACGCAGATAGAATCACCATCGCAGATAATGTCAGACAGAACCGTGGCCATTTTTTATTTTGAATTTGCATCCATTATGCTCCGCATCATAATTTATATTTTTGTTTTCATTCCTTGTTGTGTACACAGTCCGGCTGTGTTTTAACTTATCTAATATACAAACGTATAAAATGATTTACTGTTATTTCCGACCAAAAAAATATGCAGCTATTTTAAATCTATCACTTCAGGTTCTATAAAATTAGGTGATCATCATGCTTCGATCTTATGTATCCAGCACATCGACAAACTGTGCATTGAGCACTTTGGCAAGATCAGCCGGCTTTAATCCAATATCCAAGCCTCTTTTACCGCCACTGACATAGATCTTATCCAACTGTTCTGCGGTGGCATCAATCACCGTTTTTAATCGTTTCTTTTGACCAATGGGACTGATTCCGCCAACCAGATAGCCGGTCAAGCGTTCTGCATGTTTAGGATCTGCCATCTGGAGTTTTTTGCATCCTACGGCCTGGGCTACTTTTTTCAGATTGAGTTGATGATGTACCGGCAATATAGCAACAAAATACTGTTTATCATCCGTGACTAATAAAGTTTTAAAGACTTCTTCCACCGAAAGCCCTAATTTTTCAGCAGCTTCTAGCCCGAAACTTTTGGCATTGGCATCATGTTCATATTCATGAATGCTGTATTCGATTTTATTGGCTTTTAATAGTTTGCATGCAGGGGTCATAGAAAGTCTTGTTTGAGATGGATCGCATGATTATATAAAGATTAGCTCAAGAAGTTAATTTAGATGAGGCAACTATAGAGCAAATTTTGCTTTAAGCCCGTATTCCGCTTCAATCAGGCCTATTTAGTTCAATCATTACGCTCTTCAATACTTTTAAACTTTTCTTGAAAAGATGATGGTGCGCAAAATTGCAACAAATGTATGCGTTTTTGCCACTATCTAAGCGTTAGGCAATTAATGGCTTCACTATATAGAAGACTTGAAGATGAACACATTCGTCACTTCGCCCATCTATACACATGAAGCATATAGGTCGAGCGTTTTATCTTAAACCTGCTGAGATTCAACCTTTATATCTGGAAGATGAAGTACATTCTTGTGCAGTGTCTGTCATGAATACTTGAATTGAAAGTGATGTAACTAATTCCAATCTATTGGAAAAACAGACCTAGAAAAATCCAAGTAAAATAAGAGAAAACATCATTAACATATTGTCTTATCTTATATTTTTAAATTTTCATCACGTTTTGAGAATCAGTCGATAGCTTATATATAAAGAGGATAATCAGCACAACTCTAAAGTCAAAATGTAAAGAGTTTTCTATGCTATAGAAGTCGAACATTGCAGTAAAATCAGCCAGACAACTCTTGTTCAAAACTAAAAATATCACTAAAAGGAAGAATTTAGCGTTAACATGAAGATACAGTTACATAAAGGATATTAACTGTTTTTGCCAATTGGGTTTACAATGAAAATAATCTGAATACCCAGCGAATTGTAATTTTTTAACATTGCCAAATCTCTGCAAAGTTTTCATTATAGCGCCACTGTTTGCTATATGCTTTCTACGTTAATTCAAAGAAATTATAAATAGTAATGTAGAAAATCATGCAATAATAAGCAGAGTTTGCAGACATCTTGCAAACAAACCCCGATACTTTTTAATTGGAGCATGCTGGATGAGTTCGACCATTTTGGTTATTCATGGACCGAATTTAAACTTGCTTGGGAAGCGCGAACCGGAAGTTTATGGTCACCTTAGTCTTGACGATATTAACCAGCAGCTGATTGCTCAGGCTCAACAAGCTACCTTACAACTCGATACTTTCCAGAGCAACTGGGAAGGTGCCATTGTTGACCGAATTCATCAAGCCCAGCAAGACGGCATTCAATATATCATTATTAATCCGGCAGCATTGACCCATACCTCTGTTGCTGTTCGCGATGCCCTCCTTGGCGTTGCCATTCCTTTCATTGAAGTCCATCTGTCTAATGTGCATGCACGTGAGGCATTCCGACATCATTCGTACTTATCCGATAAAGCCATCGGCGTGATTTGTGGTCTAGGTGCAAAAGGCTATGCTGCTGCCCTCGACTATATCATTGAAAAAATACAACCTTCTACACAATCTTAATTAGGAATACTGTCTCATGGATATCCGTAAAATCAAGAAACTCATCGACTTGATGATTGAATCTGACTTACAGGCGATCGAAGTTAAAGAAGGCGATCAGTCGATTGCATTAACTCGTCGTAATCCAGTGGTTGCAGCAGCTGTTCCTGCTATGCCTGCACCAGCAGCCGAAGCGCCAGCAGCAAAATCTCCTCGTGGCGCAGTTGAAACTTCACCAATGGTCGGCGTGTTCTATGCAGCACCAAGCCCAGGTGAACCGACATTTGTTAAAGTTGGCCAGACCGTTTCTGCAGGCGATACGCTCGGTATTATCGAAGCAATGAAAATCATGAACCCGATTGAAGCAACTCAAAGCGGTGTGATTGAAGAAATTCTGGTGAAAAATGGTGAAGTGATTCAATTCGGTCAACCACTTTTCCGCTACCGCGCTTAATCACCCCGGGGATTTATAATGTTGCAAAAAGTTTTAATTGCAAACCGTGGTGAAATTGCGTTACGCATCACCCGTGCTTGCAGAACTTTAGGGATCAAAACTGTAGGTGTCTATTCTGACGCAGACAAGGACCTGATGCATTTACGTTTCTGTGATGAAGCAGTATGTATCGGCCCTGGTGCGAGCAGTGACAGCTACCTGAATATTCCTGCGATTATTACAGCTGCTGAAATTACCGGCGCAGATGCCATCCATCCTGGTTATGGATTCCTCGCTGAAAATGCAGAGTTTGCAGAAATCGTAGAAAATTCTGGTTTTATCTTTATTGGTCCACGTCCGGAACATATTCGTTTAATGGGGAACAAGGTTTCTGCCATTATTGCCATGAAAAAAGCTGGTGTACCAACAGTACCAGGCTGCGACCATGCTGTAACGATTCACAATGCGATGGCTGAAGCGAAAGAGATCGGTTTTCCACTGATTGTAAAAGCTGCTTCTGGCGGTGGTGGTCGTGGTATGCGTATCGTAGAAAATGTCGATACCCTGCTGGAATCTGTTCAGGCTGCACAGCGTGATGCGGAAATGTGGTTTGGTGATGATACGGTCTATATGGAACGTTTCCTGCAAAAGCCACGTCACGTCGAAGTGCAAGTACTCGCTGATGGTAATGGCCATGCGATTCATCTGTATGATCGTGACTGTTCACTACAGCGTCGCCATCAAAAAGTACTGGAGGAAGCGCCTGCGCCAAACTTACCAGAGCAAGCACGTGCTGATATTCTAGAAGCCTGTGTCAATGCCTGTAAATTGATGCAATATCGTGGTGCAGGTACATTCGAATTCCTGTTTGAAGATGATGAGTTCTTCTTCATTGAAATGAATACGCGTGTTCAGGTTGAGCATCCGGTGACTGAAATGGTCACGGGGATCGATATTATCGAACAGCAATTGCGTATTGCTGGCGGCTTAGGTCTCGATATTCAGCAAGAAGACGTCAAGGTTTTAGGACATGCGATTGAGTGCCGTATTAACGCAGAAGATCCATCGACCTTCCTGCCTTCACCAGGCAAGATTGACAACTTCTATGCACCAGGCGGCGCAGGTATCCGTTTAGATTCGCATGTTTATCCAGGCTACAGCATTCCACCGTATTATGATTCGATGATTGCCAAACTGATTTCGCATGGTAAGGATCGTGAAACTTCTATTTCTCGAATGAGAAATGCTTTGGAAGAAATGATTTTGACTGGCGTTAAAACCAATATTCCTTTGCATAAAGATTTAATCCTTCAGGATAAAAACTTCTGCAAACAGGCAATGGATATTCATTATCTGGAAAAACATTTGTTAAAGCAGCTTGAAGGTGCTGAAGACAAAGCTTAAATCAAAGCTCATAAAAAAACCGCTGTCATTCAGCGGTTTTTTATTGTTTGCAATTTAAGGCAATACGCGTCTGAGCACGGCAAAACATTGCTCGGCTTTTTCATTGGCACAGAAGTTAATGGTATAAGGGTTTTGCCATTTGACAAAATACTGCGAAATTTCACCAGACTGATCCACTTGATTGCCTGAACAGTCTTTTTCATTATTGTCGTATTTTACTTGCAGAATCAGCGCTGGAATCTGCTGCGAAGGATCCTGTGCCGGCTGATAGTCATACAGCCCTGACGTCCACTCGTCGCCACTTTTAATCACCACATTATTATTGCCTTTAAAATTATAATATTCGATACATTTTTTATTATCCGGAATTTCCATCCCCCACAATCCCACAATTTCAGGACGGGTTTTCACGGTAAATGTATTTGGGATTTCAGCAGCCTTAGCAGAAACTTCCGCTGGTTTTTTATTTTCTGTCGCCATTAGCCAAGGTGAGCTCATGAGTAAGATAAGGCTAAGACATATTTTTTTCATATTTACCGGCATCGTTTTAACAATTGATTCTAAGTTAGCATATTTTTTCAGAATCGTATCCCACTCTGGAGCAGTTTAAATCTGAGTCCATAAAGTTTTTATCATATTGTTTAAAAACATGGATTTCTTTTCCAGTTTATTTTGTATATATTTCGTATATAACAATCTTAACATCATGTATTAATAACAGATTAATCAAAAAATAACTGTATATATAAAATCAGACTTACTTGCTAAACAAAGTGATCATTCACACTTAAAAATTTAAATATAGGATTTTAAATTTGCAATTGGCTCGAATAACAGAACAACAATTAAATCATGAAACCTATGCTTATTTTGTCATTGTGTTCGCTGTTTTAGTCTGTTGTTTTATTGGGATCGCAACCAGGCCACTCGGCTATCTCGCCCTGATCTGGCCAGCCAATGCTGCCTTACTGGCCATATTCCTGCGTTTTCCACATTTAAATCATCTGGGCGGCTGGCTGGGTGCAGTCAGTGCTTTTATGTTTGCAGATCTGGTCACAGGCAACAGTCTGCTGCAAAGCCTGTTTCTTACACTTTCCAATCTGATTAGTACCATTGTCTCGATATTTTTTATTCGTTATTTCAAGATTAATTATAAATACTACAATACCGGTTATACCTTTATTCATTTATTTGGCATCTTCGCATTTGCCGGCTGTCTGGCCAGCGCTGCTTTTGCAGTTGCCACCCTGCCAAACTTACCCAATACATTCATGACCAAAGAAAACTTATGGATTGATTTTGGTCTATGGTGGACGGGCGAGATGGTCAATTATATCGTGGTATTACCTTTGCTTCTGGCCTTTCCCAGAATCAAGGATATGCAGTATCTGTTTAAAAACCGCCGTCAAAAGCGTCATCATTTCAGTTATTTTCTGCCCGCAGCTACAGTCGTACTCTGTGTCATCATCACCAATATTTTTTCAGGTCCGGGCGCAATGCTCTACCCTCTGGCTGCACTGATCTGGGCTGCGTTGACCTATCGCCTGTTTACCATGACCATGATCAACGCTTTTGTGATTATCCTGACCTATTACAGCCTGACGCGGTTTTATGCCACAACGCATGACACCTTGGCAGATTCTACGATTTATATTTCGCTCCGGATCGGGCTGTTTATGCTGGCCTTATCGCCGCTTATTCTTTGTATTATTAGTCAAAACCGCAATGAGCTGTTTAAACGGGTTCTCTATCTGGCCAATCATGACAGTCTGACCCGCACCATGAACCGTCATTTTTTCTTTCAGAAAGGTGAATATTTACTGCAATATGCCAACAGAATGGAATTTTCGGTCATCATGCTGGATATTGATCATTTCAAACGTCTGAACGATGATTTTGGCCATCATGTCGGTGACAAGGTGCTGCAACATTTTGCGGAAATCATTCGCTGCAATTTACGTGCTGAAGATCTGTTTGCACGAATTGGTGGGGAAGAATTTGTGCTGTTACTCTGGAATACCGAACCATCAGAAGCACGTCTTATTGCAGAACGGATTCGTGATCTGGTGGAAAAAACCCCGATTTATCAATCAGATGGCTCGCCCCTGTATATTACCGTGAGTGTGGGCATCACTCATCAAAATGAACCGCAGGCCCAAGACCTGCAAAACCTGATCAATATTGCAGATCAAGCCTTGTATCAGGCCAAACATCGTGGGCGAAATCAGGTGGTGCTTGCATCTTGAGCCTAAATGATCTACAACCTTGAAGCAGCAACACTAGGGAATGGCAATGAAATTTGAAGAATATCTGCAATATGACGGTTTAGGACTGGCTGATCTGGTCGCCAATAAACAAGTACATTCAAGTGAACTTTTATCTGCTGCACTAGAGCGTAGCTCAATTGCCAATCCCGAGCTAAATGCAATTATTATTCCGATGCATGAGCATGCATTGAAACGGAGCCAGCAAAATCTGTCCGGACCTTTTGCCGGTGTGCCTTTTCTGGTTAAAGACCTGTTTCAGGAATATGCCGGTTATCCAACTTCTTATGGTTGTCAGGGCTTAAAACGGATTGGTTATATCGCCGAGACCAATGCCGAGATTGTCAATCGCTGGGAAAAAGCCGGGATTGTGACTTTTGGACGTACCAATACTCCTGAATTTGGGATTAAAGGTATTACTGAACCAGATGCTTGGGGCAGCTGTAAAAATCCGTGGAATTTACAGCATAATAGCGGCGGCTCGTCCGGTGGTTCCGCTTCTGCCGTGGCTGCCGGAATTGTACCAATTGCGGGTGCTGGTGATGGTGGCGGCTCGATACGTATCCCCGCTTCCTATTGCGGCCTGTTTGGCCTGAAACCGAGTCGTGGCCGCACGCCTTGGGGACCACAAATGAGTGAAGCCATGCATGGCGCCGCGATTCAGCATGTACTGACCAAAACGGTACGGGATAGTGCTGCAATGCTGGATGCCACCCATGGTGAAGATCATAGTTCACTGTTTAAGATTCAGCGTCCACAGCATCATTATCTGGATGTGATTCAGCAACCGCCAAAAAAACTGAAAATTGCGTTTAGCACTTATTCTACGATTGGCACACCTGTTTCCCAGGATGCCATTAAAGCCATTGAAAAAACAGCCAAATTGCTAGAATCTTTGGGCCATGAGGTGGTCGAAGACCGCCCAGCCATTGATGGAATGCAACTGGCCAAGGATTTTATTACCACCTGGTTTAGCCAATTTTCATTTATGCTGGATGAAATCCAGAAAGGCTATCCGTCTAAAACAAATGATTTTGAATTGGACTCTTTAGCACTGGCGGCTTTTGGGGCCAAAACCAGCGCGATTGATTATATCCAGAACCTGAATAACTGGGGCCAGTATGTGACCCAGATGAATCATTTCTTTGATAATTATGACCTCTATCTAACGCCTGCAACGGCGACAGTGGCGCCGAAAAATGGTGAGGTCAAAACACCAAACTGGCAGAAACCGATTCTTAAAGGTTTATTGAAACTGAATAAAGCGCATTTGCTGGCGCAAGGGAAACTAGTAAACCAGATTGTGAAAGAAAATCTAAAATGGGTGCCTTTTACCCAGTTGGCCAATATTACCGGACTCCCAGCGATGTCTGTACCACTGTACTGGAATGAACAAAACCTGCCGCTCGGTTCACAGTTTATTGCGCCGTTTGCCCGTGAGGATCTGCTACTACAACTGGCAGCTCAATTGGAACAGGCACAACCGTGGTTTGGGCAATATTCCAAGATCCGTATTTAATACTGAGATGATATTTTCAAGCCTGTTTTTGCAGTTCGACCTTATTTGGCAATCCAAAAATCAGTAATAAGCCAAGCAAGGTCGATGCTGCAGCAGCGATAAAGATAGATGTGCCGCCGACTTGATCCCAATAATGCCCAGCCAGAATACTGCCGCTCGCCACACCAATCCCCCACATGGTGCTGTAGAGCGCTTGTCCACGTCCTTGCTGCCCTGCAGAAAAATTCTGGAAAATCACTCGCATCGCAATCATATGAAATAAACCAAAACTTAAAGCGTGAATCGTTTGAGCAAAAAACTGTGCCATGAATGAAGCAGGAAAGACCCCGACGATGAACCATCTTAATCCGGTCATCAATAAGCATAACGTGACCAGATGGCGCCATGACCAGCGTGTCAGAAAGAACGTCGCATAGGCAAACATGATGATTTCCGCAATGACCCCGACTGACCAGAGCAGCCCAATCTGGCTGGTGCTAAATCCCGCCTGACTGAGATAATTGCTATAAAAACTATAAAACGGCGCGTGTGAAAATAGCAGAATCAATTCAATCAGGAAAAAACTATACACCACTGGGCGTTTAAATATCGGCCATAAGGGTTCGAGCTGTTTCTGGGCGGTAGGCGCTGTCGTGGGCTCTTTAATGGTAAATGACCAAAGAAAGGCCAGAAATGAAATACTCAGCAACAAGACGGGTAACATACTGATGCTCATAATTTCAAAGACGGCGCCCAAGCCGAATACACCGATAATAAAGCCGACTGATCCCCATTTTCGTACTTTGCCATACAGTTCTGCTCTTTCTTCTCCGAGCCAGAACAAAGTTACACCTTCAAACTGTGCCAGAATAGCATTCTGAAAAAAACTGAAAATCAGCATCAGTAAAGCTACAGATTGAAAGCTATTGGGAATGATAAAAATCATGAACCAGATACAGGCTTCCATCCAGGTGGCAATACGCACCAGCAACATGCGTTTACCGGACTTATCTGCAATCCAGCCCCAAATTAAGGGAGCAAAGAATCGGGTAACAATCGCAATAGAAGATAAAATCCCGATTTCCTGATAATTGAAGCCTTGATCTTCAAGATACAGACTCCAAAAAGGCATGAATGCCCCAACAATGGCATAGTAAAAAAAGTAAAATCCACTGAGTCTATGCTGGATTGCTAGAACTGGCATTGATTTATATATCCTAATATTTTCAAAATTTTAAACTCAATAAATTTCTATAGCACTGTATTCAACGACTCTTGATTTTTCTACGAGCATCTCGTATTAGTCTAAAAATAAATTTACATAAGTTTATGAATAAATTTTACTAAAGCAAAAAACCCTTTGCTGAGTTAAATCAAAGTAAGAACATAAATCGGCTTCTATATTGAGCACACGATAAAGGGCGGAAACGTTTTTAGGAAGGAGTTGGATGAACTTTAAATCTGAAGATCAATAATTACACAGACATTACAATTATTTTATGGCTAAAGTATGTCCAAAGAATTTTCAGATCATAGGCTAAAAAATTAAAACGAACTCTAGCTTTATAGCAAGGAGAAAATCAATGCCTAACTTTATAAGACCTCTATACTCGGGTCTAGTCTTCCTCCCTCTAATGGTAATAAGTATTTGTAGTGCTGCATATGCTAACGCTTCCCCTATAACCTCTAACTCTCCAAAAGATAATCTTCATCCCCATATAGATCATTATTTAAGTGAAAGTCTTTATCCTGATGAAGCAAACATAACTGAAAAAATCGCAGATATAATTGAGATATCTATTCGGAAAGAGTATTCCACAGGTATCGCGCTACGTGATGCCCATCCCAAAGCACACGGTTGCGTACGCGCAGAATTCAAAGTAGATGAAGCTCTTCCCAAAAACTTGGCTCAAGGTGTTTTTCTTCCGGGAAAAACATATCAAGCCTGGATTCGTTTCTCTAATGGGTCTAAAAATGCCCAACAAGCAGATATTAAAAAAGATGCCCGTGGTATGGCGATAAAACTTTTGGGAGTACCGGGAGAAAAGCTTTTAGATGATGAAACCTCTACTCAAGATTTCATTATGATCAATCATCCTGTCTTTTTTGTGAATGATCCAGTTCGATATATGTCATTTATGCAAGATATAAATAGCGATAGATTTTTTAATAAACTGCATATTCCTTTTGCATTAGGAGCTAAAGGAACCTGGATTGCCTTAAATACGAGAAATAAAATTTCTAATCCTTTGCAAACTAGATATTGGTCTATGGTGCCCTATCAATTAGGAATAGGCACTGATCGTCAAGCTATAAAGTATTCAGCTCAAGCATGTTCGACAGTGACAGATCCTCTTCCACATGCTCCGCATCATAATTTTCTAAGAGAAAAATTGCGCAAACATTTGCAAAAAAGTGAAGCATGTATGGAGTTTCTGATACAGCCTAGAACATCAAACACCATGTCAGTCGAAGATTCCATGACTGAATGGCAAGAAAGTGAGGCGCCTTTTTACAAGGTCGCAACTATCCGCATTCCTCAGCAAGTTTTTGATACACCTGAACAAAACAAGTTTTGTGAAAATCTCTCTTTTACACCATGGCATACACTACCGGAGCACAAACCTCTGGGAGTAATAAACCGAATGCGAAAAGTGATTTATGATCGTATTAGTGAGGTTAGACATGATATGAATTCTACTCACAGATCAGAACCACATTAAAATATAAGTGCTTATAAGTTGTCATTAAAAAGTAAACATGTATTCTTTTCCGAATTGGTTTGATACTTTCTCCACCCATTGCTCTATTTTGTCAGCTGTCATGACTTGAAAATCTCGCCAATAATATTTCATCTGCTTCCATACCATCTCGATTCGATTTAACTCAGGGCTATAAGCTGGAATAAAATACAGATTCGTCGAAAAGTTAGTTTTAAGTAGCTCTCTGTAATCAGCCATCTTTTTACTTCTATGAATCGAGGCATTATCAACAATAAGAACCAATGGAAGGTTATATGTCTGTTTTACTCGTTGAGCTATTCCAGTTAAATAGGCATAAAACCAAGTACTTGTCACTGACTCTTGTAAACAGCTTGTCACCAGTTTCCCCGTTGAAAGCAAACACCCCATGACATTAACTCGTTTTAATCTTATTGCATCAACCGCATGAACATCACCTATCTTTGTCCACGCATAGCGGTTATCAGGTGTAGATGAAAATCCTGTTTCATCAACATAACCTAATATAATTTCACCACGTGCCGCTTGCTCTCGTAATTCTTCAATCTGCTGTGTTGCTTGTTCAAATGCAATCGGATCTCTTTTTTTTCAAGCTATGACGGGTACGCTTGAAGACCATACCTGAATCACGTAAAAACTTACGAATGGTTTCAACAGACACGGACACTTCGTATTCTTCATGTAGTTTGACTCGGATTTGTTCTGCATTGAGTGGACTTGTATTGACCCAATCTAGGATTTTCGCCTGATAGTCTGAGATCAATGTATTGGGTCGACCTGAGCGATGACCTTCTTTAATCGATTCAAGCTCATACAATTCCCAACGTCGGCGTTGTAGCCTTATGGTTTCTGGGATACGTTCTTGTAGAGTGGCAACTTCCGCAACACTTTTACCTTCGGAAAGCCAGAGAATAGTTTGGGCACGTTGCCTTTCACGCCAATGTTTTGCATGCTTGACCAGAAAAATGAGTCGTTCTCGCTGTTCTAAACTAAGTGGTACAGAAACAATTCTAGGCATGTGTGAACATCTGTTAACTAAAAAAACCTTTTCGCATCATTAGTTATTTTTGTCAACTTATGAAGTTATTAGCTAAACTAAAATAACCTGTTGTACTGCTCATTCGCCTTAACTTAAAAGCTTTAGTTTACAAACTCTGTGCAGAGTTAATTTAGAAACATAAATAAAGCTGCTACATTAAAAATGACATTATAAAAAGGAAAATGGTTTCAGCGATGAAAATTAAATCTCCTATTATTAAATTAATCATGAGCTGTTTATGTTTAGGTTCAACATATGCAATAGCATCTCCTCCACTTCCCGATAGCAGCAAAATCCAAGCATCCAATATTTCGGAAAAAATACCGGGTACAATATTATCTATACAAGAACAAAATACTGATCTGTTTACGAATGCCTCACAACGTTTCTTAATTAATTATCGCAGTCGTGGCACAAAATCCGAACCCATTGTCACTTCAGGCTATATCCTGTTACCTAAAGGCAAATTCCCTAAAGATGGCTGGCCTGTTCTGGCTTGGGCGCATGGTACAACTGGCGTTGCTGATACATGTGCACCCTCTGGGGATTATGTGGGCGGGCCAGTCCATGTCTATCAGCAAATCGCTGCTAAAGCATTGAATGCCTGGCTCGCTCGCGGCTATGCAGTCATTGCACCTGATTATCAAGGTTTAGGCACTCCGGGCGGTCATCCTTATATGAATGCGCGAAGCCAGTTACATACTGTCGTGGATGCTGTACGAGCGATCCACCATTTAAAGCCTTATAGCTTTAGTAAAAATTGGTATGTTATGGGTCATAGTCAAGGAGGTGCAGCATCTCTTAAAATTGCTGCGGCCGGTCAAAAAGATGCACCTGAATTTGATCTTCGCGGGGCAATTGCACTAGCACCGGGCGGTTACCAATATGAAGGAATCGCTGAATATGTTGCCAGCAATTCGCAAATCACGACTGATGTCGCCGCATTTTTTCCAATTGTGCTTTTAGGAGCAGAAGCTGCAGACCCGATGCTTGCTCCAGCAAATTTAGTTAGCCCAGAAATGGAAGAAATTCTTAATCATGCACGCAGTCGCTGTTTGTCAGAATTACAATCTGACCTAAAACAAGCACCTAAGACTGTCTTTAAATCAAATATAAATCTGGCACCTTTGACAAATTATTTAAAAGAACAGTCTATTGAGAATATGACACCGACTGTGCCGGTTCTGCTGGTACAAGGTGAGAAAGATCAACTGGTCGATGATCGTGGTACTTATGCTTACTATCAGCAGGTATGTACGAAGCAGAAATCTATCGCCTTCCATCTAGTCAAAAATGGAGATCATCGTGATTCCTTAAGACAGAGTGAATTTCTAATTGGAAACTTTATCCATTCAGTTGAACAAGGGAAAGCTTTGAACACCTGCCCTACAAAATAACCCGGTGAGCTTTTGTATTTAATCATTAAAAACTCAAATATTTTAATCTTCATATTTATAGAATAGTCCTTTAAAGGAGCACTATTCTATAAAGAGGATAAACTAATATTAATCCGTATTCTTACTTTCTGTTAAAACTATACTTACGATTTCGAATTGTTTTGAGCCCATCATTTTTATACTTTAATTCTTTAGCAAATAATAATTAGAATGAAAGAGGTTATTTATGTGCTCGAACTATGAATTTCCCTCAAAAAAACGTCTTTCCTTATTAGATATTCATGAAGAGCAACTCGAACTGGGCATGAAACCGCATGTTTATCCTTTAGCGCCAGCCCCAATCATTATGCGCGGTGCTGATGAGTTTGAGCTGGATATCGCACGTTTCGGACTGATTCCAGCCTGGGCGAAAGAATTGAAATATGGCCGGCATACCTATAATGCACGGACTGAAACAGTGGCATCCAAACCGAGTTTCCGACATGCCTGGAAAAACAACCAGTTTGCTTTGGTACCCGTCGATACATTCTATGAACCTAAATATATAGACGGTAAATCGCACTGGTTTGGCATTTCACGTGAAGATGGCAATCCTTTTACCGTGGCGGCGATTTATGATGACGCACACATTGATGGTGAGAAAATCAGATCATTTTCGATGCTGACCATAAATTCAGATCAACATCCCTTTATGAAACAGTTTCATGACCCGAATGACGAAAAACGCTCGATTATTGTGATTCCGGAAGAATCACGACATGACTGGTTGCACTGCGATCATGAACAAGCCCATGAATTTTTCTTTGAAATGAAAGATGAATTTATTGCAAAGCCTAGAGATTCAAGGTTTATCGGGAAATTAAAAAGCCCTAAACCAAGTTAGGGCTTCGTCCATATGAAAAAGCTATTTTTGCTCTCTCAATGGATTTTCTGGTTCTGCATTGGGTTTTTTCTCTGGTTTGACATCCTTATAAGATGCCTGATTACCCTTGTCGTCATTCGATTCTTTATGCGGATTTGATTCTTGCTCTTGCTCTGGCTTATTTGTCATATGCATCTCCTTCATATATCTATTAAGAGATAAATATGACATCTACTGCTAAACATCAATGTTATTTATGTTGCACATTCAGTTTTCTAAAAAGACAAATTTTCCTTGAAGTATTCTTTTACATTTCACAAACCCTAAAGTCCATCTGAGCAAATAAGCTGTTCAGCCTGATCGTAGATGGTACAGCAAAGAATATGAATTCGCGTGCGAGCCGATATCGAATACATGAAATTTTCTAAGCTTATCCACTGCCGGAAAAAGTCTTTTCATTTCAGTAAAATCTTTAGGATGATTGGCCTTAATCATTCGATGCCAACCAGCTAATGCAGTTTCAGCCTGTGGCCTCTTTTGAATTGCTTCAAGAATTCGAGCATGGGTGATCACACGCATAAATTTTATTGTATTCCAGTTCTAAGCAGCTAAGAATTTATCAAAACGTAATCCTATTGAAATGATTCTTTTATAAAGTATTCCTTGTGAGAAATTATGTTTAGATCCAAAAATTTCATCAGTAAAGAAAAACCCCGCCAACTGATGATTGAACGGGGATTGATCTTCATTAAGATGTCTGATGATTTGGCACATTATTCAATATTTTTCAAGCAATCACGACACTGTTTGACCTCATCATGGTCACACGTGTAGTTAATTTCAGTCGCACCATGAAGACCAAATAAACAAAATATAAATTGCATCATGTTTTTCTCCTAAGTGTAAAAAGCTCAATCTAGGATCAAGCTTTATTGCTTTAAATATAGAATGATTCAATATAAAATGATTGGATCAGCGATCTAGAACAACTTCAGTACTCAGCTCTGTTGTTTAGCCTTTCAGTAAAATTGAAGCTTTTGGGCTAAGTTTGTACAGGCTCTTCAGCTTGAGTCGCCTGATCTTTTTTACAATGATCACTTTTACAATGCTTGCTGCTCATCATCTGACACATTTTCTCTTTGCAAGATTTAAAACAACAGCCAACCATTACGCCCATGCCAAATGCGCATATACATCTCATCATAGCTTTGTCCTGTCTTTTCGTGAAAAGAGATATATAAATAACATCTATTCATGTATCTCTCCTGAGGGAATTTTCAGGCTTTATGTTGTGTATGAAAACTTATGTGAAAGAGAATGAGCAAAAAATACAATCAGCAAAGAAAAAACCAGATTTAAGACGGAAAAGAAAAAGCCTGTTTAACTCTCCTAAATTAAACAGGCCCTATAATGTGCTGATTTTTAATTATTTTCATTAAGTTCTTAGAATGACGCCAAGATATCACTAGCCATGCAGCCAATCTGTGTAGGATATATAGATGCAATGTTTCAAAATATGAAAAAACCATTACTTTTGTTAATTAAATGACTGTAATTTATCCAAAAATCTTTTTAATGGGCAAATAAGACGATTAAATAACCAAAACCCAAAAAGAATTGCTAAACCTATAAATGAGAATAGGTTAATTCAGATTTGTAGGAGAAAATTCCTTATTTCAGTCAATATCGGATGTTATGAATGTTCAATGTCTCATAAAGTTTATAGATCCCTGCTTTCTTTTTAGTCATTTCTCTCTATAATTTTTCATATGAGCAATAACAATATTTTGGCAGCATGAAAAATCGCATACTAATTAACCTGAGTTCGATATAAAAAAAGAGTAGAAAAAAAGCCCTGTTTTTGTAACATATTGGTTCTCAAGACAAAATGTTATAAAACAAGGCTTCTCAATGGATCATATTACCGAATTATTTTGTATTTTGGATGATTTCTGCAAAAAATTTAATGAATCTTTAGAGAAAGCTTTAATTTCTAATCAAAAAACCAGGTTGAAAAAGTCAGCTTTAAGCTTGTCTGAAGCAATGACCATTGTCATTTTATTTCATCAATCCGGTTTTAGATTCTTCAAATATTTTTATTGCCAAATGATCGTTCCATTCTGGAAATCTGCTTTTCCTAAACTGCTTAGCTACAACCGATTTATTGAAATCATGCCCCGTTGTTTGCAAGCTCTGAGTAGTTTCTTCCATCAGGTGAAAGGAAAAGATACGGGAATCAGTATCATTGACTCCACTAAATTGGTAGTTTGCCATAATCTTCGGATTAAAAGGCATCGTGTATTTAAAGGCTTGGCCGGTCGTGGAAAAAGTAGTACGGGTTGGTTTTATGGTTTTAAATTACATCTCGTTATCAATAATTTAGGTGAAATTATTAATCTCAAGCTGACATCGGGAAATGTTCATGATGTTGCTATATTAGAATCTTTAACTCAAGAATTAAAAGGGATCCTACTCGGAGACAAAGGCTATTTGAGCAAAGCAAAAGCCGAAGCTTTAGCAGCAAGAGGACTGAAAATATTGACCCCATCACGTCGGAATATGAAAAATAAACCCATCCAAACTGAAGAAGAAAAACAATTACTTTGCAGAAGAGGATTGATCGAAACAGTGAATGATCAATTAAAAAATTTACATCAACTTGAACATTCACGTCATCGTTCGGTAAATAATTTCATGGTGAATATCATGGCTGCTGTAGTGGCTTATTGTTTGAACCCCAATAAGCCAACTTTCCAAAATATGCTAAAAGGTTAAGTGGATTTCATCGAACTCAGGTTAATTACTTTATTGATGAGTCTGGCAATAAGCGGCTGCCAAAAACAGCAAGCAGAGAGTGCAGCAGAAGCTGATGCAAACATTAAAGTGCAGTTTGAACAATCAGATAATCAACTGAGTGCTTATCTGGACAAACTTGACTCTTCAACAATTAGTCTGGAAGAAAGAACACGTATCCTGTGTGAACAATATCCTAAAGAATATAAAAATAACTATATGCCTGCCTTGCTAAAACTTGCACCCAAGGAATATACAGAAAAAGAGTTGCTCACCGACCTAGACAATGCCTTGAATTTCTACAAGCTAAAAGCCAATATTCAGTGTTAATAAATACTTAGTCTAATCGTGCAATGAAATATAAAAAACCGCCTGATTCAGGCGGTTTTTTTATGAAGAGCGTAAGTCTTAAACAGAATTAACACTGCGGTTTTCACTGATCTTGTTGCTGTTGGTTACTGTTTTGCTGTGGCTGTTGTTGCTGTTGGCCTTGCTGGTTTTGTTGCTGATTGCGCTGCGGCTGCTGTTGTTGCTGGTTATTTTGTTGCTGATTTGGGTTTTGCTGGTTGTTTTGTTGACGCTGCTGATCTTGATTGCGTTGTTGATTTTGCTGTTGCTGTTGTTGCTGCTGTTTCTGTTGGTCTTGCTGTTGATTATTAGCCATGGTGGTATTCCTTACTATTTGCTTTAAATTAAAAGCCGATAGGTTTCGACTTAATATCTACTCTACGCATTTTTCAGATTTCGCCAACCTTTAACCTGTTACAGATTAATTCAATGTAAAAAATAGTAAGATAAGTACTTGAAGTGGAGATTAATGCGCAACATAAATTACCTGATATAATGCAACAGAAACATAATGAAAGACTTTATAGGTCAAAAATTTATTATCCAATAAAAGGAATAACTTAAGTCCTATTTCATATATAGGAAAATTTTTAATAAAATTTAAAAAGCGTTATTAAACAGAACCACTTAATAACTATACTATTGATATTTATAAATATATACAAATAAATCTAAATCTTCTATATTTTTAAAAAATTAAATAAAACATTAAAAATACAATTCTTTTTGAATATTATTAACTGTGAAGAAATACGATACTTAACATGACCTCACCAATAAAACTTAAGCTGTTTCGAATTTACCTTGACTTTAATTCAAATATTTTTACTTATTATTTTGGTATAAACTTAGATCAAATCATTGTTTGTAATTATATTTATTAATCTATTTATAATAAATAAGCCCCTTTAAAAGAGGCTTATTCTATTCAGTTTTTATTAGATATTGACTACTTTGACGATAATCGTTTGAGTATCTTCCTGCTCTTCGGCCAGATACAAACGTTTAAGCTCTTTGCTTTTCACTTTGAACTGCAAATTCTGATAAGAAATTGTGCTTGGTATCTGATCAAAATATTGACCATCAGCGTCAATTTCTTCCTGAAATAATGGTGTACCCAATTGATAGTCAAGACTTTTTAAGACTACATATTTTACTGTGGTTTTCATTCCAACACCCTACTTTCACTAAGCACTTTATTTTTATTTTTACCACTGTTCCGCCTGAGAAGAAACCTCTATTTTTGAAAATAGCCCAAACTTTAACCACTCAGATTTGCGATCAGGTCAACATGAAATTACACTGATCTATGAAAAAAATTTTAACTTTCATAAAAATATAAATATACTTGGAGTTGATCGACAGGAAAAAATCTGCCTAGATTGATCTAAAATCACTCCCACAAAGAAAATATAGAGACTATGATAAAAACCTGTTGCGGCTTACTCGAAGAGAAAAACATAAAAATTGCCTTTATCGAAAGCGCAAGTTCTGGATATCTCAGTAGCCAGTTCTCCATTTGTAAAGGAGAAGGTGCCGAAATTCTGATTGGTGGTTTGATCTGCTACGATGTAAGTGTCAAGACTTCAGTATTGGGCATTTCCAAGAATCTGATCAATAGTCATACTGCGGAATCTATGCCGGTAACGGTTGCTCTGGCGGAAGCAGGTAAAAAAATGTTCCGTGATGCTGACTGGATTATTGCCTGTACAGGATTGCTTAAACCAGGTGGTAGCGCGACACCAGAGAAACCGGAAGGGACTTTTTTTGTGGCCATTAATGATGGCACGCAAATCCATCAGTTCCAGTATTATCTCAAAGGCTCGCCACTTGAACGCCTCAACAAACTGTCCGCTGTGGTTGCACATGACATGATCAATCTGTTGAATAACAGCTAAGCTTTCAAAGTTACTGTATAGCCTGAATAAGCTTCATTATTTCTACCGTATTTTAAGATAGATTGGCATGATCAGATGCCAATCTATTTTTTTGAGGGTGGAATGACCATGAATATTAAAACTGCACTGCTCCTGCTCCCTCTGAGCTTGCCCACTCTGGCTTTCGCTACCGTAGGCGGTCCACAAAATATTGAAGTTCTAGGCTATGAAGTCAAAGAACAGAAGCTTTATATCATGCGTCACTATCTTGATGGTCGTGGACGCTTGCCTCAACTATATTATTATAATTTTAAATCCCAAAAACCAAATCAACTGGTTCAGGTCAATTCCTTATATATCAATCCTAAAACCAAGCGCATCGATTATGATCAAGACAGTCGCAAGTTTGATCAGGACATTGCCAAAATCAAAAAACGTTTAGTTCCATTAAATCCAATTCAAAAATCAAAACCACAGCTTAAGGTGTTAAAGACAAAAAAAGGTAGCGCGCCTGCCTGGCATGACCCTCAGGAAAAAGTGCCAAAATGGACCTATCAATATCAAGTGAAATCTGGCTTACAAAAAAGCGCGGTTCAGCAAGCGGTTAGTTATCAGCAAGGCTTGAAAATTAGCCAGGCCTATAAAGTTCCGAGACAAAATAAAACTCTGGTAATAGTAAAGTATCTGGGTATTCCTTTTGAAACAGGTTATAGCATTGAAGATCCGGCACTGTTAAGCCGATAACGAAACCGATAAAAAATAAGGTCTCAATTGAGACCTTATTTTTTTTATTTTTACTACAGAAACAGATTAAGCCGCAGTAGAACGCTCAGCGATTGGCACTACTTTACGCAACTCTGGCCCAGTGTAATCCGCGCTTGGACGGATAATACGATTGTCTGCACGTTGTTCCATCACATGTGCGGCCCAGCCTGTCACACGCGACATAACAAAGATCGGGGTAAACAGCTTGGTTGGAATGCCCATAAAATGATAGGCAGATGCATGGAAGAAATCCGCATTACAGAATAATTTCTTCTCACGCCACATGACTTCTTCACAGCGTACCGAGACTGGATAAAGTACCGTATCACCGACATCTTTGGCCAAACGCTCAGACCAGACTTTAATAATGCCATTACGCGGATCATTGTCCTTATAGATCGCATGACCGAAGCCCATGATTTTTTCTTTACGTTCCAGCATGCCCAGCATTTCACGTTCAGCTTCTTCAGGCGACTTCCAGTTTTCAATCATGTCCATCGCAGCTTCGTTGGCACCGCCATGTAGAGGGCCACGCAAGGAACCGATTGCACCGGTAATACAAGAGTGCATATCGGACAGCGTTGATGCACACACACGAGCGGTAAAAGTTGAAGCGTTGAATTCATGCTCTGCATACAGAATCAAGGAAACATTCATCACCTGTTCATGTAATTCATTTGGCTTTTCGCCATGCAGTAGATTCAGGAACTGCGCACCGATTGAATCATCATCGGTATTTTCTTCAATACGCACGCCGTCATGGCTATAACGATACCAGTAACAGATCATTGCCGGCAAAGTTGCCAAAATACGGTCTGCGATATCCTGTTGCTGCTCAAAAGATTGCTCAGTTTCAAGATTGCCCAGCATGGAAACGCCAGTACGCATCACATCCATTGGATGTGAGTCGGCAGGAATACGCTCAAGGACTTCTTTTAATGCCTGAGGTAAAGTGCGTAAGGATTTCAGTTTGGCTTTGTAGGCTGCCAATTGCTCTGATGTCGGCAATTCTCCGAAGAAAATCAGGTAAGCGACTTCTTCAAACTGGCAATGTTCAGCCAGATCCTGTACGTCATAACCGCGATAGGTCAGGCCTGCGCCACTTTTGCCTACTGTTGAAAGTGAGGTTTTACCTGCCACTTGTCCGCGCAATCCTGCGCCAGTGAGTACTTTTCCTTCAGCCATTTTTTTAATTCTCCTGTTTAAACAGTTTATCTAATGTGTCTTCGAAGCTGTGATAATCTAAAAATTCGTAGAGTTCTTTTCGTTGTTGCATGATATCCAGCACATTTACCTGAGTACCATGTTCGCGCACCGAACGCATCACTTCAAGTGCGGCTTTTTGCATTGCACGTGTCGCTGACAATGGATACAGCACCATGCCAATGCCCTGCTCAGCCAATTCATCTACCGTATAATACGGCGTATCACCAAATTCGGTAATATTCGCCAGGACTGGCACACCGACCGCATCACATACTGTACGGTACATGGTGATATCAGTCATCGCTTCAGCAAAAATCGCATCTGCGCCCGCTTCAACACAGGCAGAAGCACGGTCAATCACGGCTTGCAGGCCTTCTTTTTGTAGCGCATCGGTACGCGCCATCACCACGAAGTTTGAATCGGTTTTCGCATCTACAGCAGCTTTGATACGATCGACCATTTCCTGTTGCGATACGATTTCTTTATTTGGACGATGACCACAACGCTTCTGTGCAACCTGATCTTCAATATGAACCGCAGCGGCTCCTGCTGCAATCATCTGTTTGATCGTTCGGGCAATATTTAATGCGCCGCCCCAACCGGTATCAATATCAACCAGTAAAGGTGTATCCACACGTTCAGTGATCCGGCGTACATCTTCAAGAACATTATCCAGGCTGGTCATGCCCAGGTCAGGCAAACCATAAGAATAATTCGCGACACCCGCACCTGATAAATAAATGGCTTTATAACCGACCTGTTTGGCCATCATGGCAGCATAGGCATTTACCGTGCCCATAATTTGCAATGGTTTCTCGACTTCAAGCGCTTGTCTAAATCTTAAACCTGCAGACATTTGTTCTGTCATCTTCCTTTTCCACAGTCTTGGCTATAATTATTGAAATTCGAGTATACTCATTTGGCTTGCTCATTCCATAACCCGATAGAACAAATACTCTAAAACTTTAGTCAAATTTTTAAGTTTTGCTTTACCTAATTAGCAAATAGCGCACTTATCTGGCGCAATTATGAAATATGTGCATATATTTGCTATGATGGCGTTTCAATCTTTATTGTCATGTTGATGTACGATCTCCTATGCAAGACCTTGCCCTAGAACCGCTCGCCAAAGATCTGCCACAGACCAAACGTGGTCATGAGCGTTGTATTGCGCTGCTGATCAGTGCAACCGAGCTATTTGTGGAACGGGGTTATGACGCTGTCTCTCTGGATGATATCGTCCAGC
This sequence comes from Acinetobacter lwoffii, assembly GCF_049367455.1. GTDB lineage: Bacteria > Pseudomonadota > Gammaproteobacteria > Pseudomonadales > Moraxellaceae > Acinetobacter > Acinetobacter lwoffii_W. The sequence continues at coordinate 74,542 of NZ_JBMPXW010000001.1, forward strand.
ATGCCGGAGGCTCCAAAGCTTCGATCTATAAATACTTTGGCAATAAAGAAGGCTTGTTTAAAGCCATCTGCGATTATCGTCGTATCAAGTTTTTTGAAGATATCAGTATTCCGATCGAATTGATGGCACTGGATTTTCGTAGTTATTTAGTACACACGCTACTCAATTTTTATCACCAGATCATGCAACCTGAAAACTCGGCCTTTATGCGTCTGGTGCTGGAACAGAGTCAGCGCAATCCAGAACTTGCCCAGCATATTCATGAGCGAGGCCCGGTGCATGTACAAAGTGCCATTGCTACGGCTTTAGAACAGGCAGATGCGCAAGGTTTATTGCATTGCGAGAATCCGCAATATTCGGCACAGTTGTATTTTGGTATTTTGCGCAATCTGGAATGGCGTATTCTGATGGGAATTCCGGTACAGGAAGATGATCAGGAAATCGACAAATACATCAGTTATTGTGTGGATCGCTTTTTAGACGGTCATCAAAAAGTCTAGTTTTTTTGCATTTTTCATTGCTTATAGTATATTAGCCGATTCCGTATTTTTTTCTTAAACTAACCAACAACTGATTGTTGATCGAGTTTTTCGGCAATTATTGTGGAGTAACGAATGGCTCTCCGTCACTTTCTCACCTTACGCGATTTATCAACTTTAGAACTTAACCAGATTTTGCAACGCGCAATTGAGCTTAAGCGCAAACAGCATAACAATGAAGTGTTCCAACCATTTGTTGGTAAAGTGATGGGCATGATTTTTGAGAAATCGAGTACCCGTACGCGTGTTTCGTTTGAAGCTGGCATGAGCCAATTTGGTGGTAGCGCGATTTTCCTGTCTTCACGCGATACCCAGTTAGGTCGTGGTGAACCGATTGAAGATTCTGCACGTGTGATTTCAAGCATGCTGGATATCGTGATGATCCGTACTTTCGGCCATGATATCGTGGAGCGTTTTGCATCTTATTCAAAAGTTCCAGTGATTAATGCGTTGACAGATGACCACCATCCTTGCCAGCTACTTGCTGACATGCAGACTTATGTAGAGCAACGTGGCTCAATTGAAGGTAAAACTGTTGCCTGGATTGGTGATGGCAACAATATGTGTAACTCTTATATTGAAGCTGCACATATGTGGGGCTTTAATCTGAAAATTGCAGCGCCAAAAGGCTATGAGCCACAAGAAAAATTCCTGTCTGAATTCGCGCATTGTGTGGAACTGGTTCCTTCTGCTGAAGATGCAGCGGTGAATGCTGACCTGATCGTGACTGATGTTTGGGCAAGCATGGGTCAGGAAGAAGAGCAGAAGATCCGTGAAAAAGCCTTTGCAGATTATCAGGTGAATGAACGCCTGATGGATCTTGCACATCCGGATTGCTTGTTTATGCACTGCTTGCCTGCGCATCGTGGCGAAGAGATTTCAGAAAATCTGCTTGACCATAAAAATGCCGTAGTTTGGGATGAAGCTGAAAACCGCTTGCACGCGCAAAAAGCTTTGGTTGAATTCCTGATTAATGAAAATCTGAAAAAAGACTAATTTTTTAAGATGAATCTTCACAAATTAAGCACCAATCTCTGGTGCTTTTTTTGTCTCAGCTCTTATAATCATTGTTGAAATGGAATAAAAAGTGATTTTATACAATGCAAAAAAAATATTGGGCTTTGGCACTCTTGACTGGTTTTAGCAGTGTCGCCTTACCGGTGCATGCTTCTGAATTTGACCAATATCTTCAAGAAAAAAATATTATTGACAGCAAATTTAAAATTCAGAAAAAAGCTGAGCTGATAGAATTGCTCGCAGTGCTCAGTGCAGAGGATTCCAGAACTTTACCATTGCAGATTGATCAAAATACGATTATTGAACAATTACAGTTAAGTGCCAATAAAACCACACTGAAAGGCATGATCATCACGCCCGATTTTAGCCAGTTTGAAAAAGACTTGGGGCGCAAAGAAGTGATGAAAGTCATTCGCAATAATCTGCTCAATAATTGTGAAATTTTCTTTGAGCATCGCTATCAGATTGAGAACCCTTACAAGGTTGAACTCAGCCTGAACTCGCAGACACAAACATATAAAACGGATATTTCCCAGAAAGATTGCAAATTAAAATAATCTAAACACATAAGACATTTATTTCGATTCAGGATTCAAGAATCCTGAAAACAAAAGGTAGCCGTGGCTACCTTTTTTAATAAGGTTTACTGTTATATCTTGCTAACGCACCAAGCCTTGCGGCTGCAAAATAATAATCAACGCGCCCAGTATTACCACCATGCCACCAAGTAGATCCCAACGCGATAGAGTCACTTGATCAACGAAGCGCAACCACATCAGTGCTGAAAAAATATAGATACCGCCATAAGCGGCATAGATCCGTCCTGAAGCAGCTGGATGCAAGGTTAACAGCCAGACAAAAGCCGCCAAAGCCAGAGCTGTCGGAATCCATAACCAGTGGCTTCTCCCCTGATTTAAAATCAGATAGGGAAAATAACAACCTAAAATTTCCATCAATGCCGTGACTAAAAACAGTAAAAATGTCGTGAACAGCTTGGTAACTTGAATATCCATAATTTATCTTTTAAATGATATGAATTTGATAATTTAAAATATGAGTCCATGAAAAAACCCGTGCAAGCACGGGTTTGATCCTTCTTATTAATTAAGCTGGTTCAGCAGTCTGGTCTTCAAAAACTTCAAGTTTTAAGCCAACCGCTTTACCATTTTCTTTTTTCACAGATACTGCAACATTGCCGCCATTTTCAGCCAGCTCACCAAACAGGATCATCTCAGCCAGCGGTTTTTTCAGGTGTTCCTGAATCAAACGTTGCATTGGACGTGCGCCCATTAAACGGTCATAGCCATGTTCTGACATCCATTCACGTGCACTCTGATCCACTTCCAACATGACTTTTTTGTCATCTAGTTGTGCTTGAAGTTCAGTCAGGAATTTATCTACAACATTTTCAATAATGCTGCTTGGTAATGCCTTGAACTGAATCACGCCATCGAGACGGTTACGGAATTCTGGCGAGAAAACTTTCTTCATCGCTTCCTGATTATCGTTACTATTGTCCTGTTCCATAAAACCAATGCTGACACGTGAAATACTTTCAGCACCAATATTGGTGGTGAGTACCAAGACCACGTTACGGAAATCAGATTTACGCCCGTTATTATCAGTCAATGAACCATGATCCATAATCTGCAATAAGAGGTTAAACACATCTGGATGCGCTTTTTCGATCTCGTCTAGCAACAGCACACAATGCGGATTTTTGTGAATCGCATCGGTGAGCAAGCCACCCTGATCAAAACCGACATAGCCCGGAGGTGCACCGATCAAACGTGACACTGCATGACGTTCCATGTATTCCGACATATCAAAACGAACCAGTTCCACACCCATCTGTTTCGCGAGCTGCTTGGTCACTTCGGTTTTACCAACACCTGTAGGACCCGCAAAGACAAAACTACCTACAGGCTTATCTGGAGACTTCAAACCGGCACGTGACAGTTTAATTGCAGAAGCCAAGGCCTCAATCGCTTCATCCTGACCAAAGACCACACGTTTTAAATCACGCTCAAGATTTTCCAGCACACTCTTGTCATCTTTAGAGACAGTTTTCGGAGGAATACGCGCAATTTTAGAAACGATGTCTTCAATATTTTCTACGGTGATTAAACTGTCATCTTGTTCTGCTTTGAGACGGCGCTGAGCACCGGCTTCATCAATGACATCAATCGCCTTATCTGGCAAGAAACGGTCGTTGATAAATTTCGCAGAAAGTTCTACCGCAGACACTAAGGCTTGATCTTCATATTCCACATGATGGAAATCTTCAAACTTCGATTTCAGACCACGTAGGATATCAATAGTTTCAGAAATAGATGGCTCATTCACATCAATTTTCTGGAAACGACGCGATAAAGCATGATCTTTCTCAAAGACCTGACGGTATTCCTGGAATGTGGTTGACCCGATGCAGCGTAAAGAACCATTTGCCAGCGCCGGTTTGATCAGATTCGATGCATCCATGGTACTGCCCATACTCGAGCCTGCACCAATAATCATGTGAATTTCATCAATAAACAGCACTGCTTCAGGTTTCTTTTTCAACGCATTTAAAAGCTGTTTCAAGCGTTTTTCAAAGTCGCCACGGTATTTGGTTCCTGCCACCAAAGCACCAATGTCCAGACTGAAAATTTCAGCATTTTCCAGTGGTTTTGGCGCTTTACCATTGACAATTAACCAAGCCAGCCCTTCAGCAATCGAGGTTTTACCGACACCTGGATCACCGACAAGGAGTGGGTTATTTTTACGACGGCGGCAAAGAACTTGCGCGGCACGCTCGATTTCTTTTTCACGACCAATCAGTGGATCGGTCTTACCTTTTTGTGCTTCAACATTCAGGTTAGTGGTATAAAGTTCAAGTGGACCTGAACTTGCTGAAGATGCTGATTCGCCATCTAGATCTTCGATTTCTTCTTCAGACTGTACATCTTCTTTACGGGTACCATGAGAACAGGTACTGAGTCAGGGTCAGACGGTTAATTTGATGACGTTTCAGCAGATAGACTGCAAATGAGTCACGCTCAGAATACATGGCAACCAGAATATCAGCACCTTCTACAGTACGATCGCCGCCGCTTGACTGCACGTGAAAAATCGCGCGTTGCAAGATCCGGTCGAAGCTTTCTGTCGGGTGTGGTGCCTGATCACTATTTTCACCAAGTTTAGGGGTATGTTGTTCTACGTACTCTTCTAATTCCTTACGCAACACGATGATGTCCGCACCACATGCTTTGAGAGCATTCACGGCTGAATCATTGTCGAGCAAGGCTAACAATAAATGTTCTACGGTCAGGAACTCATGTCTCTTTTGACGAGCCATGCTGACAGCCAAACGTAGTGATACTTCTAATTGACGACTGAGCATGTAACCCCCTTAATCTTTAGGCTCTATTTGGCAAAGTAACGGATGACCTTGTGATCGAGCATAATTATTGACTTGGTTCGCTTTGGTCTCCGCAATGTCTCGAGGATAAACCCCAGCTACACCCTTTCCTTCATAATGTACAGTTAGCATTACTTGTGTAGCTTGGTCAAGATTCATTGCAAAGTATTGTTGTAAAATTTCAATTACAAACTCCATCGGCGTATAGTCGTCATTTAATAAAACAACCGCATACAACGGTGGACGTTTCAGTTCTGGCGGTGCAGTCTGTACAGCTAAGTCAGAATCACCGTCTTCAGAGGGTTCATTTGCTAAACGTGGGCTGATATGCCAATCAACGATTCCAGACTCATTAAAAGAATTTTTAATATCACTTAAACACATTTGACGTTTATTGCTTGGCATAAGATTTATATTTCACACTTAATTTGCATTTGCTTCGGTTTTCGGAATTTCTGACAAGGTGGCAGACTGATTTTCGACTGCTTTGCCCTGTTCCCAACTAAAACGACGAATCACAGGCTTGGCACCAGTAAGACGCACTTCAATAAATTCTGGTTTAAAGCCTTTCGGCATGGTCCAGCGGCCAGTGAGTCGCTCATAATTTTCAAAATTAAAGTTTTTATCTTCCAGTGGTACCACCAGAATTTCAGTCCCTTTAATCAGGCGCAGTTCCACACTACCTGAAGCACGACTTTTGCCTGGACTGACCTGAACCAGATCAATCTGGTATTCAAAGGCATTTTCGGGTAATGGTTTAATCGACAGGTTTTGAACCGCCAATGCCAAACCACCACGCTGACGCAAAATTTCGCGATAAATGGTTCCTACACTTTCAGCCTGCACCTGTTCATCACGTGCCTTGGTCATGGCCAGATACAGATCATTGGCGTTGCTGACAGCTAGATCACGCTCCTGAACCGCAGTATTCAGCGTCTTGTTCAGTGTTTCAAGACTGGCTTTCTGAGTCTGTACCACATCGACCAGTTGCTCTGCATCTGCATCATAACCCGCCGCAGTCAAACCCTGACGATGTCCTACGGTATATCCGAGTACGCCACTGCTTAAGATCAATACAGCCGCACCAATGGCCAAGGGCGTATTACCTTTCATGAATGGTTTCTTAGTCCCGGGTTCCTGAGGAAGCGTCGTATTTGACTCGTTATTCGGCATTTTGATCTCTTGTTTGCTTTAATCAAGACACACATTTAAATGCAAATCTAAATGTGTGTGAAGTTCTAATACGTTTTTTATGGTAATAAACCAATATTATTTAAGCCAGCGTCTTCAGCAAAACCAAACATCAGGTTCATGTTTTGTACAGCCTGACCTGCTGCCCCTTTTACCAGATTGTCTTGTGCAACCAGTACAACCAGTTTCGTTGGTTGTGGCTTATACAAGGCAATACGCAACTGATTCGCTCCACGCACTGAACGGGTTTCGGGTGAGCTACCCGCCGGCATAACATCGACAAATGCTTCATTGGCATAGAACTGCTCATATAGCGCTTGTAAATCTGCTGATTGGCCTGCTTCAGTTAAATCGATATAGATGGTCGACAACATACCACGAATCATCGGCACCAAATGCGGTACAAATAAAATATGATCAAACACATTTTTTTGACCTGAAATTTTTTCCAATGCTTCGACAATTTCAGGGTGATGACGATGACCCGCTACACCATAGGCCTTAAAATTATCGGAATTTTCAGAATAAATCATGCCCAGACTGGCTTTACGACCTGCACCTGATACACCAGATTTGGCATCGATAATAATGCTTTCAGGTTTCACCAATGCTTCAGCCGCTTTTAAGACCGGCGCCAGACCCAACTGAACTGTAGTTGGATAACACCCCGGATTCCCGATCACACTGGCCTTTTTAATTTCTTCACGATTTAGCTCAGATAAACCATAAACAGAATCTTTTAACAGTTCTGGACATGCATGTTGCATGCCATACCATTTTTCAAACTGTTCAAGATCTTGTAAACGAAAATCTGCCGCCAAGTCGATCACTTTGGTATTTGCAGCAACCAGCTCTTCGGCATGTTTCATTGCGACACCATGCGGCGTTGCAAAGAACACCACATCGCATGATTTTAATAAACCCAGACTCAAATCAGAAAATTTAAGATTGGTATGCCCGCGCAAGCTTGGGAACATGTCATCTACACGACGACCTGCTTCAGTACGTGATGTCAGTGCTGTTACATTTACATCTGGATGTCGTAGCAAAAGACGCAAAAGTTCAACGCCTGTATAACCCGTACCACCCACAATACCCACTGAAATCACGATGATTACCTCAAATAAATGTTTCCTTTATACAGCCTAGTATGACAGGAAGTTGAGGTTTTCTAAACCATTTCACTGGGGTTTGCTGGTTTTTTAATTGATCAGTAGGATAAGTCCGATTTTGATCATGAAACTTTTAATTTGCTTAGGCTATTTCAATAGAGTTATATGGACTTATTAATTATGGTTTTAGGCACCCCACCAATATGGCAACGGCGTATTTTTCAGCGTTATACGATGCTGCTGGAAATGCTGATCATGCTTAGCAACTTCTGCCCAAAAGCGTGGACTATGATCAAAATGCTTTGTGTGTACCAGTTCATGGACAGCGACATAATGCGTGACCTCTTCAGGAAATAATACTAGCGCACTATTCAGCATAATGTCATGTTTGGCCGAACAACTGCCCCACCGGGTTTTAGGTTGTCGAATACTGCAGTTTTTAAAAGGCAAATGACATTGCTGTGAGACAAGATTTAAATATGAAGGAAGCTGTTCTTTTGCGTAGGCAATCACGAAAGTTTTTAAATATTCTTCAGGATGTCGGTCACTGATGCAAAGCTGTAAATTTTTATGATCAAAAATGAAGTTGCTCTTCTGGCTTTGATAAGAAATTTGTACAGGTTCTTTTAGATTAAATAACCGCAGCTCAATCGGTAACGTCCGGTCAATATTTTCGATTTTTTCTTGCTGGGATTGCCAGGTTTTAATCAGCCAGCTTTCAGATTGTTCAATAAAATGCCGTATCTGTTTTTTGCTGCAAAAAACCGGGGCTGTGAGGCGAATCTGGGTCGCATCGACACGCAAACGTAACCGGGTTGAACGGACATTTCGGGTGATTTGGATTTCGGGTAGATCGGATAAGGTCATTATAGTTTTTTTAATCTCCCTAACCCCCTCTTTTTCAAAGAGGGGCTTTTAAAAGTCTCCCTTCTTGCACTTGTTTTAAAGCAGTGCTTCAAAACTTCGCTCAGGGAGATTTAGAGGGATTTTTTCTAGAAAGTTTAATTAAACCGCTGTACGCTCTTCAATTCCGTTATCAGTCGCGACAATGGCGATATCTGCTTTGTTGATCGCAAAGATACCGTTACATACCACGCCCGGAATATCGTTTAAGGTTTTTTCCAGTTCAAGTGCATTTAGAATATTCAGGTTGTACACATCTAAAATCACATTACCGTTGTCAGTGACCACACCTTCACGGTACGCAGGATCGCCACCTAAAGATACGATTTTACGCGCGACTGCAGAACGCGCCATTGGAATCACTTCTACAGGAAGCGGGAACTCACGCCCTAATTGTCCAACCCATTTAGAATCATCCACGATACACACAAATTTTTTCGCAATAGAGGCAACAATCTTTTCACGTGTCAGCGCTGCACCGCCACCTTTGATCATATGCATATGACGATCAATTTCATCTGCACCATCAACATAAGCATCCAGACCACTGACAGAGTTCATATCTACCACTTCAATGCCGAGTTTTTTCAAGCGTTGTGCAGTTGCTTCTGAACTGGCTACCGCAGCTTCCAATTGCAGCTCAGGCAATAAGTCAATTAAAAAGTTTACAGTACTGCCTGTACCTACGCCTAAAATGCCCCCTTTTGGCAAGTGTTTTAAAGCGGCTTTGGCTGCTGCTTGTTTTTTCTCATCTTGGGTTGCATATAGACTCATGGCTTCACTCAACTATTTTGGACTTTTGCAGCTTTTTTAAACCGCAAAGCCGTGTGGTTTGTTACAATAAGCCCCTATTTTAAACTGTTAGATGGAAAATTAACATGCTGTCTCGTTTGGTTCGACAAATTTTACAAGCAACGGTCTACGATGTTGCAATCGAAACTCCACTCGAAGCAGCGCCACGAATTAGCGAACGACTCAATAATAATATCCGCTTTAAACGTGAAGATTTACAACCGGTTTTTTCATTCAAGCTACGCGGTGCCTATAACCGTATTAGTCAATTACCGAAATCACAAATGGAACGTGGCGTTATTACTGCTTCAGCGGGTAACCATGCACAGGGCGTGGCACTCTCAGGGAAAAAGCTGGGTATTCGCGCGATTATTGTGATGCCTAAAACCACACCTGATATCAAGGTACAGGCGGTTAAGCGTCTTGGTGGCGAAGTGGTTTTGCATGGTGATTCATTTGATGTCGCCAACAAGTATGCGATTCAACGTGCCCAGGAAGATGGCATGACCTTCATTCCGCCTTATGATGATGAACTGGTGATTGCTGGCCAAGGTACGATTGCTAATGAAATCCTGCGTCAATGGCGCGATGTGGATTACGTGTTTGTCGCAGTTGGCGGTGGTGGCCTGATCGCAGGTGTTGCAGCGTATTTAGGTGATGTCGCACCCCACGTTAAAGTCATTCCAGTGGAATACGACGAATCTGCCTGTTTAAAAGCTGCTTTAGAAGCAAATGAACGTGTGATTCTCCCATCTGTGGGCTTGTTTGCTGATGGTACAGCGGTAGCCCAAATTGGTGAAAAACCATTTGATGTGATTCGTCTGCAAAAATCGGACAATTCTGGCCCAATCGTGGAACCGAATGTGGTGCTGGTGAATACGGATGAAGTCTGTGCAGCGATTAAAGACACTTATGACGAATGCCGTAGCATTGTAGAACCATCTGGTGCAATGGCTCTGGCAGGTATTAAAAAATACGTGGCTGAACATGGCATCGAAGGGAAGAACATGGTGTCGATTGTCTGCGGCGCCAACATGAACTTCGACCGTTTACGTTATATCGCTGAACGTACCGAACTGGGTGAACGCAAAGAAGCGATTTTTGCCGTGACCATTCCGGAACAGAAAGGTTCATTCCTGAGTTTCTGCCGTGCATTACAAGGCCGTAATATTACTGAATTTAACTACCGTGCCAGCGATGCTTCTGCTGCGCAAGTCTTTGTCGGCATCAGTCTGAAAAATGGCGAGAAAGAACGTCAGGAAATTTATGAAACCTTAAAGTTCCAGTATGACGTTGACGATCTGTCTGATGACGAAGTGGCCAAACTGCATATCCGTTACCTGATCGGTGGTCATGCCGATATTGAAAATGAGCGCCTGTTCCGCGTGGAATTCCCGGAGCGTCCTGGCGCTTTACTGATGTTCCTGGAACGTCTTGGCCCAACCCATAATATCACCCTGTTCCACTACCGGAACCACGGCGCTGCTGAAGGACGTGTTCTGGTGGGTCTTGAAGCAACCGATGCACAACAGAATCCGGATGGCTTGATCGAAACTCTCGAAACCATTACCTATCCATATCAGGAAATTACCAATAATCTGGGTTATCAACGTTTCTTGAAGTAATTCTTTCAAACATAAACCGCCTTTCGAGGCGGTTTTTTTATGTCCGGCTGAATGAAAATGTATGAAGTATTTATGTAAGGCCAGATAGCTGAAAACTATAAAAATCTTTAAGATACATACTTAGACATGAACTGATTTGAAATAAAAAGATTTAAGGAAATATGCATGGCATTATTTGCAGTCATTGGGCTGGGCAGCTTCGGTGCAACAGTGGCGACTCAACTGATCAGCCTGAAACATGATGTGATTGGAATCGATCTCGATAAAAAATATGTGGAAAATATTTCCGATCAGCTCACCCATGCGGTCATTGCCGATGCAACCGATGAGCATGTCCTGGATGAACTGGATATCCAGCGCTGTGAAGCGGTCGTAGTCGCAATTGGTGAAGATATTGAAGCCAGCATTCTGTGTGTACTGCATCTGAAAAATATGGGTGTAAAGAAAATTTGGGCCAAAGCCAAATCCAAAGCCCACCATATGATTTTGACCCATCTGAACGTCGAAAAAATTATTCACCCAGAAGAAGATATGGGCGTCCGTGTGGCACAATCACTCAGCTACCCGATGGTTAGCCGTTATATGTCACTTGAAGATGATCACTATATTGTCAAGATCGAGATTCATGCAGATCATCATGGTACACCGTTGAATCAGTTGATGAAGCATATACCTGAAATTACCACCTTATTACATAAACGCGGATCTACGCTGCAATACCACGTAGATGCCAATCAGATTCTTCAAGAAGGCGACATTTTACTGGTTGAAGGATTGCTGGAACCTTTGCGCCGTCTTGCTAAATATTTTAAACATTTATGAAAAGTTCTGATTTAAAGCAACACAGGACGATTAACCTCAGTCCTCCGAGCTTACTGGCTTTGGGTTTTCTCGGATTAATTCTGATCGGCTCACTGCTATTGATGCTGCCTATTGCACATCATGGAGAAATCAGCTGGCTGGAGGCGATTTTTACAGCAACTTCTGCTGTGACCATTACCGGGCTATCGGTGGTGAATGTCGGTGAAGCCTATACCGTATTTGGTCAAATCGTGATTATGTTTTTGTTGCAATGCGGCGGCTTGGGTTTTATGACCTTTGCCATTCTGGCAGTGATGAGTCTGGCACCGCAACTGGGGCTAAAACAACAAGTCATGGCACAGGAGTCCATTGGACAAACTAGTCTGAAAAAAGTCAGTTTTACCATTAAAGCCGTGTTTTTATATTCTCTATTCTTTGAAGCGATCGGCACGCTGATTCTGACCTTGTCCTGGCTTAAAGAATATCAATTCACTGATGCATTATTTTATGCAGCCTTTTATAGTGTCTCCGCTTTTAATAATGGTGGATTTTCACTATTTCCAAATAGCTTGATGAGTTTTTCAGGGCAATATCTGATTACCTTTACCATCAGTATGTTGTATATCATTGGCGGTATCGGTTTTCTGGTGCTGATGGACGTCAAAGAACATAAGCGCTGGCGTAAGTTGAGTACCAACAGCAAGCTAATCCTCTCAACGATTCTGGGTCTGAACCTAAGTGCTTTTATCGTACTTTGGCTACTAGAGGCTTCCAATCCACACACCTTGGGTCTCATGAGTTTGGGCGATCAGGCCGTGAATGCCTGGTTCCATGCCACCGTTCCCCGCTCTTCAGGTTTTAATAGCTTGCCAATGGAACAAATGAGCGATGCATCCAGTCTCGTTACCATGCTGCTCATGTTTATCGGGGGCGGCTCCTTAAGTACGGCGGGCGGCATTAAGGTCGGTACGTTTATTATTGTGGTCATCAGCGTAATCAGTTTTTTAAGACGCGAAGATGAGATCCGGCTGTTTAATCACTCTATTCCTGAAAAAACTACGTTTAAAGCATTGGCCGTCGTGTGTATTACTGCAGCATTGATCATGATGGGTTTTATGAGCTTATTAATCCTGGAACCTGAGCAGGATTTTCTGGATCTGTTGTTTGAAGCCGTGTCTGCGGCCTGTACCGTCGGTTTGTCCCGAGGGGTAACAGAGGAACTACAACCTGCCAGTTTGATTATTCTAATGCTGTTAATGTTCGCAGGGCGTCTAGGGCCACTGACGCTTGCTTATTTTATTGCGACTCCGAAAAAGAGTCGTCTCAAACATCCGCCTTCAGAAATCCAGATTGGCTAATCTATCTATAAAAAAACCATGCAGCGGCATGGTTTTTTATTTTCATTCCAAGATGTTTAAAGTTGGAATCCTAGAACCAGTTCATCAAGGAAACACCTAAACCGACATACGTGGCACGATGGTTATAATCAATCAGGCTTTCTCCGTAACCATCAAAAAGCTGGAATTGGCCACGCAAACGCCCACTGATCGGGAATGACCAGTCGAACTGTACCGCTCCACGGTTTTCATCTCCACCTTTTAAGGTATGTCGTAGCATCAATGAAAAATCATGCTCCTTATAACGATAAAATGCGGTCATGTCTCCACGGCCAATATAGTTCTTGATCTCTGGATTGTTATCGTCTTCTCGCTTCTCTTCAAAGCGATACCAAGGACGAACCATCAAGGCAAAATTGTCTTTTTCAAAACCAAGATTCAGCATCACCCGATTCCAGCTACGTGATAACGGATCAGAACGACCATTGGACTGATGATTGATGGTCAATCCCAACATACGCCAATTCAGACCCAAAAGATCATAATTGGTACGGAAAATCAAACTGGCTTCGGGTTCATAGTTGGTCTCCACGAAACGGACGTGATTCTTCCGAGTTATACACCTGCCAACGCGAAGACTGAGTATAACCAAGCCAGAGATCGCCATTATCTCCCAAGATATTTTCAACCGCCTTGGTCTTTAAAGACAGTTGAAACTTAGCTTCAGTTGAGGTGAGATTCTGTTTCTCTGTCTCTATATTGTTGGGATTTTCACTCTCGGGTAATTCATTCTTGTTTGATGTCCAGAAACCTGGCATCAAATACACCGGCTGATAAGAACGAATGTTCCAGGTGCCTAATTTACTTTCCGGAGAGAGTTCCCAGCGGCTATCCAGCAAAGACAGATTCGGCGTCAGCTTTGATCCTTCAGAAGCGTAAATATTGGAAACAGTCTGACCAATTTTCGCTTTTAAATTGTCGGGTTCAGGCGCAATTTCTGCTGCTGCACGACGTTCAGAAACGATTGCAGGCTTATCAGTAACCGGAATTTTAAATAAAGTATCATAACAGGCCAGACGCTCTGCACTAATTTCCAGTGCAGCACAGGCTTCAGCCGTTGCCGGCGTGGGACTGTTGACTACTGTTTCTTCCGCATTCACTTGCGTCCCAACTGCACAGCCCAGCAACACGCTCAGCTGTAGAGTTGAGCGCTTAAACGAATTAAGCGCCATCCCTTATCCTCTTTTTTTTATTTATAGAACTTGTTGAATTACAAAACCAAGCTGCTCCAGCATTTCACGTTTTGCCACTGGTGCCACAACGGCTTTCGTCGCCTGCTGCTCGACCAGATAGGTCTGTGCAACACGCTGCAAATCATCCAGTGTGACATTCAATAAACGTTCACGTAATTTTTTACGGAACGCTGGCGTACGTTGATGCAAGTAGGAATAACATGCAGTAATGGCTTCGCCTGCCGGTGAGCCTGGTTTATCCATACTGGCAATCAGCCCCAGAATGGCTTCTTCCAGTTGATGCGGCTGTTGTGGTGCATTGAGTAACCACTGAATACTCGCATCAAAATCCTGGAAGGTTTCTGCCAGACGTGGGTCACGGTAGCTGTAGAAACGGAACGAACAGGCATTGCCGTCATAGCTCGCACCACCACCATAGGCACCGCCTTTTTCACGAATGGCGCTGTGCAGGAAGCCATTACGCAAATAACCCGCTAGTACCATCAAGGCAGCAGCATCAGGGTGTGAGACTTCAACTGCCGGATAAGCAGCCGCACAGAATTGGACATTGGCTTGAATCAACCAGGCTTCGTGCTGATCATGGGTTACTTTTTCGACTTGAGTCAATGCAACCGGTGCTGGATCAACAGCAAGTTTGTCCCAGACATTCTGAATTTCTTCGATCAGATGCTCAGACTGCGGCTCTTCACAGACTAACAGGAATTGCTTTGGTGCTTGCAACAAGACCCGATGAATCCGTTTTAATTCATCAATCAGCAGATCATATTCAGCCGGATCTTTTTCGATCTTAGACACCAGCTCGATCAGCCAGTTCAATGCACCCAAACCGGTATTGTGATAATCACGCAAAGCCAATGCACTATGCTGACGTGAAGCCGTTTGCATTGCATAGCTATGTCCAGAACCAGAAATACGTGACTGCCAGCGCGTTTTACGCTGTTGTAACAGTTCAACAATACGGTCTTTCTCATCAAAACGAAGCTGTTCAAAACCGATCTTTAACAGACGAATTGCATCCAGATGATTCACCAAAGATTTGGTGGTCAACGTCAACCAGGCAGTAATTTTGTTTTTGTCATCGACTTTAGAACGCAAAGATGCGCCCATGCCCAGACCGCCACTTACCGCTGTTTGCAGTTGCTGGAACTCAAGATAATCATACTCACCCGCACCAACTTCACCCATCAGGATCGACAGCAGGTTAAAGTAAGGCGACTGCACCACTTCATCCGGAATATTGACCAGAACCTGTTGATAATAAATCCCATTGGTGCCGGCATGATACAGGTTCAACGGCGTATCAACACGGTTACAGATAATCTCACGCAACTGGCCTTGAACAATTTGCAATTCCGCAGGGACATCTTCCAGACCGACTTTCGGCAATAAGTTCAAGTCATCCGGCGTGTCCTGACGAACATTCAATGCTTCAGTCTGGGCAATAATTTCAGCTTTTTGTTCTTCAGTCAGATTCTTTCCAATTTCGGCTAGACGCGCTTTTTCATCAGCCGCTTCTTTGGCAGATTTGGTCGCATCGGGAACCAGTGTCAGTTGGACACGATGTGGGTTATCCAGCAGATGCTCTTTGATCAGATTGGAAAGCCACATCGGATCTTGCAGCTCTTCCTTAACTGCGGCAATCGCAGAATCCACATCCCAAACTTCAACCGGATCACGGTGATGAATCGCGCTGCCCAGACCGCTCAGAATCAGGCTCAAACCATACGGCGTACCATCACCATTGATTTCACGCTGATGCAATTCAATTTGATGCAGGATCGCATCGACCATGTTCTGATCAACCGGTTTAGAGGCAACATCTTCTAGAACCTTAAACACACCATTTTTAAATTCTTCTGCATGTTCAGGATTTGAACCCTGCACCGCACAGTAGAAAGTCATTTCAAAATTAGAATCATCCACGCCCATGAATGGACCTGTTGCATCTGCATAACCACACGTTTCCAGATAATGACGCAGTGGTGATGCTGAATCTTCAAGCAGAATCCCTTCAACTAAACGCATGCCCAAACGCAGTTTAATGTCACTAGCTTCCGGCAATAACCATGACAGCACATGATAGGTCTTGTCCTGTAGATCTTCGGCATCGACCGCATAGCTGTCGGTAACCGTCAATGGTGCAGTCAAACGGGTTTCAGGTGTTGGATACAGCGTCTGACCTTTTTCAAATTTGGATAATGCCAGATGTTCAAACTGCTCTTGCAATTCAAATGCTGTTTTATTGCCAAAGGTCATGAAGACTGCATTACTTGGATGGTAATGTGACTTATAGAAATCTACTAACTCTTGGTAAGTCAGGTCAGGAATATCTTTAGGATCACCACCAGAATTATAATGATAGGTGGTATGCGGATATAAATGATGCGCCAGCGTGTGATACAGCTGGTCTGAAGGCGAACTCATCGCACCTTTCATTTCATTAAAAACTACGCCTTTATAGACAGGCTCGCCATTTTCCAGCTCAATGCGAATGCCTTCCTGGGCAAAATCCAATGGATTCAGGTTCGCAGCAAATGCTGCATCCATATACACTTCGAGCAGGTTCTGGAAATCTTTACTATTTTGGGTCGCAAATGGATACGCAGTCCAGTCAGCCGCAGTAAAGGCATTCATGAAAGTATTCAATGAACGGCGAATCATCAGGAAGAATGGATCACGCACCGGGAATTTTTCTGAACCACACAGCGCAGTATGTTCCAGAATATGTGCTTCGCCTTTAGAATCCATCGGCTGGGTACGAAACGCCACCAGAAAGACATTTTCGTCGTGATTGGTCGCCAGATGATAATGCGTGGCGCCAGTCACTTTATGTTTATATTCAGACACGAAAATGTCTAAAGCTTCAACATGTTGTTGACGTACCAACTGAAACGCAGGATGTACAGTTTGAGAAATGGTTTCAGTGACATCTACAGTCATGCGATCTCCTAATGCTTTAATTAAAATAACTAAGCGCATTATAGCTTTAGTTATCTGAATTATTCACGTTGAAAACCGAGGATTTTGATCGAATTAAGTAAACTTGATCATTTGAAAATTAAATCATCAAATTTACTTCCTGCATCTAGATAAGTATTTACAAGCTTAAGAAATCAGATATTTAAAATAGTTATAGCTTGGATTGTTTTCCACAAATACATAATTCTGCTTTTGATAAAAACTGGCGGCCAGTCGGGTATCTGTTTGTAAGCATAAAGCCGAATAATGCGGACGTGCCAATTGCTCTAGGTAAGCCAAAAGCTGTTTGCCTACGCCATGCTGACGATATTTCGGATGCACATAGAAACGGCGTACCCGACCAATGCGGTCTTCAATGCCATTATCTCCCCATTGCTGGTTTAAGCCGCCACAGGCAACCAGTTTCTTGCCATCATGCGCCACCACCAGATATTCATTGGCGTGGCTAAAGCAGTTTTTCCCGGTGCGATATTCTTCTATTAACTTATCTACCAAATTATAGCCTTCTTTACGTGCCAGAGTTGCCAGTGTTTCGATCTGATCCGGGAGTTGTTCGGCTGTTACAATTTTAATATTCATATACGCACACTATTTGAAATTGTTGTGAAGAATGACAGTTGCCAAGCGACTTAAAGTATCATGCCAGGAGCGATATCTCTTTATAAATAAAATGTGATCCTTAAATCAATGCTGCAGCGCACCAGTGCACAAAAATAAGTCAGTTTTTAGACCAAAGATAGCTGCTGAACAAAATACAGCATTTTTGAAAAATATTTGAAAATGATTCAGCAAACTACAGCAATCCCAAGCAATCGTGTAAACTTAGGACTTTCATTTTTAATGTGATATTTGAACATGGCAACTGTTGATCTTTTTGCGATTGGTAATGCGCTGATTGACCAAGAATTTAAAGTTTCTGATGACTTTTTAACTGCACATCACTTGCAAAAAGGCACCATGCAACTTGCAGATGGTGAGACTCAGGTCACTCTTTATCAAAATCTTCAAGCGACTCAAGTGTATAAGGGTCAGGCTTCAGGCGGTTCAGCAGCCAACACTACCGTGGCATTTTCTGCGCTCGGTGGTTCTGCATTTTATGGCTGTCGTGTCGGAAATGACGAACTGGGGCACATCTACCTGAAGGGTTTGAATGATGCAGGTATTAAGACCACCACCCAATCGATCAGTGAAGGCGTAACAGGGACATGTATGGTTCTGGTCAGCCCTGATTCTGAACGTACCATGCATACTTATCTGGGTATTACGGCCGAACTGACTGATCAACAAATTGATTTCAGCGCACTAAATAGCGCGAAATGGCTATATCTCGAAGGTTATTTATCAACTTCTGACACAGCACGTCATGCCGTACAACAAGCACGTGATATTGCCCGTGCCAATGGCGTTAAAATTGCCCTAACTTTATCTGATCCTGCCATGGTGCAATACGCGCGTGCCGGTTTGGATGAAATGATTGCAGATGGTGTAGACTTGCTGTTATGTAACCAGCAAGAAGCGCTGATGTATACAGAAACAGATAATCTTGAGGCAGCCCTGCTTAAATTAAAAACAATCAGTCAGCACGTTGTCATTACATTGTCAGCTGAAGGCGCACTGATTTCGGATTATCAAAATACATTTACTGTTCCTGGCCGTAAAGTGCCTGCAGTAGATGCCAACGGTGCCGGTGATGCTTTTGCCGGGGCTTTCCTGTACGGATTGAATGCTAATTTGGGTCTTCAAGCTGCGGCTGAACTGGCGATTCTCATTTCGAGCCAAGTGGTTTCACAATTTGGTCCGCGCCTGGCAGTTGAAGACTATGCGGCATTATTACAAGACTTTCAAAAGGAATGTGCTTAATGTTTAAAATCTGCATGACCGAAGACGTTCCAGAGCGCGAAGCACGCTCTTTTGAGCTTCCTGATGGAGACAATATCTTTATCACACAGCGTGACGGTGCCTTCTATGCCTATCAAAACCTGTGTCCGCATTTGCAGGTTGAACTGGAATTTCTGGAAAACCAGTTTTTGGATCGTGATCAGGAATTTATTGAATGCTCCACGCATGGCGCCTTGTTTCTGGTAGAAAGCGGTGAATGCATTTCTGGGCCTTGCCAAGGTCAAGCACTTGAAAAAGTAGAGATTACCGTGCATTCTGATGGTGGAATTTACCTCTCAGAATAAGACGAAAACGGACTTCACCATGCCTGCATTTTTTCTAGACTATAACCTGATGCCTTTTCATCTGAGTTTATTGGCGATTATTCTGTTTGGTGTGGTGAAAACCATTGGTTTCTATTTTGGACTCAGACCCAGCAAGTTTCTGCAAAAAATTTCACCTTATGACTTTCAGCAGATGGATCTACTAAACGTCAAATTCTCCAAAACTTTGATTGTGTTTTTCTTCCTGATGAATTTTAGCTTTGCCGGCTATGTTTTACAGTTCCTGATCTATTCTCAGGAATTTAAATTTCTGCCTGCCTATTATCTGATTATTCCAGCTTTGATCATTGCGACTTTTTTTACTATTTTTATGATTCACTGTCTGGATCAGGTCATTCCCCCTAAATATAAAAAGAACAATGTCAATCTACTTGGTCGTCTGGCGACGATTTCCAGTGGCAATGCCCGTCCCGGATTTTCTGCTCAAGCACGGGTACGGGATGAGTATGGGCAACTGCATTATGTACAGGTAGAACCTGAGTTTGGTGAACTCGGTTTTCAGTCGCAGATTATCCTGATTCGCATGAGAAAATCTCATTATGTTGCCAAGAAAATTTGTAAATCTAATCAGCTGTTCAGCATGAATCTAGATTAAATTCTAAATCATTTGATAGTTATTAAAAAATCCCGACAGATATCGGGATTTTTTTAATGTTTAGATTTATTTTTTAAGAAGTCCTGAAACCATATTCAATACATTTTGAATATCATTATTGGCTTCTTGCTTACTGGTCTGCTCACCTTGTGGAGTAAGCGAATCAATAATCTGCGGCAAGATCTGTGAAATCGCACTATACACATCCTGCTTCGGTGCATGGGTTTGTTGTGCAACTGCTTCAACTTCCTGATCATCAAACAGGTTTTGCACCTGCTGCGGATCAACATTGGCATTTTCACCGGGGCCGGTCGACACCCAATCATCGACCTGGCTATTGAGCCCCTGTCCTTTTAGCTTGTCTAATGCACCCTGTAAACCGCCCTGTTTTTGAATCCAGGCCAGCACTAAAGGCAGTACTGCAATCAATAAGGTTTTACCAGTAGAACCACCCAATCCTGAACGAGGCTGAGCAGTACCTTGAGTACCACTACCACCGAACTGACTTATTACTGAACCTAAAATTGCCCCCAGACCATTTTGTCGAGTCTGCTGGCCGGTTTGATTTTGCTGGTTTTGAGTATTTTGATTTTGCTGAGAATTTGACTGGTTTAAATGCCCTAGCACAGACCCCAGGATATCTGCCAAGCCACCTTGTTGTGAGGACTTTTGCTGCGACTGCCCACCACCCAATGCCTGCTTTGCTAATATTTCCACAATACTACTCAGGTTTGTCATGTCCTATATCCTATGTGCATCTTAATTACAGAATACGGCCTGCCCTCATATTGTCTAGGCAAGATTGTGTTAATATTTGCAATCTTGGTTAAGCAGGTTTTCGGTTTACCAGCGAAATTTATCCCAGTTTTCCGGATTAGCCCAAAATTTGGAGTTAAACCAGTCTGGCACGTGCTTATAGGTTAAAATATTAAACTGCCACAGCGCAAAATCGGCCTCATGTGTGGTCTTGTCAATCAGCTGGGTAAATCCTAAAGCTCTCAATAACTTTTCATTTTGCAGCCGGCTGATCACCACTAGCCGTTTGGCAAACAAATCACGTAATTTCACCAGAATTTGACTCATGATCTGTTCAGACAAATGTTCTGTTTCTGCAGTATCCAGCATCACCACAGCCAAGTCATAACGTTGCTGAAAAGGCAGATTTAAAAAGTCAGATACGCTAAAATAGGACCATTGAATAGCTGGCTGAAACTGGACTTGGCTCAAGTCCTGCCCAATACAAATAGCAGTATGAATTGGCTGTTCCTGTGCGAAATCGTCTAGCATTGAAGTAATGACATTCTGCTCAGCCATAACTGCATCCTTATGATTTAAGTGAGTAATTTTTATGGAACTTCAGGGCATTTGTCATAAAATGCACGTCGGCCTCAAGGACCTTAGTGTAACTGATCAACAGATACAGCGGGCAAATGTTGAATATAAATTAATTTTAGATCGTGCAGAAATTGATCTTCCGTTTAATTTAGGCCAAGAAATCGAGATTGAATGGACCGGTAATATTTACTGCGTGTCTTGTGGCAACAAAACTTCCAAATCATTTTCGCAAGGTCACTGTTTTAAATGTTTTAAAACCAATGCTTCATGTGATATGTGCATCATGAAGCCAGAGACGTGCCATTATCATTTGGGCACTTGCCGCGAAGATGAATTTGCACAGAATGTCTGCTTCCAACCACATATTGTCTATCTGGCCAATTCCAGTGCATTAAAGGTCGGCATTACCCGTACCAGCCAAATGCCGACTCGCTGGCTTGATCAGGGTGCCTCCCAAGCCCTGCCGATTATGAAAGTGGGCTCACGTCGTCTTTCCGGAAAGCTTGAGGTCATGTTTGGTACGCAGGTTGCTGATAAAACTGACTGGCGCAAGCTACTGAAAGGTGAAGCAGAACCATTGAACCTGATTGAAGTGCGTGAACAACTGCTGGAAGAATTTGCGCCTAAAATTCAAAGCATTCGCGAAGAATTTAATCAGAATCTAGAATTTAATGAAAATATTGAAGTATTGGAAGATGAATTCGCACGAGAGTTTATTTATCCGGTAGAACAATATCCGGAAAAGATTAAATCGCATAATCTGGATAAAACTCCTGTGATTCGTGGCAAATTACAAGGCATCAAGGGCCAGTATTTAATTCTGGATACTGGCGTGATTAATATGCGCAAATATACCGGTTATCAACTGATTATTCGTGCTTAAACCATTATTTGCCTAGAAAACAAAAAACCAGCCCGCAGGCTGGTTTTTTTATACAACAATTTTATTTGATTTTTGCCTGAGATTTCAGGTAACGCGTATAGTCATCAAATTCCTGCTGACCACGAAGTTGCTGATATAACTTCACCAACTCACTACGCTGTTCTGCACTTAATACATCCACCGGATTTTTCTTCACTTCTGATACCGCAACCACAACCAGTTCATTCGGCATTTTCGCTGTGGTCACTGACCAATGGCCTGCTTTTGGTGTCGGCAGACTAAAGGCCGCACGCTGTACATCACGTTTTAGTAAACCTTCAGCACGTGTGTAAACGCCAGCATCTTCAAAGATCAAATCACCTTTCGCCACTGCTGCAGCCGGTTTGGTTTTGAACTCATCCAAAGCTTTCTGAATTTTTGCTTTTGCCAAAGCAGCTGCCTTGTCTTCAATCAACTGAGCCTTAACACGGGGTTTTGCTTCTGCCAATGTTTGTTCGCCGGCTGCATGATAATTACGCACCTTTATCCAGGCTACATCACCATTGGCTAACTGAATGCTTGATGAAGCATTACGATCACCATTTTTAACATCGTCATTAAACAATTTGACTTTGAGGTTAGCATCGCTCAGCACAGGATCACGGGTCGAAAGTGTTACACCTTGGGCTTTCTGGACTTGTACACCTTTAACTTCCTGTGTAACGACATCCAGAGAATCACTTCCTACCACCATATCATTTAGCGTATTGACCGTATCAGAGAATGCATTGGATTTTTTAGCAGCCAAGGCTTCTTCAGACAAACGTGCTTTTTGTGATTCAAAAGAAGGAACTGCAACATCTGGTGTTTGCACAGAAATGATGTGGTAACCATAATCTGTTTTCACTGGTGCAGACACCTGACCCGATTTTAAAGAACTAACCGTCTGATCAAATGCAGTACCAAATACACCTTCTTCATAAACGGCAAGCGCGCCACCTTTAGACTTAGATTCAGGGTCTTCAGAATATTGTGCTGCTGCCTGAGCAAAAGTAGTACCGGCTTTAATTTTGGCTGCAATATCGGTCGCCAGTTTTTTTGCTTCAGCATCACTACGACTGTCCGCCGTAATTAAAATATGCTTCACATCTGGTTTAACTGTCTGTTTTTGTGTTGCAACAAAGGCGGTATAGGCTTCCTGAAGCTCAGCCTCTGTAACCGCTAAACTCTCCACCTGAATATCGCTTGGCTTTAACACCACATAGTCGACATCTACACTGGTCGGCTGTTTAAATAGCGTTTTGTGTTTTTCATAATAAGCAGCAATATCTGCATCCGTCACTTTGACATCTTTTTTATAGCTGTCCAGATTAATGCTGGAAATATGAATATGACGTTGTTCAGTTTGTAAATCGGCAATCTGCTGCATTTCGACTGGGCTTACCAGTGGATAATCCAGGAAAGTCGATGACAGCATCTTCAGCGCATGATCTTTACGTAAACTTTCAATCAAAGCGCGATTGGTCATGCCAATTGATTTTAGATAATTTTCATATAAAGCATTCGAGAACTTGCCATCTTGCTGGAAAGTAGGCTGCTGAGCAATCATCTGTTCAATTTGCTGGTCACTCAGACTGATCCCTAATTCTTCAGCCTGTTGCAGCAATAAAGTACGTGCAACCAGAGTATCCATGGCTTTCTGGTCAATGAAGCTTTGATTCAGTAAAGTTTCATCCCCATTGGCATAACTGAGATATTGTTCTTTAAATGATTTGGTCAGTGACTCTAATTCTTTTTGAGATATTTCAGTCCCGTTCACTGATTTTGCCGCATCAGAGTTTCCGCTGCTAAAATATCCTTCAATACCTACAAGTGCTAACGGGGTCAAAAACAGAACGAGCAAGACTTTGCCCAACCAACCCTTAATAACTTTACGAAAAGCTTCCATAAGTATTCCAATATTTTATTTGCAAAGGATTTTAACCGAAAATACCCATTGAATGAATGTGTTAATCATCACAATTAAATTTATCAATAAAAAACGCGCCAAAGAAGGCGCGTTTCGTCGCTGGGTAAGCTTAAGCTACAGCGTCTTTTAAGCCTTTACCTGCTTTGAAGCTAGGTACTTTGCTTGCTTTGATCTCAAGAGTAGCACCAGTTTGTGGGTTACGGCCAGTACGTGCAGCGCGTTCTTTCACACCGAAAGTACCAAAACCCACTAAAGTTACTGTATCACCCGATTTTAAAGCTTCAGTAACAGAAGCAATTGTAGCATCTAAAGCTTTACCTGCGTCAGCCTTAGATAATCCCCCTTTTTCTGCAATTGCATCAATTAATTCTGATTTATTCATGAAGATTACGTCCTCTTAATATCGTTTATTTAAGGTTCAAGAATTGGTTTAACATGCCATAACGCCTTTATAGCAATGCTTTAGGTATAAACGCAATACTTAAGAACCTCTTTTTTTTCAAAAAATATGCGAAAAAAACATTGAATAATAAATAAAGTCATTTTATTTAAGTTTTTTCGGCAATTCTTCTTTCATTTTTTCTTGTTCCGCAGTCAACTGATCAACCTTGGCATGCAACTGGAGAATTAAACGTTCCAAATACTGTACATCCTTCAGTGTGACTAATCCTATACGATTCAATGAGTGATGAACAGAGTTGTCGATTAATTTTTCCACTTTGTCTTTGGTGTCTGTGACCGACTCTTTGGCTTTTTCTGAAACCTTCTCTACAGTTTGATCGGCAATATCTGCAGTTTTAGATTCAAGTTCTTCCCCGACCTTGACCAGCGAGTCAAACAGTTTATTGCCTTCCTCTTCTGCACGTGAAAATGCCCCAAGTCCAGCCAACCAGATCTGTTTGGTGTATTTACGAAAATCAAGAACCGATTTGCGCTCCGAGGCAGATTTAGACTTGGCTTTCAGCATTTTCTCATTCGAAGCTTCAGCTGAGTCTTGTGCTGTTTTTGACTTGTCCATGTGCACGGCTCCTGTTTGTTTTCTGCGCAATTATTATAAATTATTCTACAAAACCACTGCATAATAGCAAATTTAGTACTTGATAGATTTGATAAACTGTTCTACAAAGCAATTTATTTCAAGTCTAATTTGATTTAACCCTGAAATCTCTTCACAAGCAGGAAGCTTTTTCACTTTATATTTCAGGTAAGGATTGGTTGTATATGAGCGAATCGCAACAAAGTCAAAATCAACCGCATTTGTTGCTTACGATGACGTTAATTGTTTTAGAGACAATATTTACTTTCATTCTCAAGCATGATCGTGTCGTTGCATTACAGGCCAAAAAGTTTGTAGATAAAAACATCTCGATTAAAATCAATAGCTATATTCCATATTTCGACTTTTATGTGCAATTCACCCCCAATGGACTATTATTTGACCACAAAGCACCGGGCCGCATTGTCGACCTGGATGTGCGCACTACACTTCCCGATCTGATTAAAATTTTCATTTTTGGCAATCGTCGTAGCATTCGCAGCATGCGCATTGATGGCAATCAGGTTTTAAAAGATGAGTTTCGTGATCTGTTAACCGTATTCAGCTTGCCAAAAGTACTAGCCGACTGGAAACACTGGCTGTCTGATGCGCCGACGGATGAAGCGGAAATTATTGCTTCTAAAAAGCGTATTGCACCGCTTTTAAAGAAAATTGAAGAACAGCGCTCCAAGATCAATACCCTGCAAGTGGAAGTCAAACAGTATAAAAACCGCCTGAAACGGATCGAACGCCGTCAAAAGCGTATTAATATCATTTTTGGCCTGAGCAGCGTACTTTTGATTATGTTATTAGTGTATAATTGGCTGAGCATGTAAATCTTTCATTCTCCAAAAATTAAATCCCACTAAGGTCTACTAAAAATAACTTGACTAATTTAGTCGGGATTCATAAAATCTACACATCTAGTCTAACCATGTGTATCGAATCATGCGCCTAACCACTCGCGGTCGCTACGCTGTGACTGCTCTACTTGATCTAGCTTTGCAGCCTTCTGAAAAAACGATAACGCTCGCTGAAATTGCAGCACGTCAAACTATTTCTGTTGCTTATCTTGAGCAGTTATTTGCGAAGCTCAAGCGTCATGGTTTAGTTTCTAGTGTTCGTGGCGCAAATGGTGGTTACCATTTAGCACGTAATGCAGATGAAATTACTGTGTTAGCAATTATTGAAGCTGTAAACGAAACAGTTGATGCGACTCGCTGTGACCATAAAGGCAATTGCCAGAATGGCGCGATGTGCTTGACTCATGATTTATGGCAGGAACTCTCCCATCACATCGCCGATTATTTAGAAAAAATCTCGCTTGCTGATCTGGTTGCACGTGACAACGTCCAGACTGTGTCATTACGCCAAAAATCAGCACCTTTAGATTCAGCCCTTTTATCGGTTACAGGTATTTGACATGAAACGTCCGATTTATCTTGATTATGCAGCTACAACTCCTGTAGATCCTCAGGTTGCTGAACGTATGATGGAATGCTTAACATTCGATGGTACCTTTGGTAATGCGGCATCTCGTTCACACGCGTATGGTTGGCAAGCAGAAGAAAAAGTTGAATATGCACGTGAACAAGTTGCGAATTTAATTAAAGCTGATCCACGTGAAATCGTATGGACTTCAGGTGCAACCGAGTCAGACAACCTTGCGCTTAAAGGTGTGGCTCATTTCTATGCATCTAAAGGTAAACATATCGTTACCTCTAAAATCGAACATAAGGCAGTTTTAGATACCTGTCGTGAGCTTGAGTCTGAAGGTTTTGAAATTACCTATATTGAGCCTCAACCTCAAACCGGTTTAATTACGCCTGAAATGGTACAGGCAGCGATCCGTCCAGACACAATTCTTGTTTCCCTGATGATGGTAAACAATGAAATCGGTACTGTGACTGATGTTGCAGCGATTGGTGAAATCACTCGCGCCAACAAGATTTTCTTCCATGTCGATGCAGCTCAGGCAGCGGGTAAAGTTGAAATTGATCTTTCAACTTTAAAAGTAGATTTGATGAGCTTCTCTGCGCATAAGATCTATGGCCCTAAAGGTATTGGCGCACTGTTTGTACGTCGTAGCCCGCGTGTACGCCTTAAAGCTGAAATGCATGGTGGCGGCCATGAACGTGGTATGCGTTCAGGTACCCTTGCGACTCACCAGATTGTAGGTATGGGTGAAGCGTTTGAACTTGCAGGCAAAAACTTGGAAGCTGAACAGACTCGTTTACGTGTACTTCGCGACAAGCTGTGGAATGGTTTACAAGGTCTTGAACAAGTGTTCCTGAACGGCCATCCAACACAAAACGTAGCGAACTACCTGAATATTAGCTTCAACTTCGTTGAAGGCGAATCATTGATGATGGCATTGAAAGATGCTGCGGTATCTTCAGGTTCGGCATGTACATCTGCAACACTTGAACCATCTTATGTACTTCGTGCATTGGGTCTTTCAGACGAACTTGCACACAGTTCGATCCGCTTCAGCTTCGGTAAATACACCACTGAAGAAGATATCGATCACGTATTGACTATCACTAAAGCTGCTGTTGAGAAGTTACGTGAACTTTCTCCGCTTTGGGATATGTATAAGGAAGGTATTGACCTTTCTAAAGTTGAGTGGGCTGAGCACTAATTTTCATTCTGAGATAGTGACAAATCCGTTGCTATCTCATTGAGAAAAGTTTTTTTACCCCCATATTTAATACTGAGGCTGACCCCGAGGTTTGGAGAAGCAACATGGCTTATAGCGAAAAAGTAATTGATCATTACGAAAACCCTCGTAATGTTGGCGTTTTAGATAAAAATGCTGAAAACGTTGGTACTGGTATGGTTGGTGCGCCAGCATGTGGTGACGTGATGCGTTTACAGATTCAGGTAAACGATGAAGGCGTGATTGAAGAAGCACGTTTCAAAACTTATGGTTGTGGTTCTGCCATTGCATCAAGTTCACTTGTGACCGAATGGCTCAAAGGTAAAACTTTGGATCAAGCTCAAGCGATCAAGAACATTGATATTGCAACTGAACTTGCACTTCCACCAGTAAAAGTACACTGCTCTGTTCTTGCTGAAGATG
The DNA here is from genome assembly GCF_049367455.1 of Acinetobacter lwoffii. Taxonomy (GTDB): domain Bacteria; phylum Pseudomonadota; class Gammaproteobacteria; order Pseudomonadales; family Moraxellaceae; genus Acinetobacter; species Acinetobacter lwoffii_W. The sequence goes on from NZ_JBMPXW010000001.1 coordinate 102,592, forward strand.
CAATCAAAGCAGCTGTAGAAGACTACCGTAGCAAGAAAGTTAAAGCTTAATTGTTCCACGTTTTGAAATTTTAACGGAGTTTTCATGATCCATTTAACTGAAAATGCTGCAACTCATATCAGCAATTATTTAAAAAATCGCGGTAAGGGTGAAGGCATTCGCGTTGGTGTGAAAACTTCAGGCTGTTCTGGTCTGGCCTATGTGCTCGAGTTCGTCGATGAAGTCGATACACATGACCAAGCCTTTGAGCAGTTTGGGGTTAAAGTATTCGTTGACCCGAAAAGCCTGGTTTATCTTGAAGGTATGGAGATGGACTATGTTAAAAACGGCTTGAACGAAGGCTTCGAATTTAACAACCCCAACAAAAAAGGCGAATGCGGTTGTGGTGAATCCTTCACTGTATAAACCCGGCAGTTATTCTCTTTTTGACATTAAAACAGTGTGTTTCACACTGTTTTAATTGCATTTATACAGTTACTTTTGCACATTAATCGCGGATCCCATCTCCCATGAATCATTTTGAGTTGTTCAACCTTCCTGTAGCACTCGATATTGATTTAGCGGCTTTAAAGACTGAATTTTTAAAGTTGCAGCAACAATATCACCCAGATAAAGCTGAAGACAAAGATCAGGCTCTGATTAAATCAAGTGATATCAATCAGGCATTTAAAACCTTGTCAGCGGTCGATAGCCGTGCAGCGTATTTACTGTCTCTCAAGAAACAGGATTATCACTTAGATCAGTCGATCAGTGATTTTGAATTCTTGCAGGACGCTCTGGAAATTCGTGAACAACTTGACGATGCAACTTCTGCTGAAGATTTAACTTCACTGAAAGTCGAAGTCCAGCAATGGATTGAGGGCTTGGTTCGCGAGTTCAAAATTGATTATGCGGATGAAGACTGGGCCGAAGCACGCGATACAGTGCGCAAACTACGCTTCTTCGTTAAAGTCATGGCCGATATCGACAAAGCGGATGACCGCTTCCTGGACGATGACAGCTTTGATCTTGATGATGATTTCTAATTTTTAGTATTTAATATTTAACGTGCAAAGGATGTAACACTATGGCTCTCTTGCAAATTGCAGAACCAGGTCAATCAAGTGCACCACATGAACACCGCATTGCGATTGGTATCGATTTAGGCACCACCCACTCTTTGGTTGCCACGGTTCTTTCAGGTAAAGCCAAAGTACTTAATGACGAACAAGGTCGTGTGCTACTTCCTTCTATCGTGCATTATGCAGAACAACAGACTCAATACGGCAATGAAGCTGCGCCTTTCATTACTACTGACCCTAAAAACACCATCGTTTCTGTAAAACGTTTTATGGGTCGCTCGAAAGCTGACATCAAATTCCAGCATCCTTATGCGTTGGTTGGTGAAGCGAATGAAATGCCGGCTTTTGAAACCGCACAAGGCCGTAAGACGCCGGTTGAGATTTCTGCAGAAATTTTAAAGCAGTTGAAAGACCGCGCTGAAGCCAGTCTGCAAAATCCGGTCAATGGTGCCGTTATTACTGTTCCGGCCTACTTTGATGAAGCACAGCGTCAGGCAACCCGTGATGCTGCTCAACTTGCTGGCTTGAATGTTTTACGTTTGTTGAATGAGCCAACCGCTGCTGCTGTTGCTTATGGTCTCGATCAGGAAAGCAATCTAAGTACAGATCGCAACTATGTGATCTACGACTTGGGTGGTGGTACCTTTGACGTTTCGATTCTGCGTTTTAGTCAAGGTGTGTTTGAAGTTCTGGCAACCGGTGGCCACACTGCCCTCGGTGGTGATGACCTAGATCGTTTGATCCTGAAATGGGCCAAGAAACAACTGAATATTGACACCTTGAATGATGCAGAATATGCACATTTTGTGGTTGCAGCACGTAAAGCCAAAGAAGCTTTGTCTGATGCAGATTCAGTTCAACTCAAATTGCTTGATCAGGTATTGACGCTTGACCGTCCGACATTTGAAGAGATCATTAAAGTTGCTTTGGATAAGACCATCAGCGTATGTAAGCGTGTGATGCGTGATGCCAAGCTTGAACTGGATGACATTCAAAATGTCGTTTTGGTCGGTGGCTCAACCCGTTCTTATGCAGTACAAAAAGCCGTGCGTGAAGTATTCAATCAAGAACCACTATGCACTATTAATCCGGATGAAGTGGTTGCGATTGGCGCATCAATTACTGCGAACCAATTGATTGGCAACTCAACTGATGGCTCATTACTATTAGACGTGACGCCTCTGTCTCTTGGTCTTGAAACCATGGGCGGACTGGTTGAACGATTAATTTCGCGTAATACTGCGATTCCAGTCGCTCGTCGTCAGGAATTTACGACTTATCAAGATGGCCAGACTGCCATGTTGATTCATGTGGTTCAAGGTGAACGTGATCTGGTTGAGCATTGCCGTAGTTTAGGGCGTTTTGTCCTGCATGGCATTCCACCAATGACTGCCGGTCAGGCACGTATTGAAGTGACGTTCCAGGTCGATGCAGATGGCTTGCTGACTGTATCTGCCAAAGAAACCACCTCTGGCGTGACGGCTCAAATCGATATCAAACCATCTTATGGTTTATCGGGTGAAGATACTGAACGTCTGTTGCTAGACGGTTATAAGTTCGCTGAAGAAGATAAGAATCTTCGTCATTTGAATGAAACCAAAGTGGAAGCACAGCGTGAGCTGGAAGCACTGGTTCAGGCACTCCAAGCGGATGCCGGTCTGTTGACTGAAGATCAACTTGCAGCACTGCAAACTGCGCAAGCACAACTTGAAACTCAGCTTCAGGGTTCAGATATCAAAGCGATTGAATCTGCCGTTGAACAGCTTAAAATACATAGTGATGCTTTTGCAGCAGCACGTATGAATCAACATATTGATGCAGCTCTTAAGGGCACTAAACTCGACGACTGGTCAAACTCAAACTAATTTAAGGTAACGACTATGCCACGTATTAAAGTTCTTCCACATGCGCAGATTTGCCCCGAAGGTGCTGAGTTTGAAGTCGAACAAAATGCCAATCTTTGCGAAAGCCTGCTAAAAAATGGCATTAAAATCGAACATGCTTGCGATATGTCAGCAGCGTGTACCACCTGCCATGTAGTGGTACGCAAAGGTTTTGACAGCCTGGAAGAAATGGATGATGTTGAAGCTGACTTACTCGATCGTGCCTGGGGTTTAGAACCTGATTCACGTCTTTCTTGTCAGGTTAAACTGGACGATGAAGATCTGGAAATTGAAATTCCAAAATACACCATTAACCATGCGTCAGAAAATCACTAAGATTTTCGTTGCAGGCTAAAATAAAAAACCACGCTCATGCGTGGTTTTTTCTCTTTATAAGAAACAATTAAAGTAAATTTACATGAACTTTAAATGTGTTCAATTACTTCATCCTCAAGCTTCAATTTGACAATACCTTGTGAATTGGTCATTTTCTGCTGAGTTTCAATGCGTTTAATCATTTTTTCTAGTACATGAATCAGCTCAGGATATTCAAAGTTTTGCACTTCATCCAGATTCAGCAATAAATGAAAGCCCTTATATTCATAATCGAACCAGCGCTGATACTCGACTTTCTGAGACGCATATTTTTCCATGACCTGCCAGGTTCTTACATGTGCTTTAATGCCTTTCAAGAATATCGGCTTTTTCGGTGCACAAAGATAATCATCTTTGATCAGATTATGAGTATCTTCCGAAATCAGGATTTCATCGACTTCCGCTGCACTTTGCAAACGCGCTGCCAGATTGGCATCACGTCCTACAATGGTATAAGCCATACGATGCGTAGCCCCATAATTCCCTACGTGGCAATAACCGGTTGAAATCCCCATGCGGATATGCAGTGGCGGATAACCCATTTTAATCCAGCGTTCCCGCAGCAATTTCATTTGCTGACGCATCGCCAATGCCATTTCCATACAGTTTTTAGCATCCTGTTCCACACCTTCGGAGTTCGGATCACCAAAGAAAATCAGGATGGCATCACCCATGAATTTATCGACAGTCGCTTCATAATTTTTAGCGATTTCGGTCATATGCCGAAGATAGTCATTCAACAGGAATGCTAAATCATCTGGAATCAGAGTTTCAGATAGCTCTGTAAAGCCTTGAATATCAGAGAAAAAGATCGTCAACTTTTTACGTTTATATTCAATTTTGGCTTCAGATTCACCTTTCATAATGGATTGCCATAACTGCACGGGCGCATAGCGACTCAGCTGATTGGCAAATTCCATATAACGGTTCATCTGTTCGAAATAATGGTCTTTTTTCTGGGTCATGTATTGCACACGACCACTTTGATAAAAACTTCCGACACCAAAATAGGTAATCAGACAGATAAAGCCTAAAACGGTCAACTCACTGCTGGTCGGTTCGAAATAATTATTAAACCCAAAGACCAGAATATTGGCCAGATAAAAAAGCGTAATCCCGATCAGGCTGGCTAGAGATGCCATCATAAATGAAATTTTATTGCTGATCGCGGTATAGAGCACTGCGACCAGACCCAGCAAGGACAAGACCAAGTCCAGATGCACGGCCGCCAAAACCACCGAAATGACAATGACATCAATCAGGAAAAGAATATTACGCCGGATGTGATAATCATGACGATAGATCAGCCAGCGAGATAGTTTCGGTGTAATTAGCAAAACCAGAAACAAAAAAAATGGAACAAAAAGCTGATACTGGGTATCTGGTTCAGTGTAATGAAAGACGACCAGAACCACAGACAGCATGATGTATCCCATCATGCGATGGAAATACTCAAACTGATGGGGTTCTTTTTGAATCCAGTCGTCTAATTGCACTCACTCCCTCCCTGAAGTCCGCAACTGTTCATGGTTCTCGGAATGCCTTGGCTGATTAGTCCATGCGCCAGTCAAATGGCATGTCGCCCTGACCACGTAAAGCCAGCATTAAGGTTTGACGCATATGTGCCAATACTTCACTGCTATAAGGAACAGCAGGTGTACCCCAAACAGGCTTCGGCCATGCAACGTCGTTCTGATAACGAACTACATGATGAAAATGCAATTGCGGCACCATATTACCCAGCGCTGCTACATTCATTTTATCTGCACGGAAAACACGTGCCAGCTGGCTTGATAACCAGCTTGACTCTCTTAAAAACTGCTCTTGGTCAGCTTGACTCAATTCATATAATTCAGAGACACCCGGCACACGTGGAATCAGAATGAGCCAGGGAAATTGCATATCATTCATCAAACGACATGTTGACAAAGGAAAGTCGCCTACAAAAAACGTATCTTGAGCAAGTTGTGGATGCAAACTAAACATATCTTTATAAATGATGCAAAATTAGAATGATGGCTAATACTAACATATCCAACTGAAGCTGAATATTGAAAGCAATGTGTTTAAAGACAAATTCTCATGATTTGTTGCGAAGCACATCACAACAATTACTGTAAACAATTCATTAAAAAAATCAAGCCTGTTGTTCCTGCAAACTTCATTGGAAAATGAAATCCAAACTGAATTTTCAGGCTGATTTAATCGAATAAAATCAGTGCAATTCTTTAAGCAGACTGTCCAGTAAATCCTGTATAAACTGAATCCGCTTTTGATAGTCTTCCAGCATGACCATGACTTTTAGACGTTGACCGCCATCCATCCGGAAATAGGTCGGATGTTTCTGCATCATCTGGATAATCGTCATGGCTTGAACCGGAGTATCCGGTGCAAATTCAATATGCCCACCCTGACTGCTGATATCAATTTTAGTAATACCAAGCTGCTCGGCTTTCAATCGAATCTGATGTACAGCAAAGAGCTGTTTGACCGGTTGCGGCGGTATACCAAAACGATCGATCAATTCCATCCGGATATTGTCCAGTTTTTCCTGGGTATCAGTATTACTGATGCGTTTATAGAACAACAGACGTTGATGCACATCACCCAGATATTCATCTGGAATCAACGCTGGCATATGCAGGGTAATTTCGGCAGTCAATGACAATGGTGCATCGAAGTTTGGCGTTTTGCCTTTTTGAATGGCTTTGGTGGCTTTTTCCAGCATTTCCATATACAGGCTATAACCAATAGCCTGCATCGAACCACTCTGCTGCTCACCTAGTAACTCACCTGCGCCGCGAATTTCCAGATCTTCGGTTGCCAGCATAAAACCGGCACCCAAGGTCGAAGCACGCTGAATGGCATCCAGACGTTTTTCTGCATCACCTTTTAAGGCTTTTAAAGACGGCACCATTAAGTAGGCATAAGCCTGATGGTGTGAGCGTCCTACACGTCCGCGTAGCTGATGTAATTGTGCCAGGCCCAGCTTGTCAGCACGTTCAATCAGAATGGTATTGGCATTCGGAACATCAATCCCGGTTTCAATAATGGTCGAACATACCAGAACATTGTATTCCTTGTGATAGAACTGCTGCATCACCTGCTCCAGTTCACGTTCACGCATCTGCCCGTGGGCCACAATCACCCGCGCTTCCGGCACCAGTTTACGGATATGCTCGGCGGCACGATCGATTGTATCAACTTCATTATGCAGAAAATAAACCTGACCACCGCGCAGCAATTCACGCAGAATCGCTTCTTTAATGGTGTCATCGGTATGTTCCTGCACAAAGGTTTTCACCGCAAGACGGCGTGCCGGCGGTGTGGCGATAATCGACAGATCACGCATGCCACTAAAGGCCATATTCAGTGTCCGTGGAATTGGAGTTGCAGTCAGTGTCAGCATGTCGACATCGGCACGCATCGCCTTGATTCGTTCCTTGTCGCGCACCCCGAAACGATGCTCTTCATCGACAATCATCAAGCCAAGATTCTTAAACTGAACATTTTCCTGCAAAATCTTATGTGTACCAATCACAATATCGACTTTACCTTCAATCAGGTCGTCAATGGTCTTGGTATGTGCTTTGGAAGAGCCGAAACGTGACAGCACTTCAATCCGGACTGGCCAGTCGGCGAAGCGGTCTTTGAATGAATCATAATGCTGCTGTGCCAGCAAAGTGGTCGGTACCAGAATCGCCACCTGCCGGTTATTCTGTACTGCAACAAATGCGGCACGCATTGCGACTTCTGTTTTACCAAACCCGACATCACCACACACCAGACGATCCATCGGCTTGGCCTGCTGCATGTCATGCAACGTCGCTTCAATCGCATTGGCCTGATCCAGTGTTTCTTCATAGGCAAAGCCACTGGCAAATTGCATATACAGGCTTTGATCGATTTCAAAACTGATCCCGGGCTTGGAAGAACGCCGTGCCTGAATATGCAGCAATTCGGCCGCGACATCGTGAATCTGTTCCAGCGCTTTACGTTTGGCTTTATTCCATGCGTCCGTACCCAGTTTATGCAAAGGTGCCAGATCCGGATCACCACCACTGTACCGGCTGATTAAGTGTAGATTGGTCACCGGCACATAGACTTTGGCGGCATCCGCATAATCCAGCTGCAAAAATTCGTGATCCTGATCATCAATACTTAGGGTGACCAGACCGGCATAACGTCCGACCCCATAATCGATATGTACCACAGGCGCGCCCATGGTCAGCTCAGTTAGACTTCGGATCAGAAACTCTTCGGAAACTTCCTGTTGACGTTTGCGACGGCGCTGTACCACGCGATGTTCATACAGCTGATTTTCAGAAATTACGCTGACACGATCGGTCAATACCAGACCACGCTCTAAAGGCGCATTGGTAATGGCAATTGCATACAGAGATTGAATAAAACTATCAAAATTTTCAACCGTGGGGATATCACCCAGACTTGGCCTTAAGGCATCTTTAAGACTTTCCCGGCGTCCAGCACTTTCAGCCACTAGCAATACCGGATGATTAGCCTGATCAATATATTTTTTGATTTCATGAAACGGTTTTTCACGTTTCGGATCTACGGGCAGACGCGGTGGCAACTGGGTATCAAGATTCAATACCCCAGCTTTTTGATCAAAAGATGTTTGTGCGGCAATGATGCGTGCAAACTGGTTCAGCTGCTCCAGCACCTGATTGGTCTGAAAAAACAGGCTTTCAGGCGGCATGATCGGTTGGTCGACATTGTGGCGACGATCTTCATAACGGCGCACCACATCTTGCCAAAACTGGCTGAGACTTTCGTCCAGAGCCTTATCTGTAATGACAATGCCATTCTTCGGTAGGTACGAAATCAGTGAACTTTGGCCTTGCATGGCTTCCGCGCTGAAAAACAAGGGCAAATAAAACTCGATTCCCGGCGAGACTATGCCATCCATCACATCCTGATAGATCGGGTTTTTCTTTGGATTCGCGGTCGGGAAAAATTCGGCATAGCGGTCACGGAAAGTGGCACGACCTTCCTTGAGCGGAAATTCCTGTGCCGGCAATACGGTAAACTGCTGCAAACTTTGCGTGGTGCGCTGAGTTTCGGCATCGAAAAATTTCAGGCTTTCAATTTCATCATCAAACAGGTCAATCCGAATCGGTGCTTCCTGTCCCGATGCGTAGATATCCATGATACTGCCGCGTACCGCGAATTCACCTGGATCATAGACGGTATCGACCAGATGATAACCGGCCTGAATCAACTTTTTCTTTTGTTGTTCCAGATCAAATTTCTGACCGACATGAATATCGAAATGCTCACCCAGAATCCATGAGGTCGGCGCCACACGTTGTGCCAAAGTTGAGGCGGACAGCAACAGTACGCCAGTTTTTGGCATATTGGATAAGATTGCCAGACGTTCCGAGACAATATCCTGATGGGGGGAGAGACGGTCATAAGGCAAGATTTCCCAATCTGGAAAAATCGTGGGTTTAACCCCATAAAATTCCAGTTCACTTTCCAGTTGACCCAAATGCTGATTATTACGTGCAATCACGATAAATAAACGCGATTGCTGCTGCACGATTTCTTTGAGCAACAATGCCGTCGAGGAACCTTGCAGATTGCCTAACCAGCGTTTCTCGCCTGCTTTGAGTTGTGGTAAATTGAGTTGGGAAATTTCTTGTTGGAACATGGATATAGCTTTAAAGTCTAAATAACCTGAGGCTTATACTAGCACGATGATCTCAGGATATTTTGTTATTTTTATGCAGTCTTGCCACATCCATACGCTTCGATTTCAAGCCACTTTTAACACTTATTTTTTCTCTCGCAGAAAGTTACGATAATAATCATTTAACTTCTTGAGGATCATTTTAAATTGCAGCAGGTTCTCTTCGGTATTTCCCAAAGTCACATTAAAACGCTGATGGGCAATTTCCAGATCAATCTTTTCATTGATCAGCATCGCGGTGTCGTATAAAGCTTTTAAATCATCAAACTGTTTTAGACGGCGATTGGACAAATATTCTAAGCGTGTGGTCAGTTCCTGATTTAAATCAATGCCATCCACGATATAACCTGTGCCTTCGACATGCTGGATATTCTGCTCGTCTAAATATAGCTGTGCAGCAGTCGGTTTATTAGTTTTAAATAATGCACTGATTTTATCAAACATCGCCATTTACCCAGCCAAATAAAGTTCAGACCCTAGTCTAGATGAAAATGCCTCAAATCCACATATCGAACTTGAGGCAAATTGTCAAAATCACAACGATCAGTTGATTTGAGCTGTTTCAAGACAATTTATGCTATCAAGAAACCTGTTCGAGCTGACTCTCTGCTACAGGTATTTCAGACACCAGATTTTCAAATGCAAAAATCTCTTCTAATTGCGCTTCACTCAATAAGCCTAACTCTAATACCACCTGTGGCACGGTTTTATTTTCCCACATACATTGTTTGCCGATTTCATCACACTTGGCATGTCCCAGAATCGGTTCAAGCAAGGTCACAATCCCGACACTGCGCATGACGGAACTTAAGCAAATCTGTTCATTGGCCTGAATACCAGCAATACATTTCTGATTCAGGGTTTGCATGCCTTGGGTCAATAATTGAATTGATTCATTCATCGCCACGGCAATCACAGGTTCCATGACATTCAATTGTAACTGCCCGGCTTCCGCAGCCATAGTAATGGTTAAGTCATTACCAATCACCCGGAATGCAATCTGATTCACAACTTCTGGAATTACCGGATTGATTTTTGCCGGCATGATCGAAGAACCTGCCTGTAACTCAGGTAAGCGAATTTCAGCTAACCCTGTACGCGGCCCCGAGCTGAGCAAGCGCAAGTCATTACAGATTTTGGACAATTTCACTGCCAGACGTTTTAAACTGCTCGACAAGATAATAAAGACGCCACAATCGCTGGTCGCCTCGACATAATCTGCTGCACCTTTTAAAGGTAAACCTGTCAGGTGCGCCAAGATTTCCACCACCCGCTTGGCATAGCCCGGCGGTGTATTCACCCCGGTCCCAATGGCGGTGGCGCCTAAATTGACTTCCAGCAATAACTGTCGCATCTGTCCAATCAGCTTCAGGTCTTCTTTTAATAAGGTGGCAAATGCCCGGAATTCCTGTTCCATGGTCATCGGCACGGCATCTTGTAACTGGGTACGTCCCATCTTGATGACATATTCAAATTCGGCAGCTTTATGATCGATACAGTCAATCAATGCTTTAAGCACGCTCAATAACTCATCCAGACTGCTATAGGTCGCCAGACGCAAAGCCGTTGGATAGACATCATTGGTCGATTGCGAGGTATTGACGTGATCATTCGGATGCAGAATGTGATAATCACCTTTCTGATGGCCCGACATTTCTAGGGCAATATTGGCAATCACCTCATTGGCATTCATATTGATGGAGGTTCCGGCACCGCCCTGATAAGGATCGAGTGGAAATGCCGTTTGCCACGCTTCCGGATGCTGAATCAATTCATCACAAGCTTTCTGAATGGCAGTACTGGTCTGCTCGGACAATTTTTGAAAGTGCAGATTGGCTTGTGCCGAAGCTTTTTTCACTTGGGCCAAAGCACGAATAAAGTGCGTTTGTTGCCCCACCGCCAATCCAGAAATCTTAAAATTTTCGATGGCACGTAAGGTATGAATCCCATAATAGCTATGCAACGGGATTTGTTTTTCCCCCAATAAATCACGTTCAATGCGGGTCGGTTCGATTTGAAGCATATTGTCCACTAAAAAATACTCTTGGCGATGCACCGTATTTGGTGTGACATTAATATGAGCAAACAAATACAGGCCTAATAGGAAGACTTTAACCTAGATTTGCTACGATTTATTACCAATACGCTAAAGCTGTGAGTTTTGTAAGATTGTGTAAGCAATTGGCTAAGATTCAAATATTTTCATTATTTATTCAAAATTTCCACTTTTCCCCTGAATTCGACGTCGTATTGCCTTTTATCCGCTCAAGTTATTCCTAATTCAATTTCAGTGAATTACTACTCTATTTACAATAGGTATACATAAAAGCTGTGTAATTGTTACAGAGTGTAATTTTTAAACCATGCTTGAATCACCTCCTTGCAATCTCAGTACAAAAAATCATCTTGGACGATGATTTCCATATTTACAGGATGACCTGCCCATGACTTCTTTAAACCCCACCCTGATTACTTTCATGTTTTATATTATCGCCATGATTGCAATCGGTTTATATGCTTATCGTGCCACCTCCAATTTTGACGAATATATTCTAGGTGGACGGAGTCTGGGCAGTGTCGTCACTGCACTTTCGGCGGGCGCATCGGATATGAGTGGCTGGCTGTTGATGGGTCTTCCAGGAGCCATTTACTTGTCTGGTCTGTCAGAAGTCTGGATTGCGATCGGTTTGATTATCGGTGCATGGCTGAACTGGTTACTCGTGGCAGGTCGACTGCGCGCCCATACTGAATATCAGAACAATGCTCTAACCTTGCCGGATTATTTCACTAGCCGTTTTTCCGATCGTAAACGTATTTTACGGGTCTTGTCTGCCTTGGTGATTCTGGTGTTCTTTGCAATTTATTGTGCCTCAGGCATGGTCGCAGGTGCACGACTGTTTGAAAGCCTGTTTGGCTGGGATTACACCACAGCGCTTGTGATTGGTGCGATGGCGACGATTCTTTATGTTTGTATTGGTGGCTTTTTGGCGATCAGCTGGACAGATACATTCCAAGCCGGTTTGATGATTTTTGCCTTATTGCTGACTCCGATCATTACCTTCTTGGCTCTGGGCGACAACAGCCAGCAAGTGAGTGTCATCCTTGAATCGGCTCGCCCACATGCTTCAAGCATGCTTGAAGGTTTAAGCACCGTTGCGATTATTTCCAGTCTGGCTTGGGGCTTGGGTTATTTTGGTCAGCCGCATATTCTGGTGCGTTTTATGGCAGCAGATTCGGTCAAAACCATTCCTGCTGCACGCCGTATTGGCATGACCTGGATGATTCTATGCCTAGGCGGTGCAGTGGCTGCCGGTTATATCGGTATTGCCTACTTCAGTGTCAATCCCGCATTGGCTTCGGTGGTGAATCAAAACCCTGAAACGGTATTTATGGAGTTGACCAAAATCCTGTTTAATCCATGGATTGCCGGAATCATTCTGGCTGCTATCTTGGCGGCAATTATGAGCACCTTGAGCTGTCAGCTTCTGGTCTGCTCAACCACCCTGACCGAAGATTTATATAAGAGTTTCCTGCGTAAAAATGCTTCACAAAAAGAACTGATCTGGGTCGGTCGCGGCATGGTCTTGGTGATTGCCCTAATTGCCATTTCACTGGCGATTAATCCGAACAGTAAGGTTTTGGGTCTGGTGGCTTATGCCTGGGCGGGCTTTGGTGCTGCATTTGGCCCGCTGATTATCTTGTCGCTATTCTGGAAACGAATGACCCTCAACGGCGCAATTGTGGGTATGGTGGTTGGTGCCATGACTGTAATTGTCTGGAAAAATTATATGGGTGATACCGGTCTGTATGAGATCATTCCAGGCTTTATTCTGGCCACCCTCAGCATTATCATCGTCAGCCTGCTGGATAAAGCACCGAGTGCTGATGTGGTCAAACGCTTTGAAATGGCTAAAGCCGAGTATCAAAAAGAAATGGCAGAAATGAAAAAATAATCACCTTTTTTCTTGCACATAAAAGGGACTTAATCGTCCCTTTTATGTTTCTTAGATTCACAAATGAAGTTCTTGAAAATTACTTGGCTTTTCCCGGCATTTTCAGATGGATCTGCTGACTTTCTTTAATCACTTCCATCACCGGATAACTGCGCGTTTCTTTAATTCCGGGCAATTGCCACAAGATCTGACCAGAGATTTTCCGGAACTCATCCATATTGGCACAGCGGATTTTTACCACGAAATCAAACCCGCCACTGATCATATGACACTCGATAATTTCAGGAATCTGCCGCACAGCATGGGAAAATTCATCTAAAACATTCGGCGTGGTTTTATCCAATAAAATTTCAACAAAGACCACAAAACCATTATTCAACATGACTGGATTGAGGCGCGCTTCATAGCCCACAATAAAACCTTCCCGGGTCAGCTTTTGTACACGCGCCAAGGCTGCTGTAGGCGACAAATTGACCAGTTCAGCCAGTTTGATATTGGATAGCTTGGCATCGGATTGCAATAAACCCAGTATACGAATATCTATACGGTCAAGGTTCAAATAAGGACTTGGCATTAGAATTATTCTCTAAAAAAAGCGAAAACTATAGTGAGATATTCGTCAAATATTCTGTGATTATAGATTAAAACTCATTCACCTCAAAGAACTGATTGACGCAGTACAGGAAGTCACTATGCCAACCACTCTCCGCCCAGATTCAATTTTAGATTCAGCCCAGCACTCAAATTATATTGCTGAATTTAAACACAAAAACCAATACGAAGAACGTATTAATACGGTATGGCGTCGTGCAGAAACTGAATGCGTCGAAGAGTTATTGGCCCATAGTGAAATTTCTTCCGAGATGAGTGACAAGATTCAGGCGCTTGCCTTTGATCTCGCACATTCCTTACGTGAACGCAAAAGTTCCACTGGGAAAGCCGGTATTGTCCAAGGCTTATTGCAGGAATTTTCTTTATCTTCTCAGGAAGGCATTGCCCTGATGTGTCTGGCAGAAGCCTTACTGCGGATTCCGGACAAAGCCACACGTGACTTGCTGATCCGTGACAAAATCAATCAAGGTAACTGGAAAGAACATTTGGGCCAGAGCCAATTGATGTTTGTGAATGCAGCAGCCTGGGGACTGATGCTGACCGGCAAGCTGATGGAAACCCCACAGCAAAAAAGCCTGTCTAGCTTATTGACCGGTCTTTTGGCACGCAGTGGCCGCGGGATTATCCGTAAGGCTGTCGATGTTGCCATGCGCATGATGGGCGAGCAGTTTGTCACGGGTGAAACCATTGATGAAGCCCTGAAAAATGCCGAACCGTTGGAAGAAAAAGGCTTTCGCTATTCCTATGACATGCTGGGTGAAGCAGCACTGACCGATCCGGATGCTGAACGTTATTATCAGGATTATCAGCAAGCCATTCATGCCATTGGTCAATCTTCGCAGGATAAGGATGTTTATGACGGGCCTGGCATTTCTATCAAACTCTCTGCGCTGCACCCCCGTTATCAGCGTTCGCAAATGGATCGCGTGCATGATGAGCTCTATGCAAAAGTACTGAAACTCGCGGTCTTGGCCAAGCAATACAATATTGGTTTAAATATCGATGCTGAAGAAAGTGATCGCCTTGAGATTTCACTTGAACTGTTAGAACGCCTGTGTTTTGAACCACAATTACAGGACTGGAAAGGCATTGGCTTTGTGATTCAGGCCTATCAGAAACGCTGCTTCTATGTAGTGGATTACATCATTGATCTGGCGAAGCGCAGCCAGAAACGCTTGATGATTCGTCTGGTCAAAGGCGCATATTGGGACAGCGAAATCAAGAAAGCCCAAATTGATGGAATGTCAGATTATCCGGTATTTACTCGTAAGGTGCATACGGATCTGTCTTATATTGCTTGTGCGCGTAAGCTGTTGGCTGAACCGGATTATATCTACCCACAATTTGCCACTCACAATGCACAAACGGTAGCGACGATCTATCAGCTGGCACAACCTGAGCAGTATTATGCCGGCCAATATGAGTTCCAATGTCTGCATGGCATGGGCGAACCACTGTATGAAAATGTCGTGGGCGATCCATCGAAAAATAAACTCGGTGTACCATGCCGGATCTATGCGCCAGTCGGCAATCATGAAACCTTGCTGGCTTATCTGGTGCGCCGCTTACTGGAAAATGGTGCCAATACCTCCTTCGTCAATCGTATTGCTGACAAAACCTTGAAAATTGAAGATTTGATTGAAAATCCACAGCAAACCATTTTAAAGGCGTCAAAACAGGAAAGCGTATTGGGTGCCAAGCATCCGCATATTCCCTATCCGCAAGATCTTTATGCCGATGAACGATTGAACTCTTCAGGACTCGATTTGGCCAATGATGCTGAACTCAGTATTTTAAATGAAGTCGCATCCAGTCTGGCAAATACGCAATTTCAGTCAGCTGCTATGGGAACGGCATTTAGCAGCGTGGATACGCCCCATGCAGTTCCAGTGATCAATCCAGCACACCATCAGGATGTGGTCGGCACAGTCTATGAAGCAACTTCTGAACAGGCTGAAATTGCACTCACTCAAGCAGTTAATGCACAAAGTTTCTGGGCCAATCTGCCAAAAAATGAGCGTGCTGCCTGCCTGAATAAAGCCGCAGAACTGATGGAACAGCGTTTGCTTCCGCTCATGGTTCTTCTTTCTCGCGAAGCAGGTAAAACCTATGCCAATGCGATTGCCGAAGTACGTGAGGCGGTAGATTTCTTGCGTTACTATGCAGCTCAAGTTTTGGATCTCAGTGACAATGTACAGATCCAGCCTTTAGGTACTGTACTATGTATCAGTCCATGGAACTTCCCGCTGGCGATTTTTACCGGTCAGATTTCAGCAGCGCTGGTCGCTGGCAATACCGTGATTGCCAAACCGGCTGAACAAACACCGCTCATTGCAGCACAAGCCGTACAGATTTTATGGGAAGCCGGCATTCCGCAGGATGTGTTACAGCTATTGCCGGGCCGTGGTGAAACCATTGGTGCACAGCTCAGTGCAGATCCACGTATTCAGGGCATCATGTTTACCGGTTCCACCGAGGTCGCCCAAATTCTACAAAAAACCGTGGCAGAACGAATAAACCAGTTTGGAGAAAGCGTCACCCTGATTGCTGAAACTGGTGGTCAAAATGCCATGATTGTGGATTCATCTGCATTGACTGAACAGGTGGTGTTGGATGTTGTGAGCTCTGCCTATGACAGTGCCGGTCAGCGCTGTTCTGCCCTGCGTGTCCTCTGTGTTCAGGAAGATAATCTGGAGGCCGTACGCAGCATGCTCAAAGGTGCGATGCAACAGTTGCGCGTTGGCAATCCGGTCTTGCTGAAAACCGATATTGGTCCAGTGATTGATGCAGAAGCCCAGCAAAATATCCAAAAGCATATCGAGCAGATGCGCAGCAAAGGTCATACAGTTCATCAGTTGATGTTTAATCAGGACCAGACTGAATTAACTCCAGGAACATTCATTGCACCAACCCTGATTGAACTTCCAAATCTGGATGATCTGGAACGTGAAGTGTTTGGCCCGGTACTGCATCTGATCAGCTATAAATATGGCGAACTGGAACAGTTGTTAGATCAGATCAACAGCAAGGGTTATGGCCTGACCATGGGCTTGCACACGCGTATTGATGAAACCATGCAAACCGTGATTGCACGAGCGGAAGTCGGCAACCTGTATATCAACCGCAATATCGTTGGTGCGGTCGTGGGCGTCCAGCCTTTTGGTGGTGAAGGTCTGTCCGGCACCGGCCCGAAAGCGGGTGGCCCGTTGTATATCTATCGTTTAATGCATCAAGTATCCGAGAAAAAACTGGCTCAGCCTTATGCAGCTCAAGCTGAGCCAGCACTTGTTGAACATAAACTTGTTCAGGAGTTTAAAGCCTGGGTAGCTAAAACTTTCCCAACTTTATCTTTAAAAGCGCCTATGCAAATTGCGACTGGTCAAAGCTTTAGCCTGCAAGGCCCAACTGGCGAGGAAAATCAATACATGATCTTGCCACGTGAAAGCGTTCTCTCGTTAGCATATAGGGATCAAGACCAGATTCAGCAAATTCTGGCGATTTTATCGGTTGGCAGTCGTCCTGCGGTACTGGCAAACAATACTTTTATTCTGAAATATTTACCAACCATGCCAGCCGCGGTTAGCAAGCAATTTAAAGTGGTCCGGGATATTGAAACAGGTGTATTTGAGGCCGTCCTGCATCATGGTGACACTACTGAACTGATTGACTTGCAGAAACGCATTGCAACACGCCAAGGTCCAATTATTGGTATCACCCATTTAAGTTCGGGCAACTATGATATTCCGGTCGAGCGATTTGTGATTGAACGCGCGATCAGTATCAATACGGCGGCGGCAGGCGGCAATGCCAGCTTGATGACGATGGATAATCTCTAAATCAGTCCAATCATCTCAGCATTTTTAGCTTAAATCTTTCCTCTTTATGGCCAAACCTCTCTCCTCAGAAGGTTTGGTCTTTTTTATGCAGCTTTTAAAGCGGCTTGACTACAATAGGCTTAGGCAGATCGGCAATTTTTTGCTACCATTTGCGCTTTAAAATATTTGCGATTTCTTACTGCATATGACTTCATCTTATCAGCAACAACTTGAAGCCAAAATTGAACGCATCAGCGCTCAGTTTGCCGAATATCAACCACCTGCTTTAGAAGTATTCCAGTCTCCTGAAAAATATTTCCGCATGCGTGCTGAATTCCGGATCTGGCATACTGAAGATGATCTGTTTTATGCCATGTTCGAACGTGACGAGAACAACAATAAAAAAGTCATTCGTATTGATGAATTTCCAATTGCAGACCGCAGCATTAATGACTTGATGCCACAATTACTTGAAGCATTCAAGGCAGATGCCAATCTGGGTCATCGTCTATTTGAAGTCCATTTTCTGGCGACTTTAAGTGGCCAAGTCCTAGTTTCCCTGATTTATCACCGCAAGCTGGATGAAAGCTGGGAACCTGCAGCAAAAGCACTGGCGGAAAAACTGAATATTAAACTGATTGGCCGAAGCCGTGGCCAGAAATTCGTCCTGACTGATGAATATGTGGTGGAAGAACTGTCTGTTTTTGATCGTCACTATAAATATAAGCAGATCGAAAGCAGCTTCACCCAGCCCAATGCACAAGTTTGTCAAAAAATGCTGGAATGGGCATGTGATGCAGCGGAACAATCAGATAAAGATTTGCTGGAACTCTACTGTGGCAATGGGAACTTTACCCTGCCGCTTTCGACCAAATTCCGCCGTGTTTTGGCCACTGAATTAGCCAAATCTTCAGTTTATGCAGCTGAGTGGAATATTGAGCAGAACCAGATTGAAAATATTCAGGTTGCGCGTCTGTCTGCCGAAGAATTCACTCAAGCCTATAATGGCGAACGTGTTTTCCGTCGTTTGCAGGAAGCACAAATTGACATTTCGACTTATGATTTTGATACGGTATTTGTCGATCCACCGCGTGCTGGTATTGATGATGAAACGCTGAAACTGTTACAGCGTTTCCAGCGTATTATTTACATTTCTTGTAATCCAGATACCTTATATGACAATCTGAAACAGTTGTCTCAAACGCATAGAATCAGCAAGTTCGCCATGTTTGACCAGTTCCCGTATACACATCATGTTGAAACGGGTGTATTGTTGGAAAAAGTATAAAGAATTTGTTTCAATTTATTATATTGTTACAAAAATGGAGCTTTTTGAAGCTCCATTTTTTATACTATAAATCATGTATTTAATAATAAATATTGACTTGTACAGCAAGAAATATCGTTAGACCTTTAGGCTTCAATCGGAAATTTTCTAGCCTGACTGCTGCTTTTATCACATAGGTCCTATTGCTTTATTTATTTAATTGGCTATATTTCACTCTATGTTAGGTTGTTGTATGAAGGCTCTATGAGTTTTTGGCAAAAGTTGTTTTCTCATGAACAACACAATGAACACAAGAATCAAATTGCTTGTGTTGAAAATGATTGCTCTTGCAAGACAAATGAACAGCTTCTTGAAGCACTTTCTAAAGCTACTGATGAAGAAATCATCATCGGAATTAAAAAGGTTCTTGTATCTCGCGGCTATAGCCGCAAAGAACTGAATGAACTTCAGCACTTGCCATTGCAGTAATCGGCCAAGGTTACAGCCGTATAAAGAAAGCACTTGCGTAGTCAGGTGCTTTTTTTATGCTTGAAAGTTTAGTTTAAGGGTTTGGTCTTCTCTATTTCAGCATAGTTTATTAACTTCAACTTTAAAAGCTTCAGGGATCAGGCAGAAAATGTTGAATGACTTCCTTGATCCATGCTTGTGATTTTGCAGAAATTTTAGTACTTGCTTAGGCTATTTAAAACCTTTATCAGAAGAATATGTTCTAAATTCTGCTCTCTTCTAGCTCCTTTAAAACTTGGCTTAATAACTCTTCAATTCTGATCTGAAACTCAGGCAAGGCATCGATTAATTTAGCAAAACACAGTACACTTCCTATTAAACGACAATGCTTTTTTAAATGGCTTAATTCTGATATGCAACAGACTAAACGGTTTCCCATAGGCGCACATCTTATGGTTAAACATTTCGGTTATACCCATCATGGGATTTACGCCGGACGTGGTCGTGTCATTCATTATTCCGGCTTTGCGCATTTATTCAAGAAACGCCCGATTGAAATAACTTCTATTGAAAAATTCAGTCATGGCAAACCAATTCATATGCAACATTATGACTCGGCAAAATATAAAGGTCGTAAAGTGGTGCGCCGCATGCGGTCCAGAATGCATGAAAACAACTATCATCTGATTATTAATAATTGCGAACATTTGTGTACCTGGGCGATTACCGGTGTGGAAAGTAGCCCGCAAGTAATTTATATGATGAATCGCCTGACCACGATTGGTTATATCAGCTCGATGATGAGTTTTATGAACAGCATGTTCCTGACCCTGACCACGACCAGTTTCGCATTGGCGCTGTACATCAAGAAAAAACTCAGAGATAAAGCCAATCTGCGTTTGCAACAATACCGTGAATTGCAAGATCAGGCTAAAACCAAAGTGTCAGACCTGACCAATCTTAAACATCGTTAATTTAAAGCTCAGCCTGCCGATGATTTTTTGTGAGCAAGAAATTTTAAGTTCGTGTTTTACATTTTGATGATGTTGATAAGGAATCAAGTCAAATAGCCTTTTCTGGCTTGAATTGCCTCAGGTAGTGCTTTACCTAAAGAACTTAGGGTTTCCCGCTCGACCAGTCGCACAATTGAATCTAGCGGCAGATCGTTGTCCTGCAAGCCAAAGGGCTCTTCCAGTTCCGCACTGAGTTCATCCAGCCCGAGTAGCATATAGGCAATCAATCCAACCAGAATTGGTGTCCACAGGCCTAAATTTGCCTGCAAACTGAAAGGCAGGATAAAGCAAAAAGAATAAACCGCACGATGTAACAATACCGAATAAGAAAATGGTAATGGCGTGGACAAAATCCGGTCACAACCAGCCTGAATATCTCCCAAAGCCACAGTGTGCTGATTCAGGTTATTATAAATAATATCGCTGATCTTGCCCTGCTTATATTGCTGCACCAGCTCTTTTTGCATCTGTTCCAGCACCCATTGGGATGGATTGATTTGCATGGGCAATTGCTCAAATGACTTGGGTTCAAAACCGGCAGTGGCTTCATAAGCCTGAATACTGGGCGTTTGCTGTCTCAGCCGATCACGTAATAGATGGGTAAACAGCATCATGCGATATAGCAAAACTTCACGGATTTGATCATCTAGCACATGGCTGTCACGGCATAAATGACGCGTGGTTGCAATCAACGCACCCCAAAGCTTGCGCCCTTCCCACCAGCGATCATAGCAGGCCGTATTTCTAAAACTCAGAAAGATCGAAAGAATGACACCAAAAATGGTAAAGCCAATTGCCGGGACAGCAGGAAGGCTCACGAAATGCGCCTGACTCAAATACACTAGTAAAGCGGAAATAAAAACCACCAAAACCAATGCGGGCAGCACCTTGGGCAGAATCGTTCCCTGCCAGGCAAACAGTAAGCCCAAACTATTATTCTTATCACGCACAATCATGCAATTTTCCCTGCTGTATTGAAAAAGCCCAACCAGAGTTGGGCTTTTTACATTCTGACTTAAACCAGCTTATTTGCCTGGTTTAAAGCTGTCCTTAAGATCCAGAATACGGTTGAATACCGGTTTTTCGCTGGAATGATCATATTGATCAGCCACAAAATAGCCTTCACGCTCAAACTGGAAACGGTCTTCCGGTTGTGCTTGTGCCAAAGCAGGCTCAATCACGGCCTGAACTACCTTCAATGATTCAGGGTTCAGGTTTGCCAAGAAGTCATCGCCCACCTCAGGATCAGATTCAGTAAACAGACGGTCGTAAATACGCACTTCCGCAGGAACGCCTTTTGTCGCAGATACCCAGTGAATCACGCCTTTCACCTTACGACCTTCAGGATTTTTACCTAAAGTTTCAGGATCAATCGAACATTTCAGCTCAACCACTTCACCATTTTCATCTTTAATGACTTCGTCACATTTGATGACATAGGCATGACGTAAACGAACTTCACCTCCTGGAATCAGACGTTTAAAGCCTTTTGGTGGCTCTTCTTCAAAGTCTTTACGGTCAATATACAGCTCAGTCGTCAATGGAATAACGCGCTCGCCCATATCGACATTCGGATGACGTGAATGGGTCAGGTCCATATCGGCTGGCAAGTTGGTTAAAGTCACTTTTAATGGATTTAACACAGCCATACCACGAGCGGCAGTATTTTCCAGAGACTGGCGAATACAGTATTCCAGCATAGCTACATCGACAATACTTCCATCAACTTTCGATACACCGACACGTTGACAGAAATCACGTAGACCTTCAGGTGTGAAACCACGACGACGCATACCGACTACAGTTGGCATACGTGGGTCATCCCAGCCCTGAACATAGCTACCTTCCACCAGTTTACGTAATTTACGTTTCGAGGTGATGGTATAGTCCACATTCAAACGGCTCGATTCATACTGACGTGGCACGGATGGTGATTTAACTTTTGCCACTACCCAATCATAGAACGGACGATGATCCTGGAATTCCAGGGTACAGAGTGAATGCGTAATGCCTTCAATCGCATCAGACAATGGATGCGCATAGTCATACATTGGATAAATTTTCCATTTATCGCCAGTCTGATGGTGTTCAGAATGCAGGATACGATACAGAATCGGATCACGCATATGCACGTTCGGTGAAGTCATATCAATCTTGGCACGTAATACAGCCTGACCTTCTGCATATTCACCGCTGCGCATTTTCTCAAAACGCTCCAGGTTTTCTGCAACCGTTGCATCGCGTTGTGGCGAGTTCTTGCCTGGCTCAACGAAATTACCGCGGTTTAAACGGATCTCTTCAGGGCTTTGCAAATCCACATAGGCATCGCCCTGCTCAATCAGCTGAACTGCCCAGGTATAAAGTTGATCGAAATAGCTTGATGCATAACGCGGCTCGCCTTCCCATTGGAAACCCAGCCATTTCACATCATTGGCAATACCATCCACATATTCCTGCTCTTCGGCATCCGGGTTGGTATCGTCAAAACGCAGGTTACACACACCTTTAAATTCTTCAGCAATTCCGAAGTTCAAGCAAATTGCTTTCACATGGCCAATATGTAAATAGCCATTCGGCTCAGGCGGAAAACGCGTCACCACCTGTTGAGTACGACCAGCGGCTAAATCATCGGTAATGACCTGACGTACAAAGTCCAAGCCCGGTTGTTGTTCTTGCTGCTGCACTGAATCGACTGCATTGTTCTTTTGGGTCGGGTTCTCGGGCAGAGATGTCACAACATCATTTGGCTTCATGATCAATCATTCACTTCTAAAGTTAAAAAGGGATTAACGAATATTTAAT
The DNA here is from genome assembly GCF_049367455.1 of Acinetobacter lwoffii. Classification (GTDB taxonomy): domain Bacteria; phylum Pseudomonadota; class Gammaproteobacteria; order Pseudomonadales; family Moraxellaceae; genus Acinetobacter; species Acinetobacter lwoffii_W. Next base: position 125,554 of record NZ_JBMPXW010000001.1, read on the forward strand.
CGCACAGGTTGTACGCATATTCATTATCAAAGTTCCTTAGTTTAACTAGAGGTGAATAATCTCTCAACCGCTAACTATGGTATTTGATTTCAATTCACCCATTTTAAAAAATGAAAATACGGCGAGTTGCCTGAAACTAAAATATCAGTGCTTGTACAAGCAGTAAAATCATTAATTTACGCCAATTCAAAATAGGGTACCTGATAGGGCAATATCTGAAATGCCTTGATAAATCAACGTATAAATAAGGTATTATTTTTATGCTTTTAACAAAGAAAATAATGTTTTTACTTGCCTTGTCGAATGTAGTTTGCTTATGCTTCACTCATTCAGAAAAAACCATGGCACTCGTCCATGATCAGGAGATTACACAATGAGTTTTCCTCAAGTCGAATTAAACACCAATAAAGGTCGTATTGTTCTAGAACTCAATGCTGAAAAAGCACCTAAAACCGTAGCTAACTTTTTAGAATACGTACGTGACGGTTTTTATGACGGCGTAATTTTCCACCGTGTTATTGATGGTTTCATGATCCAAGGCGGCGGCATGGATGAAAACTTCAAAGAAAAAGCAACACGTGATGCAATCGAAAACGAAGCAGACAACGGCTTGACCAATGACGAAGGTACGATTGCAATGGCGCGTACTCAGGCACCGCACTCTGCTTCTGCTCAGTTCTTCATTAACGTGAAAAACAACTCATTCCTTAACCACTCTGGCAAAACTGCTCAAGGTTGGGGTTATGCCGTATTTGGTAAAGTCGTTGAAGGTATGGACGTTGTGAACGAAATCAAAAACGTACGTACTGGCAACCGTGGCTACCACGCTGACGTTCCTCTAGAAAACGTAGTAATCGAATCTGCAAAAATCATTTCTGAATAAAAAACGTCCTCTCCGTTCTTTTATGAGTTTTAAAGCAACACTTTAAAACAGTGTAATGGAAAATCCCTCATATGAATGAGGGATCTAGAGAGGAATAAAAGGAAAAGATTCGTGACCTATCTGTTTATCTCAGATTTACATTTGTCACCTGATCACCCTCGACTTGTTCGGGGGTTTTTAGATTTATTAACTGAATATCAAAATCAAAATACCCAATTGTATATTCTGGGTGACTGGTTCAATGCCTGGATTGGTGATGACTATACCTCTCCATGGCTGGACGAAATTGTCACTGCATTAAAACAGTTTACTCAGGCTGGGAATCAAGTCTATTTTCAGGCCGGCAACCGGGATTTTGTCTTAGGAAGTAAATTTTTAGCTCGATTTGGCGGGCAGCTTCTTCCCGAAATCGATCAGCTAATCATTGCCGGAACACATTTTCGCCTGGAACATGGCGATGCCCTATGTACCGATGACGTCTCCTATCAGCGTTTTAAAAAGATTATTCGTCATCCCTGGCTACTTGGCTTCTTAAGAAAAACCCCTCTCTCATTTCGAACCAGACTAGCCAACCGCTTTCGTCAACAAAGCCATCAGGCACAACAGTTTAAAAGCTATGAAGTGATGGACGTCAACCCACATGCAGTTGAGCTGGCATTACAGGATGTAGATGTACTAATCCATGGTCATACGCATCGCGCAGCCATTCATCAGTTAGCCCAGAAAAGAAGAATTGTACTAGGCGACTGGAAAGAAGACAGTGCAGAGATTCTGGAAATTCAGGAAGATCAAAGTTTTGATACCCTGAAACTAAAAAAGTGGCGATATTAATCAGCCACTTTTTACGATATTGATCTGCTTAACACAGACGATAAAGCTGGTTTACCCCAGTATAGAAACTTTTACCATCGAGATTGAACTGAAATTCCTCACCCGTTGGCAATTGAATCATTTTACCGACCTCAACCCAGATAAAACCGTCCATTGTATTTTGCTTGCGCTTTAATGGAACCAGTTTCACGTTAATTTCATTGCCATCAGCGGCAGTGGCAATATGCCATTCATTGATTTTGATCAAAATATTTACTCACACGATATGAGCTTTTTGTGACTATATGGAGAGAGATTAATAACAACCTAGTTTACATAATAGTTCTATGGTTAGTAGATCTTATTTGAGTTCAAATACTTGAACTAAAAAGTACATCACAATCAGCTTAAAATAATAATAGAAGCAAGAACAGTACTTGCTTGAAGTGCAGCCAGTGTAAGCTATTTATCCAGCAAAAGCAAAATTACATTGTAATGACAATAGAATGGGATTTTTAAGAACTTTTTTCATGCTTTGTTAATTATTAGGCTTTTGATTTTTATGATCTAAAATTCATTTTAACGTTACTTCATTTCCGTTGATAAACAAAACCTGTCTTTAAATACCTTAAAATCAATATTAGAGACATGAAACTCAGCCCGAGGTACAGCAAGTTCCACTCTCCCGTCTTTTGATAATTTAGGATCAAGAGAATAGCATTTAAGGCTACAAACAGTACGTGAATCATAAAAAAGGCTTGTTGCACTCGTCTAGTTTTTTGCTGACGTTGGTTCTCTAAGATGTTCTGCTGTTCTTGTAAAAATTGTTCTGCATCTTGAAGGTTCATTATGATTTTCTTATGGCTGAATGAATAGCTCATCTAAAGAATTTCCGGTTAAAAATAAACTAAAAATCTAAGCAAGCTATTCATTCAGAATCTCTTGTTGATTAATAACCGCTAGTCGGATTAATCACATTGATATCCTTTTTATATTTCCCCAATAGATCACGCAAGGAATTCATCAAAATACTGGTATCTACGCCCACTGCTACAAACTCAGTGCCAAGTTCGATATATTTTTGCGTCACTTCATGCTGGGTTGACAGAATTCCTGCAGCTTTGCCTGCAGAACGAATCCGCTGGATTGCATCAATTACAGCTTTTTGTACTTCAGGATGATTCGGATCACCTTGATAACCCATAGTGGCAGATAGATCAACGGCGCCAATAAACACGCCATCAATCCCGTCGATCTGAAGAATAGCATCCAGATTTTCAAGTCCTGTGACCGATTCAATCTGGATTAATAAACAGATTTCTTCATGTGCCGTCTGATAATAATTTGGAATGCTGTTCCAGCGGGTGGCACGTGCCAGTGCAGCACCAACGCCACGAATTCCTTCAGGCGGATAACGGACTGCCCTGACCATGAGTTCGGCCTGTTCCACGGTTTCTACCATCGGAATCAACAGCGTTTGTGCACCGATATCAAGGAGTTGCTTGATCAGTTGTACGCTACCAATGGGTGGTCGTACTACTGCTTGCGAGGGATAAGCAGCAATACTTTGCAGTTGCGACAAAGTCGTTCTCAAATCACTGGGTGCATGCTCACCATCAATCAGCAGCCAGTCATAACCTGCATTTGCCGCAATCTCGGTTCCATAGGCATCTGCCAATCCATAAGCCGATTTGCTGCTGGGTTTTCAGTTTGTGTTTAAAGTAATTGGTCACTTGCATCCGCTAACCTATTTGCATGTTGCTGGCGATGCCTCTTATTAAACGCTTCTCGCTTAAAAGTGCCAATAGACAAAAACTGGATTTTAATCTGATTTAACTCTAAGTTTTGCTTGAATCCAGCTCAAGATCATCTCAAAACAGGCTTTGCCTGATGCTTTTTTATTGTAATAATCAGGGGATGTGAAAAATGTATATATTTAAAACTTCTACTCGCTGTTTATTTAAAAAGATTGGAGTCCATTGATGGATTTACTCAAGATCACACAGACCCGCTATACCACTAAAGCCTATGATCCTAGCAAGAAAATCCCAGCAGAACAGTTTGAACGCTTGTTAGAAATTTTGCGTCTGGCACCCTCTTCGATCAATATTCAGCCTTGGCATTTTTTTATTGCCGATCATGATGCCGCCAAACAGCGCATTGCCAAAGCCTTGGTTGGTACTTATGCCTACAATGCACCCAAAGTTCTGGATTCTTCACATACCATTTTATTCTGCACCAAAGCCGACATTAATGAGTTGCATCTAGAAAACTTATTGAACCGCGATGATCTCAGTGGCCGTTTTAAAGATGAATCAGCCAAAGAAGGTCAGAAAAATACCCGTGCAGGTTATATTCATTATTATCGTAATGAAAAAGGTGATATTCAGCGTTGGGCTGAAAACCAGACCTTCATTGCACTCGGTCAAATGCTCTTGGCTGCCGGAATTGAAGGGGTTGATGCCACACCAATTGGCGGCTTTGACGGAGAGATGATTAGTGAAGAATTACAACTTGCAGAACAGGGTTTGATCCCTTCTGTATTGCTGACTTTAGGCTATCGCAGTGAAAATGATTTCAATGCCAAACTCCCTAAATCACGTCTTGCCGCTGAAGATATTTTCACCAAACTGTAAGGAATTTATGCTATAAAAGGGGTCAAGCGCCCCTTTCCATGTCAATTCGGGCCTATTTTTTGCTTTATTTAATTTACATCTAATAGAATAACAATAGAGGTCATCTATGTCGCTCCTTACATCCAAATCCCTGAAATTTGAATGCCATCATTGCGATAAAATTTATCTCCAGCACTATAAAGAGCAACAGCATCGTTATCCGCACTGTCCAGACTGCCAACAGTCCGGTTTATTGCTTGGACTGGCCGAAGCAGGTGACCTGCTCCGACATCCGATTGAATTTGCATCCTCTTATGTCAAGCAGACATTGCATAAGCTAGGCAAATCACACTAGTCAAGCCTAGCAGTAATCCTAAAGTACTTGCAGGTTTGAGCCGTTCTTTAAAGAATACCAGACCTGCTATCACACCAAATACCACCACCAGAATATTCATGCCAGCAAAGACGATCGCAGGTGAATCCTTAAGCAGCATATGGGCTTTGACATAGAAAGCAATATTGGCAAAATTCAGGAAACCCAATAACAGACCAGCGCCGATATTCTGCATCGAGCCCAAGCTTTTATATTTGATTAACAGATAGCCCATCGAAATGATCAGGGCACAAACAAACATTAGATTCAGCGCCACCGCGAATTGGAGGCCCAGACTGGTTGTATATTTCAACAATACATCAATCAGTGCATAACCGACCCAGACCAAGCCCAGATACAACATTCCCTGACTGCTCTGTCCTGTACTTTGTCGATGTGAAAACAGGATGCACAGCACTGCTCCAATACCTAAAGCGATCCCAAGTATTTTCAGCTGATTAAACTGTTCCTGAAAAATGAAATAGGCTGCAGCCAGTGACAAAACTACAGAAAGTCGCTGGGCAATTTCGGTTTTTAAAATTCCAGCCGTTTGCAAAGCCTTGGCCAAAAACAGAAATACGCTCGGAAGCAAAATACCCAGAGCCAGAATAAGCAACCAAGGCGTCTGAGACATTGAAATATGCTGAATATCAGGCTTAAACCAGAAAAAACACAAGAGACTAGCTGTCATATAGTTCCAGCTAATCATGTGTATCGGACTCAAGCCCTTATTTTTGGCGACTTTTAATAATATTGAGACCGCAACGCTGCATAGCGCTGCTGCGAAAATCAGTTCCATATGCTGCTCTTATTCTTGATATTTATGAGTCTACAAAAAAGCCCACATTTGCAGTGGGCTTTTTTTATAAATGATTCACTGGGAATTATTTATAGTGTGACACCATTTTCTCTAAAGAGATTGGGCGAATCTTGTCTGCATTGCCTGCAGTACCAAAAGCTTCGTAACGATCGATACAGATTTGCTTCATTGCATCTACAGTTGCGCTGAAGAATTTACGTGGATCGAATTCGCTTGGTTTTTCTGCCATCATACGACGCATTGCACCGGTAGATGCTAAACGCAAGTCAGTATCGATGTTAATCTTGCGCACGCCGTGTTTGATCGCTTCAACCAGCTGTTCAACCGGAACACCGTAAGTTTCCTTGATGTCGCCGCCATACTGGTTAATCACTGCCAACCATTCTTGTGGCACAGAGCTTGAACCGTGCATGACAAGATGTGTGTTTGGAAGTGCTGCGTGAATTTCTTTAATGCGGTCAATCGCAAGAATATCACCTGTAGGTGGACGCGTGAACTTGTACGCACCGTGTGAAGTACCTACTGCAATTGCAAGCGCATCAACATTGGTATCAGCAACGAAGCTACGCGCTTCTTCAACTGAAGTCAGGAGTTGAGAATGATCCAGTACGCCTTCTGCGCCTACGCCATCTTCTTCACCCGCCATACCTGTTTCAAGGCTACCCAAACAACCGATTTCACCTTCAACAGATACGCCACACGCATGTGCCATTTGAACTGTACGGCGAGTCACATCAACGTTATATTCATATGAAGTTGGTGTTTTACCGTCTTCACCCAGTGAACCGTCCATCATTACTGATGAAAAGCCTAACTGGATTGAACGTTGACAAATGTCAGGGCTGGTACCGTGGTCTTGATGCATTACCACTGGAATATGTGGCCATTCTTCAATTGCAGCCAAAATTAGGTGACGCAAGAACGGAGCGCCTGCATATTTACGCGCACCCGCAGATGCTTGTACGATAACAGGTGAATTGGTTGCATCTGCTGCAAGCATAATTGCACGCATTTGTTCTAAGTTGTTTACGTTAAATGCTGGTACGCCGTAAGCATGTTCGCCGGCGTGATCCAAGAGCTGGCGCAATGAAATAAGAGCCATAATATCCTCCCAGTGAATGCCACATATTCTACATGTTCAAAGGTTTCAATTCAGCAACAAATAACACTATTTAAAAAAAATCCCTGCATTTGCAGGGATTTTGTGTCACATCAACCGGATTAAGGTGCTACAGGCTCTGAAGTCGCAGCAACTGACTCGTCTGCAGTTGCTTCATCGGCTGGTGCATTGGCAACTTCAGCCGGGATATCGGTATTTTTTTCGTCTAGAATTGGCTGATCAATGGCATCAATGGCAGCTTGCTGTTCTGGAGTCACCGCCTGATCCGCCACTGCTGCCGAGCTTTCTGCTTCAGCTTCTGGTGTGCTTTCCTGTTTTGCACATGCAGTCAGTGCCAGAGAAGCTGCTAATAATACTGCGATAGTTAACTGTTTCTTCATCACGTATTCTCGTCATTTGGTGATTTAATTACTGCATCTTATGACAGATTTATTGCATTTTAATGACGAAGCCATGAAGGGTAAGTTTTCACTGTCAAAAAAATGACATAAAAAAAGCTGGCACTGGGCCAGCTTTTTAGCTTAGGACATGCAATTAAGCACGTTCTAATAGTACCGCAACTGCAGGAAGAGTTTTACCTTCAACGAATTCAAGGAATGCACCGCCACCCGTCGAGATATAACCAATTTTGTCAGCCACTTCATATTTATCAATCGCAGCAAGTGTGTCCCCACCACCCGCGATCGAGAAACCTTCCGATTCAGCAATTGCTAAAGATAAAGTTTTAGTCCCTTCACCGAATTGATCGACTTCAAATACGCCAACCGGGCCATTCCAAAGAATGGTTTTAGAGGTTTTCAGAATTTCTGCAAATGCTTTCGCAGTTTCCGGACCTACATCCAGAATCATGTCGTTGTCAGCAACATCGGCAACGTTTTTCACCGTTGCTTTCGCAGCAGCCAATGAACCCAGGAAATCCTCAAAGTTGATTTCAGAGGCATCTGCAACCACAACGTCAGTAGGAAGTGGCACTGATACTTTTGCAGCAATGGCTTTTGCTGTATCGATCAGGTCTTTTTCACACAGTGATTTACCAACGTTATAGCCTGCTGCAGCAAGGAAAGTATTGGCAATACCACCACCCACGATCAATTGATCACAGATATCAGAAAGTGAGGTTAAAACATCCAGCTTGGTAGAGACTTTAGAACCCGCAACAATCGCCACCATTGGCTTTTCTGGCGTTTGCAGTGCACGGCCAAGTGCATCCAGTTCAGCTGCCAGTAAAGGACCTGCTGCTGCAACTTTCGCTAAACGCGCTACGCCTTCAGTAGATGCTTCTGCACGGTGCGCTGTACCAAAGGCATCCATTACAAATACGTCGCAAAGTGCTGCATATTTTGCTGCAAGTTCAGGATTGTTTTTCTTCTCGCCGACGTTAAAACGGCAGTTTTCAAGCAGAACCACCTGACCTGGCTGAACATCAACGCCATCTAAATAGTCAGTGAACAGTTTCACTTCTTGGCCCAAAGCTTCAGTCAAGTAAGCCGCTACAGGAGCAAGTGACTGTTCAGCCTTAGGCTCACCTTCAACCGGACGACCCAGATGAGAATACACCATGACTGCAGCGCCTTTTTCTAATGCTGCTTTAATCGTTGGCAATGCTGCACGAAGACGCGCATCGCTGGTGATCACACCATTTTTAACAGGAACGTTTAAATCTTCACGGATCAGAACACGTTTACCTGCTAAATCGAGGTCAGTCATACGCTGAAAGTTCATGTAGAGCTCACTTTATAGATATTAAAACCAGGCGATTTTAAATGATTATGCAGAAAAAGGTTAGCATCTTTTGCAGAAAACATTATGAATGCCAAAGTTTTGTTATGATAGAAAAAAGCCTCTTTTAGATTCAGTCCCTATGTCGATACATCCTGATCCAAATCTTAACCGTTTGAACGTGTTAGGTGAGCCTTTGTCCAGCTGTTGCTTCGATCCGATTACCGGTTATTTCCGCAATGGCTTTTGCCATACTGCGACCACTGATCTGGGCCAGCACACGGTTTGCGCGCAAATGACTTCAGAATTTCTGAATTTTTCTCAAAAAGTCGGTAATGACCTGATTACGCCTTTGCCTGAACTGGATTTCCCCGGCCTGCAACCTGGCGATTTCTGGTGTATCTGCGTAACGCGCTGGGTCGAAGCCTATGAAGCAGGTCAAGCACCTCCAATCAAGCTGCAAGCCTGTCACAAAGCTGTTCTGGCTTATGTGCCGTTAAATATTCTTGAGGAATATGCTGTCTAATGAATTCTGTACAGATTATTTTGGCATCATCCAGTCAAACCCGCAAAGCGCTGATGGATCGTCTGCATATTGATTATATTTCCATGGTACCGGATATTGATGAATCTCCTCGCGGGGAAAATCACGCAGATGATCTGGCACAACGACTAGCTTTCGAGAAAGCCAGATATATTGCCGAACAGAATCCTGAAGCGATTGTGATCGGCTCGGATCAGGTGGCATGGCGTGAAGGTGCACCGGATATTTTTATCGGTAAACCGTTAACGACTGAAAAAGCCATTCGCCAGCTCCAAGCTAACTCGGACAAGATTGTCTATTTCAGTACGGCGCTCAGTGTACAGCAACAATCGACGGGTTTTGAACAAAGTCTGGTCGAACACTATAAAGTCAAGTTTCGTAAACTTTCTCAGGCCGAAATCGAGCGCTATGTCGAGATTGAACAGCCACTGCATTGTGCTGGCAGTTTCAAATGTGAAAGCTTAGGAATTAGCCTGTTTGAAGAAATGACCGGGCAAGACCAGACCACACTGATGGGTATGCCGATGATCAAGCTATGCAATATTCTTCGTGAATTAAAAATTTTAGTTCCTTAATCTCTCTCTTTAAATTCAGGCTGTAATCTATGTCTCAACCTTTAGACGTTTTAGGCGGCATCACCGCTGAACAATTCCTTAGCGAATACTGGCAAAAGAAACCATTACTGGTGCGTAATGCGATGCCTGAAATCGCCAGTTTGCTTGAACCCAATGATGTGATGGAACTTGCGCTTGAAGAACATGTCACTGCCCGTCTCATCAAGCAGAAAGATCGTGATCCGAATCAATGGAGCGTGAAATCTTCACCTTTGCTCAAAGCAGATTTTCAGAAAATGCCAAAACTCTGGACACTTTTGGTTCAGGCTGTAGATCACTATTCATTTGACCTGTCGGCACTTTGGAAAAAATTCCCATTTATTCCACAATGGCGTCGCGATGACATCATGGTGTCTTATGCACCGCAAGGCGGTTCAGTCGGCAAGCATTTCGATTTCTATGATGTGTTTCTGGTACAAGGCTATGGCCATCGTCGCTGGCAGCTTGGGCAAATGTGTGATACCGAAACTCCATTTGTTCCGGGTCAACCGCTTAAATTATTGCCTGAAATAGAAGTGGACTTTGATGAAGTGCTGGCACCTGGCGACTTGCTCTATGTGCCGCCTGGTCTGGCTCATTACGGCGTGGCTGAAGATGACTGCCTGACTTATTCATTCGGTTTCCGCATGCCAAATATCAGTGACATGATGGATCGTGTCGGGGATAAATTCTCTGAAAATGAAACGCTGCGTAACCCATTGCTGGATATCATCCGTGATCAAGTCGGTGCTATCGGTGAAGTGAGCAGCAATGAGCTGGAATATCTGAAAGAACACATCATGCAGCAACTGCATAATTCCAATGTTCTCGAAGATGCCATCATGAGCTTGATGTCCGAACCTAAATATCCTGAAAACCTGCCTGAAGCAGAAGAAATCGGTACAGGTGATCTGGAAGAAGCACTCGATCAGGGCTATAGCCTGATGCTCGAACCTGCGTCACGCCTGCTTTATACTGAAACGGACGGCGACGTTCTGTTCTGGGCAAATGGTGAGGGTGTGTGCATCTCTGAGACATTTACCGCAAAACTCAAACAGCTTGCAGATGGTGAAGCGCTGTTATTCAGTGAAGACTTCGCTGATGAAGAAATTCTGGAAGATGTTGCAGCATTATTGAATGAAGCCGTGTTGATGTTGGTTCCACCTGCTGACGACGAGTAAGCGTTTAACGACTCGTTAAGCGATAATAAAAAGAGGATCACATGATCCTCTTTTTATTTTCTACTAAAATTCTAGTTACTTAAGGCTGATACAGCTCTAATACAACACGAATCAGCGTATCTCCTTGTTCAGATTCAATCTGGAACAATCCTCCCATGCGCTCAACCCGCATTTTCATGCTGCGCATTCCAATACTCAGGCCATTTTTTTGCACCATGTCAGCATCGAAACCGATGCCATTATCCTGAATGCTTAAAGTAAGCTGATGTGGCTGGGAATATTCCAGACTGACTTTTACCTGACTGGCCTGACTATGCTTAATGATATTGGTCAGACTTTCTTCGACTACTCGGATCAAGGTCAAACACTGTAATGCCGTCGGTTCACGCTGCCAGACTTTTGGAAATGACCATTCAACTACAATCCCCATTTCTTCCATCAGCTGGGTAAAACGATAACGTACCGGTGCGATCCAGAGTACCGGCGTTTGTGGGACTTTATTTTCAATAGATGAACCACTGTCAATGATTTGTCTGAGATCATCTCTGAGCAGTTTCAGCATGGAAAGAAACTGCTGTTTAGAAACTGTTTCGCTACTTTGATCCACCAGAATCATGGAACGGACAATAGACCCTCCCAACCCGTCATGCAGTTCATGTGACAGATTAATCCGTTCTTGCAGACGAACATTCGTCAGCTCCAGTTGATGTTTATCGCTCAGGCTTTTATTCAGGTCGGCACTGACCTGCTGAACTTTACGTTCTAACTGGGTATTAAATTTTTCGATTTTCCTGACATTACGATTCAAGCGTGTGCCCATAATCAGCACGACAAACAGGGTAATAATCGGTGAGGTATAGGGGGATAAAGGTGAAAATTCATTGACCTGGGTTTGGTTCAACATGATCAGGTCGATGACTACACACAGCAAAATCCCCCAGAGACACAGCGTCAGGAAAAGATATTCTCCATTTCGGGTTTTGATGGCCTGATAGCTGACATATACAGTACAACTAATAAAGAGCAATACATAGATGATAAACACTCCGCCCAGTACCTGCTCCAGATAATCCAAGGAACTGATCATAACCAGTAAGCTGGACAGAACGCTGACCAGAATAAATCCTCGCTCCAACTGCTTAAATTTCTGTTTTACAAAGCGGATCAGATACAGACAAAAACAATGGATATAGGCAATAAAAAAAAGCATATTGGCTTTAGCTGCCGAAATCGTGGAGTGAAATGGAAAATTTTCTGTAGTCAAGACATTGGAAATAAACAGAATCCACAACAGTGAACTGAGTGCCAGCCAGCCAAAAGTGGTTTCTGAACGCCGGAATAACCAGATAATGAAACAGATCAGCCCAATCGTGGCAGAGAAAATCATATTGATCTGGAATACGGTACGGCGATCCCAGATTTTTTCCAAATACTGCTGGCTATTCACCAACACATTATTAAACTGAATATTGCCCAGGCCCGCGCTTTGGAAACTGTAGCCATTTACATAAATCAGGATTTCATTACTGTCTTTACGCAAACCGCTAATCGGGAAAACCCAGTAACGCGGCATATTCCAGCTTTTCGACAAGGGCTCTTGCAAGTTCCGGTCAGACCAAAGCAAGTCACCATTCAGGAACACGGCACCTGCCGAATTAATATAATCAATAGAAAAGGCAACCGGTTCTGCAAGACGAATATTGTCCTGACATGACCAACGCCAGACAATCTTGTACCAGGCACCCCCATGATAATTCTTCCAGTTATTCTGCCAGTTATCCGGCAAACGTACGCTTTGCCAGCCCGATGTCGGCATCTCGGTAGGACCCTGAGCCTGAACCTTCTGAATATATTCGATCTTCACCTGACAAAGATCATTAATCTGAAAATGGTTTTGTGCCTGACTGATACTACAGAACAAGCAAAGCCAGCTGCACAGGACAAAAACACCGATCCATTTCAGTCGCTGCCGTTTGCTGCTTCTGGAACAGGCAGATGACATTACAGAATTCCCAGATGCCGTGCGGTACTGACCGCCTTGGTACGTTTACTGACCGAGAGTTTGCGGTAAATATGCTTGATATGACTTTCGACGGTATAGCGTGATACACAGAGCTGCTCGGCAATTTCACGATTACTCAGACCTTGCGCAACCAAGGACAGGATTTCCTGCTCCCGCTGTGTGAGCGTTTCCTGATCCGCAGCTGGCCTGTTCTGTTCTACTGTTCCTGAAATGGTGGGAATAGAAATCTGTTTTAAAATTTCACGGGCAACAAAGGGATCAATCGGTGCACCGCCACGCAAAATACTGCGAATAGCCAAGGCGACTTCAACATCATCCCGTTCTTTCAGCACATAACCGGTCGCACCGGCCTGAATTGCCCTAAACAGGCTATCTTGGGTACTCCAGGCAGACACCACCAGAATCAACGCTTGTGCGTCCTGTTCGCGGATTTTTTCAATAATTGAAATCCCACTTCCATCTGGTAAACCCAAATCTACTAAGGCCAGTGCAATCGGCTGTTGCTGCAAAACGGCATATGCTTCTTTCACCGTATTGGCAAATAACAGAACGTCATCCTGATAACCTAGATTGCTTAATATGATTTTTAAACGGCGCTGGATGACATATTCATCTTCAACGATTAATACTGGTACTGGCAAGACTGCCTCCGATGCTGTCATAAGCACGCCCCTTATATTTATTTTTATATATCCCCTTTAAGATTAAAATATAAACAAAATCACACTAAAAATCATGATTTATTTATTTTTTATTATCTGAAGTTTTAAGCAGCGAGAAACGCTTACGCCCGTTTTCCATATCATAGACATAAAAAATGCCATCTGTTTAGCAGATGGCAGTTCAAGATAGAAAATCTTTTGAAGTTATACGAGCTGTCTACTTTAAGCAGTACCGTATTGCTGTTTTAAATATTTCACAATCTCAGCCGATTCAAACATTTTGGTATCTGTATTTGGATCGACCAGATAGGGAAGCTGAATATTATTTCCCATCATTTCAAACAAATGTTCACGCTTACCGCCTGGTAGTGGTTCATATTTTCCCGGTTTTAAACGCAATTTGGCCGGTCCATAATCTTGCCAGCGCTCTTTAGCGACATTATGAAAAACAAACGGCACTTCCAGTTCACTCAAAACGGCGCGTACAATTCGGGTATAAGGACTGGCCTCAAAGCCCCATAATTCTAATAACAGTTCAGGTGTTGGCCGATCCTTAATCTTGGGATTCACCATTCCGCCGCGTAAACCATTGAGGACGGTTCCCGCAATTGCAGCCACTGGAATTTTAGGATAGTGAGCATATTTCTTGGGAGTTTTGCCGGTTTTGCCATAATGCTTGAACAGATGATCGATAATATCCTGAGACTCATAGAGTCGATCACCGGTATTTTCATCAACTAAAAAAGGAAATTGCAGTTTTCCACCCAATTGCTGCACCTCAGGACGGAAATGAGTACCCCCTCGTGGACATGGATAAACTTCATAATCCAGATTTAGCAAGGTCATGACTTCACGCACCCGACGACAAAATGGTGAACCCTCGTATTCATAGAGCTTCAAGGCTTTTTCAGGCTGATTTGGAAACGGTGTACCCACCATCCCACGTCCACCTTCAGCGATTGAAGAGGCCAAAGCTTGTACAACTTTAATTTGATGACTCAACATAGTATTTTCCTATTTTTGTTTTATATGAATGAAAGACAGAATCTAGGCATCCTGTCTTTCAGGGTACAGATAAGTTTTGTTGTTATTCTTTCATGCAGAAATGCAGATTCCGGCCGATTAAGCCACTAATGCTGTTTTAGACACCACAATACCATTATTGTCTGCATAGACATACTCGCCTGCATTAAACGTGACACCACCAAAACAGAGAGAGATATCAACTTCACCCACACCCTTGCGGTTGCTCTTTTGCGGAATAGCCGCCAATGCATGCACACCAAGATCAAGTTCAGCAATCGCATCGACATCACGAACGCAACCATAAATAATTACGCCATTCCAGTGATTTTTTACCGCTGATTCTGCAATCAGGTCACCCATCAAGGCACAGCGCATGGATGCACCGCCATCTACGACCAGGACCTTGCCTGTTCCATCTGTGGCCAACAACTCTTTCACCCGCGAGTTATCTTCAAAACATTTTACTGTCACAATCTGACCGCCAAAGGTTTTGCGCGCCCCATAACTCTTAAAAAATTTACCGTCCAGGCAAGGTGTCACCACCTGAAGCTCTAATTCTGGATGATCATCTAACAAGTCACAGGTAACAAATGCTGCTGTAGACACGGTGTTTTCCCCTCATTTCATTTTTTGTATGCGTAAATTATCATAAATTTCAAATTTTACCGTCTGAGTTAGCGCGGCCTCGACCATAGTATGAGCCACCTGCTCGGCTGTCACTGGCTTATACGCAAAACTATCCGGAATAAAACGCGATACTTTGTGGTAAACCTGCTGCGCGATATCTTCCAAAAAACGCTGCTCTGGACGTTCACCAATGAGCAATGAAGGTCGAATCAAACTGATTCTGTCCAAGGACAATGTTTGTATATATTCTTCCAGTTCACCTTTGACCCGATTATAGTAAAAATGCGATTGGGAATCGGCACCCATTGCGCTTAGCAAAAGATAATGGGCTGAGGTTTGCTGTAACAGCTCTGCAAAGTGAGCATTTATGGTATAGTCAATACTATAAAATGCCTGTTTGGATCCGGCTTTTTTCATGGTGCTGCCCAGGCAGCTAAAACCATGGCTATGCTTGCTGACATCCTGATCATTCAACATCAGGAAATCTTCCAGTACCAGTTGTTGAACTTTATCCAAAGCATCCAGATCATTTTGATGTTTTCTGACCACTGCAGTAATCTGCTGGCAAGTCGGCTCATCTTGCAAACGTTTTATCAGTTGTTTTCCCACCAAGCCAGTGGCACCTATCACGATGGGATGAGTCAGTGATTTAGTCATTTTTTATACGATCTCCTGGGTGGAATACTAATCTAACGTTTTCTTTAGAATTTTTCTGCATCTAAAATGTTGTCAAAGCATGTCAAGACTTGACTTCGGTGCTTAGTTTAATCAAAATATGGCACTTGTTTACGGGCTGGTGATAATTCCTCTGATGTTGGTTTTCAGTTGAGTTTCAGCCCGCCCAGACCAATCTATTTCAAGGAGTGCACGAGTGGCAAACTCTGCTCAAGCTAAAAAACGTGCTCGTCAAAACGTTAAAGCACGCAAACACAACGCAAGCTTGCGTTCTATGGTTCGTACCTATCTTAAACGTACATTAGCTGCTATCAGCACTAATGACTATGCAGTTGCTACTGAAGCGTACAAATCGCTTGTTCCAGTAATCGACCGTATGGCTGACAAAGGCATCATCCATAAAAACAAAGCAGCTCGTCATAAGAGCCGCTTGAACGCGCAAGTTAAAGCACTAGCTTCTAACTAATCGCAAATGAAAAAAGCCCTTTTTAGGGCTTTTTTTGTGTCTGGAATTTGAAGAAACTAAAAAATATAATGACTCATTCAGAAAAATAATTTGTTTAGACAGCACTCATCCAGTCAATGCGATACTGTGAGATAAAAACCTGAATCTCCCTCTCTTTTAGATTATTGATCTTTATCCATAGAGGATGGCGAAGTGGTTTTATCCTGTTTCGTATTGTCAGTGTCCCGCTTTTGACATGCGGTTAAACCCAAAATCGCGATCAGGCTAAAAATTGTGATAACTTTCATAATTTTCCTCAAGATGAATATTTCTATATTTATTAAGCATAGATAATTTTTATACTTACATTATTGAATTTTCACCCTATAAATGTAAAAGGTGCAGTTTAAAATTTATTTTTATCGTTTTAGCCTGAACTTTATTGAATGATCAATATGAAACGCCCCACCATCTTTATAATTTCTAACTCCCCAATAAAAAACTCAATTGCTGTGAACAATTGAGTTTTGAATAGATCAATTTAATTTAAGAAAGTTGGGAACGTTTAAAATCAGCAATATCCAGTTCATGTACCTGACCGCGCCAGATCCATTTCAGTTTGGACTCCAAAAACACATCACCTTCAAACCAGACAAACAGACCTTCCATCATTTTTGGCCAGTCTTCCCGACTGACGTCTTGACGCCCTGACATCACTGCAATCATCGCTGCGAGAATAGTATCGTGGCTGACAGCCAAACTCAGCCCATATTTATTTTGTGGATGGGTGTTGTAAATCAGTTCCAGTACATCCACCACGCCATGAATCGGCTGTTTCATCCCAGGCAAGGCATTATTGACAAAACTGTTAATAAAACCGAGTGCACCCTGCTTGGCAAAATAAGGCCCAGCTTTTTGAATATCCAGCACAAAGCTGCCAGGCTCCATCAGAAGTCCCTGTTCAATAATTTCAATACGATGGGTATTCTGCTCAGGGGTAACCGCATCT
Source organism: Acinetobacter lwoffii (assembly GCF_049367455.1). Lineage (GTDB taxonomy): Bacteria > Pseudomonadota > Gammaproteobacteria > Pseudomonadales > Moraxellaceae > Acinetobacter > Acinetobacter lwoffii_W. The sequence continues at coordinate 142,679 of NZ_JBMPXW010000001.1, forward strand.
GCCCCTTCAATCATCAATGCAGCGGTATCAATACACCGCTGGATCGGACTTGAAATACAGTGATGAATCACACGATCAGTTTGATCAGCCAGATAAGCACCCCATTCCTGCGCCAGATCCCGCCCCTGATTGGTCAGTTGCAGATCATAGCCTGCCAAACCTTGACCCGGAACCTCTTCACGAATCGAATGCCGTGTAAATAAGGTGACAGGCGTCTGTACATCGGGCAATAAATCAATTGCACTCAACATACTCGGTGGAAGCAGTTTCAGGGACACGTTACAGCCAACTCTGGATTTGGTAATAGGTTAAGCACCACTATAACACGCTCAGAATTTTGCTCAATGCTCGGCCTGCATGTCAGAAACCGCCTGCAATGCAATAATTTTCATATCATTATTCTTATAAGCAATGAATCCGCCATTCAGCAAAGTATCCCGATGATTATAAATAAATGGGCGACCTTCTAAATCGACCAAGCCACCCCCAATCCGTTCGAGCATACATTGACCAGCGCTGGTATCCCATTCCGAGGTCGGATGAAAACGTGGATAGATATCCACCTGATCTTCCAGCATCATGCAAAATTTATAAGCGCTGCCCGCTTTAAATTCAGTGTAGTCCGTGAGCTTGGCCAAACTTTGTAAATATTCGAGATATTTCGGTTTCTGCTGGCTACTTTGGCTCAACCCTACAGCAATCATTTTAGATGTCGAAGACATTGCATAAGCAAACCATGTTCTAGTTTGAATATCATATTTATAAGGCAAGCCCTGCTCAGGACAGAAATAAATCAGTTGCTGCTCTGGAACCGCCAATATGGCAAAAGTGGTCAAACTGCCTCTGACCAGACTCAAATTAATGGTAAATTCGGGGCGCTGGTGCAAAAACTCTTTAGTGCCATCTAACGGATCCAGTAACCAGAATTCTGACCATGAGCGGCGTTCATGTTCCTGTCCTTCTTCAGACAGTAAAGGCAAGCTGGAAATCTCTGCCAAAGCTTGGGTCAGATAAGTATTAACCCGAAAATCTGCCTGAGTCACCGGAGAATTATCATTTTTTTTGATGACATCAAAAGCTGCACCAGAACAATAACGCTGATATTCTTCTCGCAAAATTTCACAGGCTTGTGTCAAAATGGGCACAAACTGCAAAATCATTGGATCTTGTGGTGCTGCTGTTGCTTTAAACATAGAAAACCTAAATATGTCAAAATGCTCTGAAAAACCTACCATAATTTTCGATATGGATGGCACTTTACTTGATCTTGCCTACGATGATTTCATCTGGAACGAGTTATTGCCTGTGCGTTATGCTGCCACACATGGCTGTAGCCTGGAACACAGCCAGGCGACACTCTATGCATTCTATCAGGAACATAATCATACCTTAAACTGGTACTCTTCACGCTTCTGGACGGCTAAAGTCGAAGTCGATGTTCTGGCGATGCAAATTGAACATAAAGATAAAGTGGCCTTACGCCCGCATTGTCTCGAATTGCTCGATTATCTTAAAAATAATGGCTATCCCATCTGGCTGGCCACCAATGCTGACTGTGCGGGTCTAGCATTTAAACTGGATCATTTGAATTTAAGAGATTATTTCGATGTGATTGTCAGTTCAGAAACGATCGGACATGCCAAAGAATTTATCGAGTTCTGGCAAGGCCTGAATGCGTTGCATCCATTTGACCCTGCACATGCTTATTTTATTGATGATACTGAAAAAGTCCTGAATGGGGCTCAAGCCTATGGCATTCAGAACCTGTTCAGCATCCAGCAGCCCTCTTCAGCCAAAGTAGCACGTCAGACTTGTAATTACCCGATGCTGCACCAATTAACAGATTTAATCACTCATTTAAATCAGGCTGAGGTAGAAAAAAAATATGCGTAAATCGTCTTTACCCGAAGATGCGGTAGGCATGCGTATAGACAAATGGCTGTGGGCAGCACGGTTTTTTAAAACCCGCTCGATTGCCAAACATGCGATTGAAGGTGGCAAAGTCCATCACAATGGTGAACGTGTCAAGGTATCGCGCGAAGTCCGTGTTGGTATGGAACTGACGATTCAGCAAGGCATCGACAAAAAAACCGTGCTGGTTAAGGAACTTTCTGATGTTCGTGGACCTGCACCCGTGGCACAAAAACTGTATGAAGAAACCGAAGTCAGTATTGCACGCCGGGAATTGATTACATCACAAAGAAAGTTGCATAATCTAGCTCGTCCCGACCATCGTCCAAGCAAGAAGGATCGTCGTGATATCAGTAGATTTAAAAATGAAAATAGTCAGAATTTCGATCAGTCATGGTCCTATAATGACGATTAAATTTAAGCGTCAGAATATGTCGTACATGCGCTGACTTTTATAGAACACTAGGGAAAATTCTGTCACTATACACCTGTGGAACAAAGCTCTAATTTAAGACATCCACTTGAGTACTAACTTAGTGACATCGTATTGAGGTTGTAAGATGGATGAGAATAAAAACAAGGCGCTCAACGCTGCCTTAAGCCAGATTGAAAAACAGTTTGGTAAAAATACAGTTATGCGTCTTGGTGACAATACCGTTCAGGCAGTTGAAGCTGTGTCTACAGGCTCTTTAACGCTGGATATTGCACTCGGTATTGGTGGTTTACCTAAAGGTCGTATCGTCGAGATCTATGGTCCTGAATCTTCAGGTAAAACCACAATGACCCTGCAAGCAATTGCAGAGTGTCAGAAAGCAGGCGGTACGTGTGCATTCATCGATGCGGAACATGCACTTGATCCTCAATATGCGCGCAAACTGGGTGTAGATATTGACAACCTGCTGGTATCGCAACCGGATCACGGTGAACAGGCACTTGAAATCGCAGACATGCTGGTACGCTCTGGCGCGATCGACATGATCGTTGTCGACTCTGTTGCTGCATTGACTCCGCGCGCTGAAATTGAAGGCGAAATGGGTGACTCGCATATGGGTCTGCAAGCCCGTTTAATGAGCCAGGCACTGCGTAAAATTACTGGTAATGCCAAGCGTTCCAACTGTATGGTGATCTTCATTAACCAGATTCGTATGAAGATTGGTGTCATGTTTGGTAGCCCTGAAACCACAACTGGTGGTAACGCACTGAAATTCTATGCCTCTGTTCGCTTGGACATCCGTCGTATCGGCCAAGTGAAAGAAGGTGACGAGATTGTTGGTTCTGAAACCAAAGTCAAAGTCGTGAAAAACAAAATGGCGCCTCCGTTTAAAGAAGCTTTATTCCAGATTCTTTATGGCAAAGGTGTTAACCATCTAGGTGAATTGATCGACCTTGCTGTACAGCAAGAAATCGTGCAGAAAGCTGGTGCGTGGTATTCTTATCAAGGCGACAAAATTGGCCAGGGTAAGAACAACACCATCCGTTATCTGGAAGAGCATAAAGAAATGGCTCAGACGATTGAAAAACTGATTCGTGACCAGCTTCTGACTAAAGCAGTGGTTGTTGAAGAAGACGATAGCAAGGAAGAACCTGACTTTTTAGATGCATGATCTTATTAGATGCATCATCTTTAAACGTCAATACACAGCGCCCTCCGGGGCGTTTTGTTATTATATAGGGAATCTAAAATCCGAGAGAATCATGTCAGACGCGAAATTCAGCAAACTGCTCGATTATGAAACTTTAAAACAGCAATTTGGTGATACTGAAGATCAAGCTCAACCTGCAAAAAGTGCGATCCAAGACGCTCCTGAATTTGATCCTGAAGAACGTTTGTTTTCCTCTACCCCAACTCAGGATGAGAAGAAACCGGGACTGACAGGCTCACGCTTACGTTCTTATGCCTTTGCCGTACTGACGCGCAAGGAATATTCCAAAGCCGAACTGATAGAGAAACTAGCCCTCTATGCAGAGCATCGTGATGAAGTTATTAACCTGGTTGAAGAGTTGTCCCGTGAGAACTATCAAAGTGATCAGCGTGTGGCGGAAACCATGTTGTCGAGTCAAAAGCGTAAAGGCAAAGGTCCCAATCAAATTAAAATGAAACTCAAGAGCAAAAAGATTGATACTGCTCTGATTTCAGAAGAACTCAAAGAAACCGACTGGGTTCAACAAGCCTATGAACTAAAAGTCAAAAAATATGGCACCGAAGTTCCTAAAGACCCCAAGCTCAAAGCCAAACAGATCCGTTTTTTAATGTATCGTGGTTTTGAAATGGATGCGATTATCAAGGCCATTAACCGTAAAGCAGAAGACTAAGTCTTATATTCTTTGAAAGTCTTAATGAATTAAAAGGATTGGATATTTAATCTAATATTAGTTGGAAAATAAAATAAAGCACGGCAAAAGATAATGATGATTTAATCATTAAAACAATAAGATAATGCTGTTTGACGATATTGAAAAAAAATGATATTTGAGAATAGAAAACTGCGAATTCGCATTGTTATTATAATAAGAATATGGTGGCAACCCTACCAGCAAAGCTCCGGCACATCATAGTTCTATTACCGTTGCTACCTTCCGGTCCTGGCGGGGTTCATAGAGTACAATTGCGAAGTAACCAGCAGGGCTACCATTACAAAAACAGAGTATAGAGATTTTTAATCAAGTTGCAAGCCTTGTTCCGCAAAATAATCCCTTAAGCTATCCGTTTGATTATTTTAAAAACAATATTGATATTTCTGCTGATTTTTAAGGGATCTTCACAATCAATCCATCAACACTCAGATTCACATGATCTTTGTAAAACCTTGTTGCATTTTCTAAAAATGCCGTTTTTAATGTGTGCAATGTATATGAATGATCTACTTTGAAAAGATGAGCAGCGGATCCGCATCTCACAAAGAATTATGGAAATTTTATGATGTTTAAAAAGACCGTATTGTGTGCAGTGACAGCACTCTTTACCACGCCTCTATTTGCCAATATTCCGATTGAATCGCGCGGCTTGAGCCAAGCTACGAATCAAACCGCAGTAAATACCCCAGCGGCAATTGCGGCTGGTGCAACTCCAGCAGTTCAAACCAATACCAGCTGGCAAATCATGCAAAAGAACCAGCAGCTCGAAAATGACTTGCGGATTTTGCGCGGTAAAATGGAAGAACAGGAAAATGAGATTGAACGGCTCAAAAATGAACTGACCAATCGTTATGCCGATCTCGATCAGCGTCTCGAACTATTGCAGCAAAAAATTGAACCTGCTGAAGACAATCCAACGGAGGAAAACCCACAGGATACTGCACCCAGCCTAAACACAAATAAGGTCAATACAGCAAGCAGCGGAAAGCAACCTGCTGAGCTAGAAAAGGCAGCTTATACCGTGGCTTTAGATGCTTATAAAAATGGCGGTGCAGCCAAAGCCATTGCACCGATGCAAAACTTTATTAAAAACAATCCGAATAGCGTTTATATCAGCAATGCCTATTTCTGGTTAGCGGAATTCAATCTGGCGATTGACCCGCCAAAATTTACTGAAGCGAAACGTAATTATCTGATTGTCGTTGACCGTTACCCAAATTCTGCAAAAGCCTCCACTGCCCTGTATCAGCTTTATAACATCAGCAAAGATGTTGAAAAGAATACTACGCTTGCATCGCAATACAAAACAAAGCTATTGAAGAATTATCCGAAAGCTGAGGAAATTAAATTTCTTAAGTAAAATAGAAATTCCCAAAATAAAAAAGACACCTTCAGGTGTCTTTTTTATTACCTCAAACATTTAGCGCACAATGCCGCGCTTCGACTGTTCAAGAGAGTCAATTAGACGTTGTACTTCAGCCACTTCCGGCAAAATTCCTGTACGGATCTGCTCGATTGCTTCCTGAGTCGTTAAACCTGATTTATAAATCAGTTTAAAGGCATCACGTAAACCGCTGATTACGGTCTTCGACCAGCCTTTACGACGCATGCCTTCAATATTCATGGCAAATGCATGCGCAGGATTACCTGAAACCATCACATAAGCCGGCACATCTTTCAAAATCAGTGATGCACCACCAATCATGCTATAAGAATCAATCTTACAGAACTGATGAATGCCCGAGTTTCCGCCAATGACGACGTAGTCCCCGACATGGACATGTCCAGCCACACCGACGTTATTGGCAAAGATATTATAATCTCCAACCATACAGTCATGTGCAATATGAGTATTGACCATGAGCAGGTTATGACTACCGATCTTGGTCAGGCTCTGGTCCTGAACCGTACCACGATGCAGACTGCAATGCTCACGAATCTTGTTGTGATCGCCAATCTCAAGCCAGGTTTCTTCACCAGCATACTTAAGATCCTGACACACCTCGCCTACACTGGCGAACTGGAAAATTTCATTATATTCACCTATACGCGTATAGCCACCCACCACCACGTGTGAATGAAGTTTGCTACCCGCACCAATAGTGACATTTGGCCCGATAATACAATATGGGCCAATTTCTACATCAGCAGCAATGACTGCTGACGGGTCAATAATGGCAGTTGGATGAATAAGGGGATTATTGCTCATGCCTGCTCGACTTTTTGATGCGAAACCATAATTTCCGCGGTTGTTGCGACGACGCCATCTACAGTGGCAATACAATTATATTTGTAAATGCCCCGCTTTTGCATCACTAATTCAGATTTTAAAACCAATTGGTCACCTGCAACCACCTGTTTTTTAAATCTAACTTTTTCCGCACCGGCAAACAGGAACAAAGAACCCTCACTTGGCACTTCATTATTCATCACAAAACCCAGAATTCCAGAGATTTGTGCCAGCGCTTCAACAATTAGTACACCTGGCATAATTGGATAATTCGGAAAATGGCCCTGTAAAAACTCTTCATTAATTGAGACGTTTTTATAACCAACAATGCCATTATCGGTAATTTCGACAACGCGATCAACCAATAAAAATGGATAGCGATGGGGCAAATATTCACGAATCTTTTGAATATTCATTGGCAATTCAGGCTTCGTGAATGTAGGCAAATTCGACTCTGTCATCATAATTATTTACGCAACTTAAATGTTGATTCAATGGACTCAATCTGAGATTGCATATAATCTAGTCGTTTGATCACCTGGGTCAATGGCACATCTGCTAATTGTCTGAGGCGAACCACGGTACGTTTCCATTTCTGGTTTTCAAACAGACCAATCCCGGATGAATATTTTCCAGCTTCAGAAATATTATTTGTCACCATTGACATTCCGGTCAACGTCACATTATCGGCAATATTCAAGTGTCCAGAAATCGCAGAGGCACCACCAATGATACAGTTTTTGCCAATTGAAACACTTCCTGCAACGGCAGTTTTTGCAGCAATCGCGGTATGTGCACCAATTTTAACGTTATGCGCGATTTGCACAAGATTATCAATAATAACACCCTGTTGCAAAATCGTATCATCCAGTGCACCACGGTCTACGCTACAATTTGACCCAATACGCACATCATCCTCAATGCGTACAGAACCTAATTGCGCAATACGGTGCCATTTACCTTGATAAGGTGCAAAACCAAACCCTTCGCTGCCAATCACGCTATTAGCATGAATACGCACCCGATTACCAATTTTTGCTGCGCCGGTGAGGGTCACATGTGAGTCAATAAAACAGTCCTGACCGATTTCGACATCATCATCGATCTGCACATGCGCCTGAACAATCGTATTCGCACCCACGACACAATGCTCACCAATCACCACATAATGACCAATATAAGCATCGTCCGCGATCATTGCCGACGGGTGAATTTGAGCCGTACTTTCAATGCCACGCTGGCGATGTTTTTTCTCAAAGACATGCGTCAGAATCGCAAAAGCCAGATAGGGATTTGCCACAACAATAAAGTTTTGATGTGAAGTTATCTGTTGTTTTAGTTCAGTCGTGACAATTAAAGCACCTGCCTGACTTTGATTGGCCTGCTCTACATATTTATCGGCATTCACAAATGCCAGATCGTGTGAAGTTGCCTGTTCAAGACTGGCCAAAGCGCTCAAACGCAAATCTGTCTGACCTATGCACTCGCCTTGAACCAGGCGAGCGAGATCAGCTAACTGAAGCTGTTGATGATTCATTGATTATTTAATTGCATTAACCTTTTGAATCATTTTATCAGTTAAATCATATTTAGCATCATAAGCAAGTGCTGAATTTTTATTTAAAACCACATCGAGGTTATTTTCTCTACGTAATTGTTCAGCAATTTGCTTTATACGTGCATCAAATACAGCCCGGATCTGCTGAATCGAGCTTTGAACATTCGTCTGTACAGATTGTTGTAACTGATTCAATTCTTGCAACTTAGCCTGATATTGCGCAGACATTTTCTGTTTTTCAGTCTCACTGAGCTTGGTATTGGATTGAGCACGTTGCTGTAAAGCTTCCAGCTCTTTGCTGAGTTGCTCAATCTTGGTGGTTTGTGGCTGAATTTTTTGCTGAAATATCGTGTTTTGTTGTTTCAGATATGTACTACCTTCAACCACACGCTCCAAGTCAATTACCCCCATGCTAGCCGCTTGAGTCAAAGGAGCAACACTTGACAAAGCCAGACTCATTGCCATAATCATTTTTTTCATATTCTTACTCATTCAAAAAAATTTGCTCACAAAACCTGCAGGCTTTATGAGCAAAATTTAGTTTCTAGGTCAAAACGATTTTAGAAAGTACGTCCAATTTCGAACTGGATGTTTTTAGTATCATCACCGTCTTTTTTATTCAACGGATAAGCATAGCTAAGTGATAGTGGGCCAATCATGGTGATCCAGGTGAAACCTGCACCCACGCTATAGCGCATATTGCCGGCATCAAAATCAAAGTTGTCTTTACAGTATTGACGTAAGTCAGCAGATTGTGAAACATCACAGTTTGTGTCAAAAACTTGCGCACCTTCTGCAAAAAGAACCGGACGAACCTGACGAGCCCAATCCCCTTTAAATGGCACTGGAAGTACCAGCTCAGTACCAAATTGCACTAGAGCATTACCACCCACTTCCTCCGGATCAAAGTTGCTTAAGCCCGCATTTTCTGCATAGACACTGTCATACTTTGGACCTAGAGTACTGTTCTCATAACCACGAACTGAACCGAAACCACCAGCATAGAAATTCTTGTAAAATGGCAGGTCATTACCATAACCCAACTTACCATAACCGCGCAGGACAAAATCTTTGCCTAATGGGAAAAATGCCTGAGCGTCATAAGTGACTTTTTGATACTCGACATCACTGCCTGGCAATGCAATTTCAGCATTCACACGATGTGACATGCCCGTTGTCGGGAACATTGGACGGTTTAAAGTATTATAAGACCAGCCCAAGTTTAAGTTATAAGTTAAATACTCGCCTTGAAATCTGTCTGGTTTTGACACTGTTGTACAAGGATTAGCATCATCTATACAATAAGGACTCTGGCCTATTGATTTACCATCATTAGCTAAAAGGTAGTCACGAACATAGGTGGATACACCATTACCAGTGGTTACTTCAGTCTGATCAACATTCAGACCCAAGCTGACACTCTGGTTTTCATCAATTGGATAACCAAAGTTAATCCCACCACCAAAACTGTCTGTCACATAGTTGTTGACGTTATAGTCATCATCCAGCTTGGTTTTACGGTAATACATGTTATAACCGCGACGCACACCATCAATGGTGAAGTACGGGTCCATCACGCTCAAGTTATAATAATCTTGAGTTTCAGAACGCGACAAATCGATTGAAACACTATTACCGGTACCCAAGAAGTTGGTCTGGCTTAAGCCTGCCTGGAAAGTCACACCACCACTTTGCGAGAAACCGACAGCCAAAGTACTAGTACCTGAATGCTGCTCTTCAACGGCAACATTCAAGTCCACCTGATCTGGTGCACCCGGAATACGTGCAGGTTTGATATCGACAGTTTTAAAGAAACCGGTACGCTCTAGACGGACCTTAGACAGGTCAATTTTTTCATTACTGGCAAGCGCACCTTCCATTTGGCGCATTTCACGACGTAATACTTCATCTGCAGTTTTCGTATTGCCAGTGAAATTAATACGTCTTACCGTAACTTGCTGACCCGGATTAATATAATAATTTAGATCAACCAGTTTGGTTTCGTTGTTAATTTGAGGAACAATATTGACTTCTGCATAGTAATAACCTGCATTACCATACTTACGCTGCAATAACTGCTTAACCGCGTTGACTTTTTCCTGCGAATAAATTTCGCCTTCTTTGAAAATTTGTAAAGCCTGTAATTCTTCAGTCTTATAAAGTGCATCACCTAAATATTTGGTTTGACCAAATTTAAATTGTTCGCCTTCATCCACAGAAACTTCGATGAAAACATTCTTTTTATCTTCACTCAAGTTCAGGCTGGAATTGGTAATATTAAAATTGATATAACCGCGATTCAGATACATGGCACGCAAAGCTTCTAGGCTCGCCGCCATCTTTTCACGTGCATAACGGTCATTACGCGAAATGACCGAACTCCAGCCACTTTCTTTTACGGCAAAGGCCTGCTTGATATCAGACTCTTTAAATACGGTATTCCCGATAATATTGATATCGAAAACTTTAGCCGCTTTACCTTCAATAAAATCAATCAGCAATTCAACACGGTTATTTGGTCGAGGCGTCGTGGTGACCGTAATATCGGCATCATAACGACCTTGCTGCATGTATTGCTGTTCAAGTTCAGTTTCAATAGTTTGCAGCGCTGATTTTTTCAGCACTTCGCCTTCAGCCAGACCCATTTTTTTCAGGCCTTCTTCAAGCGCTTCCTTAGGAATCAGCTTATTGCCTTTCAATTCGATTTTCGAAATAACCGGGCGTTCAACCACTTGGAAAACCAAGGTATTGCCCTGCTGAACGGCTTTAATGTCATCAAACAGGCCTGATGCATACATGCTACGAATTGCATTGGCAATGATTGGATCATTGACCCGATCACCACTGTTAATTGGCACTAGGCCATACACATTGTCAGGAGTTAAACGTACTAATCCATCAAATTTTATATCTTGTACAATGAATTCATCTGCTGCATATACTTGTTGTGCTACTGCCATTGCACTAACGAGTGCCAGAGGCATAAATAAATGTGTGTGCTGCATGCCAGTCTTTTCCGCTGTTAATTTATTCCATTTACGTTGTTATAAACGCATAAAATCATTAAATAATGCCAGAAGCATCATACTGCCGAGCAGTACCATACCAATTTTTAGTCCAACCAATTGTATTTGTTCGGAAACAGGTTTACCACGAATTAATTCAACAAAATAGTAAACCAGATGTCCGCCATCAAGCATTGGAATGGGTAGTAGATTTAATATTCCTAAACTTACACTCATTAGCGCCATAAAGGAAATAAAAGTTTCCCAGCCCATTTCTGCGCTTTGTCCTGCCACTTTGGCAATGGTAATTGGACCTGATAAATTATCCAGACCAATCAGACCGCGTACCATTTTGACAATCGAGTTCAGAATCATCGAAGATAAATGTGCTGTTTTATCAAATGCCATTACCAGTGCTTCGCCTGGCGAGTAATGAATGGTCTGTTTATATTCTGCAGGAATGTTCAGTTTACCCGGATCGCTTTGTACGCCCAGCATACCAGTTACATTGCCCATATTGTCACGTTTACCTTGTGGCATGACTTCCAGCTGAACCACCTGATTTTCGCGTAGTACATCCATTTTGAGTAATTTTTCTGGAGATGCCTGTACCACCTGCACCACATCAAACCAGTCTTTCATCTGAACGCCGTCAATGGCCAGAATCTTGTCGCCTTCTTTCAAACCTTGACGGATGGCTGCACCATCTTCACTCAGTTTGCTGATCACTGCCGGAATTTCTGGCCGATAAGGCAAGAAACCCAGGCTTTCTAGTGGCGATTGACTTTGATCTTTTAAATAGTTTTGAATCGGCAACTGGAACAATTTGTTTTCACCAGCGCGATCTGCCTGAATAGAAACCACACCAGTTTCACCAACACGATCCACCAAGGCATAACTGAGTTTTTCCCAGGTTTCCACCTGAGTACCATCCACAGCTACAATTTTGTCGCCCGGCTGCATTTGTACGGTTGCAGCAGGCGTATTTGGTAAAATTTTGCCTACACGGGTATTGAGCTGTTCTTGTGCCGGTAAAAATAACACCCAGAATAGAAGAACTGCAAAAATCAGGTTGATTAATGGTCCCGCTGCCACGATGGCGATTCGTTTCCACGGATGCTGACGATTGAAGGCTTTGGGTAAGTCCTCTTCAGAGACATTACCTTCGCGTTCATCCAGCATCTTGACATAGCCACCCAAAGGCAAGGCAGACAATTGATACTGAATTCCGGATTTTTTCGAGGTCCATTTTAATAATGTTGGCCCAAATCCAATGGAATAGACCAATACTTTAACGCCCAGTTTACGCGCCACAATATAGTGACCGAACTCATGAATCGCAATTAAGGGACCGAGTAAGAGAATTGCAGCGGCAATCATAAACAAGGCATTCATATCTTAACTTCCTTTATTCACAACATATTGCTGTGATAAACCTCGCGCCATTTGATCTGCTTGCAAGATAGCCTCCAGATCATGTGCGGGTTGATTGTCCATCTGATTTAGGACGTGCTCAACTACCTGAGGAATTTGGGTAAATCTGATCTGTTGATTTAAAAATGCAGCAACTGCAATTTCATTGGCCGCATTTAAAATTGTCGGTGCAATTCCGCCACTCTGCATGGCCTGACGGGCCAATTTTAATGCAGGGAAACGGAGCATATCCGGTTCTTGAAAATTAAGTTGTGAATGCATAAACAGATCCAGTGGCGCCACATGCGTACTAATACGCTCAGGCCATGCCAAAGCATGTGCAATAGGCGTGCCCATATCCGGATTACCCATTTGTGCCAAAGTCGAACCATCAACGTATTGAACCATGGAGTGAATAATACTCTGTGGATGCACAACAACTGTAACAAATTGTTCTTGAACTGCAAACAAATGACAGGCTTCGATCAATTCTAAGCCTTTATTCATCAAGGTAGCAGAATCGACTGAAATTTTTTGACCCATGGACCAGTTAGGATGCTTGCAAGCTTGGGCAGGTGTGACCTCTTCAAGTTGCTGTATGCTGTGGTTCAGAAACGGCCCACCCGACGCGGTCAGCAGAATCTGGGATACACCCAGTTTGGGCTTGCCATGACGCTCTGCCTCAAAATAATGCGGTGGCAGACATTGGAAAATCGCGTTATGTTCGGAGTCAACGGGAAGCAATAAGGCACCATGATCGCGCGCTGCCTGCATCATGATGTCACCTGACATCACCAAGGCTTCTTTATTGGCCAGCAGTACGCGTTTACCCGCTTTCACTGCAGCCAATGTCGGCAACAAGCCTGCAGCACCGACAATTGCCGCCATAACGATATCAACATCCGCGTGTTCAGCCACAGCGATTAAACCGGCTTCATCTTGCAGAATTTCAATATCAGATAAATGGTGTTGCTGAAGTAGTTTTGAAAGTTCATCTACTTTTTCAGCCGGCACCACCACCACTTTAGGACAGTATTGCCGGCAAATTTCAACCAGCTCCTCGATACGACTTTGCGCGGTCACAGCAAAAACCGAGTATGCTTCAGGATGTCGCTGCAAGATTTTTAAAGTACTTTGACCAATGGAACCTGTAGCACCCAGTATACAAACTGCTTGTGACATTTATAAATCTACACCAATAAGTTTTAAAACAGCCATACCTGCTGCAAAGATTGGAGCTGCAGCAAGCAAAGAATCAATACGATCCAGTACTCCGCCATGTCCTGGCAAAATTCGACCTGAATCCTTAATACCGGCACGACGTTTGATCATGGATTCAAACAGGTCACCCAGTACCGAACTAAATACTGTAACGACAGATAAAATCAGGAATAAAATTAGTTCTGGCCAGGTCATATCCAGATAAAGCAAGGCGACTGCCGTTACAATCAGCATTGAGGTAACGATACCGCCATACAACCCTTCTACCGATTTGTTGGGACTAACATTCGGCGCCAACTTTTTCTTGCCGAATTTACGACCCACAAAATATGCACCACTATCTGCGCCCCATACCAGTAAAAACAGGTACATCAGCCACCACGGTGAACTTTGCCAGACAGAGAAAATTGCAGTAACCGCAGCAGAGATCAGAACTACGCCGATTCCGTGCAGGCTGGCGTTGTACCAGCCATCATATTCAGGATAGGTTTTAACCCAGTAAATGCTGAGCAACCAGGTAATTATAGAAGCTACCCATAACAATAAGGCAACTTCGGCAAAATACAATGCCAAAGCTGAAAGTGCCGCAGTGAGCACTCCATATCCCCAAGCAACAGGTTTGATGACATGTTTAAATTTTCGCGGCATGAGTTTGAACCACTCATAGCCGGCCACCCCAGCAGCAAGAACCATCAATACAAACATTGGATAATGTGATTCGGTAGCAAACATACAGCTCAGTACAACTGCTACCAACACCAATGCGGTTATAATCCGCTCAAACATGTATTAATTCTCAAGTTTTTCCTGATGAATCTGTTCTGATGTTTTACCAAAACGACGTTCACGCCCACCAAATACGGCAAGTGCATCATCAAGTTCTTCAACGGTAAATTCTGGCCATAGCGTCTCAGTGAAATAAAGCTCTGCATAGGCTGCCTGCCACAACAGGAAATTCGAAAGACGGAAATCTCCACCCGTACGAATCAGCAGATCAACTGCAGGTAAATCACCGAGGCTGACATATTGACCAAATACATCAGTATTAATTGCATCAAGATCTAATTTATTTGTTAAAACATCGCTGGCAATTCGCTGTGCAGCTTGTGCCATATCCCACATACCACCATAACTGATTGCAATAGTGAGTGTCATACTATTGAAATTAGCAGTCCTTTCTTCGGCATGCAACATAAGTCCCTGTAATTCTGGGGACAAACGGCTGCGATCACCGATAAAGCGTAAGGCAATATTGAATTTTTCCATGCGGGGCAATTGTTCATGAATGGTATCAACCAGCAATTTCATGAGCAATTCAACTTCAAACTGTGGACGATTCCAGTTTTCACTTGAAAAGGCAAATACAGTTAAAGCCTGGATATTTCTTTTTTTACAGTGTTCAACAATCGGATCCAGAACCGTTTTTCCTTCACGGTGTCCATCACCTTTTTGCATCTGATTTTTTTTGGCAAAACGATTGTTGCCATCCATGATGATGGCAACATGTTTCGGAAGACGGGGATTTTCTTCAGCAACGGTCATCGATGAATTAGACCTTCATCAATTCAGCTTCTTTCGCAGCCAAGCGCTTGTCAACTTCAGCAACAAATTTGTCGGTAATTTTCTGGATTTCGTCAGCAGCACGACGCTCTTCATCTTCAGAAATTTCTTTTTCTTTCAACAAAGCTTTGATATCGCCCAATACATCACGACGAATGTTACGGATCGCTACTTTGGCATTTTCTGCTTCATTACGCGCAACTTTTTGCATGTCACGACGCGTTTCTTCAGTCAACGCAGCCATCGGTACACGAATCGCATCTGCTGTAATTGGGTTTAGACCCAAATCAGATTCACGAATCGCTTTATCAATTGCAGAAACCATTGAACGTTCGAAAGGCTGGATTAACAAAGTACGTGAATCTTCAACACCTACGTTTGCCACCTGGTTCAATGGAACGTCTGAACCATAGTAAGAAACCATCACGTTATTTAAAATTGATGGATGCGCACGACCGGTACGAACTTTTGCAAAACCATGCTCTAGAGATTCTAGAGTTTTGTTCATACGGTCTTCGCTGTCTTTTTTAAGATCGTTAATCATATGATCTTCCTTACTTAATTCTTGAAAAGAGGTTATTACTAAATTAGCGTGTAGTATAAAGTGCTTTGGTGCTCACGTCATTAATTGGTAACGTGAGTCCCTTCTTTTTCACCCATCACAACGGAAAGCAATGCGCCAGATTTATTCATATCGAATACTTGTAGCGGCACGTTGTGATCACGACATAAACAGATTGCAGTTAAGTCCATTACACCCAGCTTTTCGTCCAGAACCTGGTCAAAAGTCAATGTGTCATATTTAACCGCATCATCATATTTGCTTGGATCTTTGTTATATACGCCATCAACTTTGGTCGCTTTCAAGATCAAGTCTGATTCGATTTCAATACCACGTAAACAGGCAGCTGTATCTGTCGTAAAGAACGGATTACCTGTACCTGCCACGAATACACACACTTCACCCTGAGTCAGGTGACGGATTGCATCACGGCTTGAGTAAGACTCAACCACGGCACCAATTGGCAATGCAGACATTAAACGGGTTTTAATATTACGGCGCACCAAAGCGTCGCGAAGTGCCAAACCGTTCATGACTGTTGCTAGCATACCCATCTGGTCGCCAGTTACACGACCAACTAGACCATCTTTTTGTAGCTGGCTACCGCGATACAGGTTACCACCACCCACAACAATACCTACTTGTACGCCTAAACCCACGAGGTGCGCAATAGAAAGTGACATCTGATCGAGCACTTGTGCATCGATCCCCATGTCTTTATTGCCTGCCAGCGCTTCACCAGAAAGCTTTAACAGGATGCGACCAAAGCGTGGCTTTTTAGAATCCAACATCATCAAACTCCAAAGTATTCAATTTAAATTTTTTTAATTCAAAATCTTAAGCAGACTTGATTGAAATGAGTTTTGCGTACAGATCGTATTCATCTGCATCGGTAATCTCGACTTCAAGTAAATCCCCTGCCTTAATGACGCTTTTATCGATATCTTCAACAAAAACATTGCCATCAATTTCAGGTGCATCTGCATAAGAACGCGCAACCGCTACCGGGAATTCGTCTTCCAGGTCATCTACCAGCACAGTCATGGTCTGACCGATACGTTTTTGGAGTTTGGCTGCCGAGATTTCTTGCTGAACCTGCATGAAACGCTCATAACGCTCTTGTTTAATTTCTTCAGGAACGTGATCTGGCAAATCATTTGCTGTCGCACCTTCAACTGGCGAATAGGTAAAACATCCCACACGATCCAGCTGGGCTTCTTTCAACCAGTCCAGTAACATCTGGAAGTCTTCTTCGGTTTCACCCGGGAAGCCCACCACAAATGTTGAACGCAACACCAGATCAGGACATTTCTCACGCCAGATTTTCAAACGCTCCAGTGTATTTTCACTGTGCGCAGGTCGTTTCATTAGTTTGAGAATTTTTGGACTTGCGTGCTGGAATGGAATATCCAGATAAGGCAGGATTTTGCCTTGTGCCATCAGGTCAATTACTGCATCTACATGCGGATACGGGTAAACATAGTGCAAACGCACCCAGATTCCCAACTGACCTAATGCTTCACACATGTCATAGAATTTGGTTTTAACCGGCTGGCCATTCCAGAAATCCAGCTTGTATTTCATGTCCAGGCCATAAGCAGAAGTATCCTGGGAGATCACGAGTACTTCTTTTACACCGGCACGTTTCAGCGCTGCAGCTTCTTCAAGCACAGAACCAACTGGACGTGAAACCAGATCGCCACGCATGCTTGGAATAATACAGAAAGTACAACGATGGTTGCAGCCTTCAGATATTTTCAGATAAGCATAGTGTTTTGGCGTCAGGCGGATGCCTTGCTCTGGAACCAGATCAATAAATGGATTGTGTTTTGGCGGCTCAGGTACGTATTGATGAACCGCATCCATAACTTCTTTATATGCCGCTGCACCTGTCACTTTCAGGACATTGGGATGCATTTGGCGAATCTTGTCTTCGTCTTTACCTAGACAACCTGTTACGATCACGCGACCATTCGCGCTCATCGCCTCACCAATCGCATCTAGCGATTCTTGCACTGCGGATTCAATGAAACCACAGGTATTTACTACAACTAAATCAGCACCGTCATAATCCGAAGCGACGTCATAACCTTCAGTCTTTAACTGGGTTAAAATACGTTCAGAATCTACCAATGCCTTAGGACAACCTAAAGATACAAAACCGACTTTGGGGGACTTCATGAATTTTCGCTCTACTAGAATGCGCGTATTGTATGTCTTTTCGCATCATAAAAATAGTTGAAAACCTGACTCTTTGCATCATGCACTAAAATATTGCCATAAAATATTCAACATACTTACCAATGCACCAAAATGAATCATTTTAGATTTACAGCCTCAATTTAATCCGCTATATCTAAGATGAATTGTGTTGCTCTGTCACATTTCTGCATTTCATCGCAATAAATAATCTCTAGTCATAAAAGTTGGCGTGCATCTTGCATCAAATCAGAACTTAAAATTGATTAAATTGCTTTATGAAGATGCCATTGCGCCATTTTAATACAGGAACAAACCCGCGAATGGATCAAATTATTCCGATCGACTATCGTGCTTTAGTGGACAATATGACCACGTGTATCTTATTGATAGACCGCGATCTTAATATTTATTATCTGAATTCTGCCTGTGAAGCCTTATTTGATGTGAGCTTATTCCGCGCGAGCGGCACATCCGTACTCAATATTCTGCAAAACCCGACAGATGAGTTCAATACAGAAGAAGCCCTGAATAATACTTTAAGTACGGGACAACCTTATACACGCCGCGAAGCCACTATTCTGGTCAACTTTAAAGACATTCATGTTGACTACACTGTTTCTCAGCTAAATCTGGGCAAACCTTATCATCCGCTACTGCTCATTGAACTCAATCCTCGCGATCGCATGTTAAAAATCTCGCGTGAAGAAAATCTGCTGCAACAGCATCAGGTAGCGCGTCAGCTGATTCGCGGTGTTGCGCATGAAATCAAGAATCCCTTGGGTGGCATTCGCGGGGCGACTCAACTCCTGGCACGCAGTTTGAATGATCCACAATACAAAGAATTTACCGACATTATTATTAGCGAAGTGGATCGACTCAGAAATCTGGCCGATACCATGCTCGGTTCACGCCAGCTTCCGAGCTATGAACTGGTCAATGTGCATGAACCTCTGGAACGGGTGCGTTCACTGATTGCCAATCAGACCAAAAAGAAAATCAAGATTACCCGGGATTACGACCTGTCCTTACCGGAAGTTCTGGCAGACCGCGACCAATTGATTCAGGTCATTTTGAATATTTGCGCCAATGCCGTACAGGCCATGACCGAGAACAAGGAGTTCTTTGTCGAACATCAACCGGAACTGATTTTAAGAACCCGGATTCAGCGTCTCTTTACCATTAACGGGGTGATTCACCGCTCTGTAGTAAGGATTGATATTGAAGACAACGGTCCAGGTGTGCCGGAAGAGATTATCGAATCGGTGTTTTATCCGCTGGTCACCAGTCGCGCAAAAGGTACCGGACTGGGCCTCAGTATTGCTCAAAATATTATTCATCAGCACAACGGCATGATCGAGTGTCAGTCCGTGGCTGGAAAAACCGTCTTTAGCTTATATTTACCTTGGGAGTCGAATCATGTCGCGAAATAAAATATGGGTGATTGATGACGATCGCGCCATGCGCTGGGTACTGGAAAAGACCTTTAAAGAGGAAGGTCTGGATGTGACCAGTTTTGAAGAAGCACAATCTGCACTAGACCAACTGAGTCTGGAAGCACCCGATGTGATTTTGACCGATATCCGCATGCCGGGTATTGATGGACTTACCTTCCTGGGCAAGGTTAAACACAGTTATCCTGACCTACCTGTCATTATTATGACGGCGCATTCAGACTTAGAATCGGCTGTTTCTAGCTATCAAACTGGTGCTTTTGAATATCTGCCTAAGCCTTTTGATATTGATGAAGCACTGGCGCTGGTAAATCGTGCAATTTTACATATCACCAAGCTACAGCAACAAGAATCAGCAAAAGCGGCTCCACCAATTCAATCTACCGAAATTATTGGTGAATCGCCTGCCATGCAGGAAGTGTTTCGTGCCATTGGCCGTTTATCACAATCGCATATTACCGTGTTGATTAATGGTGAGTCTGGTACAGGTAAAGAACTGGTAGCTCATGCCCTGCATCGTCATTCACCACGCAGTTCAAAACCTTTTATTGCCCTCAATATGGCGGCGATTCCAAAAGACCTGATCGAAACTGAACTGTTCGGCCATGAGAAAGGTGCATTTACCGGTGCTAATACCCAGCGCCAAGGTCGTTTTGAACAGGCAAATGGCGGTACGCTGTTTTTAGATGAAATTGGCGATATGCCATTTGAGACCCAGACCCGTTTATTGCGTGTCCTAGCCGATGGAGAGTTCTACCGAGTTGGCGGTCATATTCCGGTTAAGGTCGATGTGCGTATCGTGGCAGCGACACATCAGGATCTGGAAAAACTGGTTCATGATGGTCGTTTCCGTGAAGACTTGTATCATCGACTGAATGTAATTCGTATTCATATTCCAAAACTGGCACATCGCAGTGAAGATATTCCGATGCTGGCGCAGCATTTTCTGGCGCGTGCCGGAAAGGAACTTGGGGTCAATCCAAAGATATTACGTCCTGAAACCCAAGAATATATGCAGAAATTGCCATGGCAAGGTAATGTGCGTCAACTTGAAAATACCTGTCGCTGGCTGACTGTCATGATCACAGGTCGTGAAGTCTATCCTGAAGACTTGCCACCTGAGCTGAAACAGATTCCAATTCATCAGCAGGATCCGGGTGCGCCAATTCCAACGCTGAACCAGATCGCACCGCATCACTGGGATGAATTGCTGGGTCAATGGGCGATGCAGAAACTCAAAAATGGTGAAATGAAACTTCTGGATGTTGCGACGCCAATGTTTGAACGCACCTTGATCAATGCAGCCTTGCAACAAACCCGTGGCCGTAAACGTCATGCCGCAGAACTTTTAGGTTGGGGTCGCAACACTTTAACGCGCAAGCTTAAAGAATTGGGCATGGATACTACGGATGATGAAATCGAAGAAGAAATAGAAAGTTAATCTTTCCATATAAAAAAGCGCCGATTGGCGCTTTTTTATTGATGATGATTTATGCAGTAAAACCCACATAGCGGAAATACCCATCTATGCCCAGATCAGACTTATATATCAGATAATTTGAATAAGTCGCTTGGGTGATTTCATCCAGCATATTCACCTGATCATCATTGGCATGCAGATCATCTACAGAACGCGGCATGCTGTGCTCGAATTCATCCGTCATATATTCAAAGCCAATATCCATGGCAATAAACAGGGTATGTTCACAAGGTTGCACATACTGCTCTTCTGCCCAATCAATCACGTTGTGCTGACAATGTGGACAGGCAATATTATCAGTGGCCTGAATCGAGAGTGGAATAAGTTGATAAGCCATATAAAAATCAATCTGTTTACTATCCGTATATTTTAGCAAATTTTATGGACTGACTTTATTCAATTAAAAACCTCGACGATAAAAAAAGGAATCTTCAGATTCCCTTTTTGTATTGACAGATATCAATGATCAATTACTTATGAGCAGCCTTATAACGTGATAGTGCGGTGACAGCTACTGCCGATACGACCACTGCTGGCAAACTTGCCACAAGAATGCCCGTCGTTCCCAAACCTAATGCCAGAATTTTTCCAGTTAATAATGGTCCAGTCATCGCCCCTAAATGTCCTAGAGAGATCGCACTACCCACACCGGTGACTTTACCTGCGCCTGAATAAAAAATTGGTGAGATCCCATACAGAATAGATTGGCCACCTGTAGAGAAAATACCCCCCATGACTCCCGCCAAAATTAATAACGGAATAGAAGTTGTGGTGAATAGCAATACCAAGGCAACAAACAAGCCACTATAAATGATAGTCGCCATTTGCCAGAGCTTTAAAAGGTCCAGTAAATAACCCAGGCTTAGGGTTCCAATGACAGCGCCCACCTGGAACACCAACATCACCAAAAATGCCTGCTGTTTCTGCAAACCTTGTTCCATAAGTAAATTTGGCAACCAGCTAATCAAAATATAATTGATCATCAAGGTAAAAAAGAAGCCAACCCAAAGAGGCACTGTATTTTTATACTGTCGCTGCTTGAACAACACCTCAGCCATTCCCGGCACAGCTTCGCCAGAAACCGGTACTTCCGCATTCACTTTAGGCTTATCTTTAAGAATAAATGCCATCAATGGAATCAGTGCTAAAGGCGTTAATCCCCCAATCAGGAACAAGGTTTGTCATTGAATCTCCGGAAGCAACATGGCCAGACCGGCAACAAAGATCGCCCCTACCGGCAAACCACAATACATCAGACTATTTAGCTTGCCACGGTTGGCTTCCGTTGCTTCATCACCGACGACTGAAATCATGGTTGGCATTGCCGCACCTAAACCCAAACCAGTAAAGAAACGCGCTGCATATAAAACTTCGATGCTTGGCGCAATTGCAGTCAACGACATGAACAGACCAAAAATAGTCACAG
This sequence comes from Acinetobacter lwoffii, assembly GCF_049367455.1. Lineage (GTDB taxonomy): Bacteria > Pseudomonadota > Gammaproteobacteria > Pseudomonadales > Moraxellaceae > Acinetobacter > Acinetobacter lwoffii_W. Next base: position 165,053 of record NZ_JBMPXW010000001.1, read on the forward strand.
AAAGCATTAGGACTTTCTTTTGTCCTAGATAATCTGCAATACGTCCGCCAAAGAATGCGCCAAACAGCATTCCAAAGACACCCAGACTAAATACATAGCCCATTTGGATTTGATCTAAACCAAAGCTTGCTGCAATTCCTTTCGCCGCAATCCCGGGAACTTGAAGGTCAAAACCTTCAAAAAATGCGACCCAGAAACATAAGAATATCGTTAATATTTTTTGGGCTTTTTCGCTGTATGACTGTGCCATGACTGATCTCCATCAATAATTCACAAACCGTTTAATAGTCTGACGATCCGTTGCATTATTCTTAACCTAATCTTAATAGAGAAATAGCACGACAATAGTCGGGTTTAAGCACATCAGCATGTGTAAATATCATCTAAATTAGACCTAAAAGATTGTATTTATAGACTTAATACATCTTGATAATATTTATTATATATATTTATCAATAACTTAATTTAATAGTAGTTATTTTTAATTCAACGATAGTCAAAACTTATACAAAACTACAAGCCGATAAAAAGCCCGCTTAATGCGGGCTTTTTTAGCGCAAAATCTTAAGCAGATTTCTTTGCTTGTGCATTCTTACGAATTGTAATCATCACCAGTTGAACTGCTGCAGGGGTTACACCTGGAATACGACTGGCTTGCGCCAATGTTTCAGGACGAACATCTTTCAGTTTCAGGGTAATTTCACGGGACAGACCTGACACGATGTCATAATCGAAATCCGCAGGAATACGGGTTTCTTCAAGACGTTTCATTTGTGCGACGTCTTCATGCTGACGATTAATATAACCCGCATATTTCACTGCAATTTCAATTTGCTCACCGACAAATGGTGATACTTCAGAATTGGTTAACTCTGCAATTTGAGCAAATGAAATGTTTGGACGTTTCAACAAATCAATCGCCGAACATTCTTTAGACAGGTCTGCACCGGTCATCTCAACGAATTTCTTGCCCATTGGGTTATTTGGTGCGGCCCACAAGTGTTGCAAACGGCCTGTTTCTTTTTCCACTGCTTCCATTTTCTCACAGTACACTGCCCAACGCGCGTCATCCACCAGACCCATTTCACGACCAATGGCTGTTAAACGCTGATCTGCGTTATCTTCACGCAGCATCAAACGGTATTCGGCACGTGAGGTGAACATACGGTATGGTTCTTTGGTACCTAATGTGATCAGGTCATCGACCAGAACACCCATGTATGCTTCATCACGTTTTGGCGTCCATTGCTCCTGATCCCAAGCACGGCGTGCAGCGTTCAAGCCTGCAAGCAAACCCTGCGCACCCGCTTCTTCATAACCGGTTGTGCCGTTGATTTGACCGGCGAAATACAAGTTATTAATTGCTTTGGTTTCAAGGGTAAATTTCAACGCTTGTGGGTTGAAGTAATCGTATTCAATGGCATAGCCCGGACGAAGAATGTGCGCATTTTCCATACCACGGATCGAGCGAACCAGTTCAAACTGAACGTCGAACGGTAAAGAAGTCGAAATACCATTTGGATAAAGCTCATGTGTATCCAAGCCTTCAGGCTCCAAGAAGACTTGGTGAGAATCTTTATCGGCAAAACGGTGAATCTTATCTTCAATCGATGGGCAATAACGTGGTCCAACACCTTCGATCACACCCGTGTACATCGGTGAACGGTCTAAACCGCCACGAATGATTTCATGCGTGCGTTCATTGGTATGCGTGATATAGCAATTTACCTGCTCAGGATGCATAGACACATCCCCCATGAATGACATGGTCGGAGATGGGAAATCACCCGGCTGTGGTGTCATCACAGAGAAATCCACTGAACGCGCGTCAATACGTGGTGGTGTACCTGTTTTTAAACGACCCACTGGAAGTTGAAGTTCACGCAAACGATGTGCCAAGGAAATTGACGGCGGATCACCCGCACGACCACCGCTAGATTTCTCCAGACCAACGTGGATGACACCACCTAAGAATGTACCTGCTGTCAGCACCACAGTTTTCGCATCAAAACGGATACCCATTTGGGTAACCACACCTTTAACGGTATCGCCTTCAACAATCAGGTCATCTGCGGCTTGCTGAAAAATATCAAGGTTTGCTTGGTTTTCTAATGTTTCGCGAATAGCCGCTTTATAACGTACACGGTCCGCCTGCGCACGTGTTGCACGTACTGCAGCACCTTTACGCGAGTTCAAAATACGGAATTGAATACCGCCTTTATCGGCAGCCAGTGCCATCGCACCGCCCAAGGCATCAATTTCACGCACCAAATGCGATTTACCAATACCACCGATGGCCGGGTTACAGCTCATCTGCCCTAAAGTCTCAATGTTATGAGTTAAGAGTAAAGTCTGTCGACCCATACGCGCTGCAGCCAGAGCCGCTTCCGTACCGGCGTGACCGCCACCGATAACAATGACATCGTATACTTTAGGATAATGCATAGTGGTAATTGAGAGATAAAAAAGAATAGCTGAGCATTATAGCAAATTTCACTCTAAAGTAGACAAATTCAGTTGAATTTATCCTGAGATAAATCGCACTTAACTCGCATAACAATAAAGCGCTGTAATTTAACTTTGCAGAGGAACTATATAAATTAAACATATAAGCTGAGAAATTTACTCGATTTGCATTGTTTAATCTCGCGCATTTTTTAATCTATATGTTGGTTACATTACAAACAAAGGTATAAAAGATGAATAAGAATATTTTCCTCTCAACCGTTCTATGTGGTTTATGTTTTGCGCCGTTTGCTGCATCAGCGAATGATAAGGTCGAAACCATTTATAATACACAAAAGTACCAACAGGTTTGTAAAGGCAAATCCCAAGGTGCACAAGTCAGTTTTGCCCATCGCGGCATTATCTGGAATGGTACCTGTGAACCGCAGTTTTTCGCTTCATCCAAAAACGCTTCAATCAAAGGCGATGAAGCCGAACTCATGAGTACTTGTAGCGGCAACAGTGGTGCAACCACTGCCACCATTAATGGTGCCGAAGTCAAAGGTAAATGTGCATTAGGCTTTATGCCACCACGCCCTCAGGGACAATCTCAGATGCAAAGTCAGCCAATGCAGCCACCGATGCAAAGCCAACCAATGCAGCATCAGATGAACCAGCCAGCACAGCCTGACTCACCAATGCAAGGCCAGCCAGGTATGTAGCCGATATATATCTAAATAGTTTAGATTTCAAGTAAAAGTTTTGACGGGCAAAGTGACTGCATTTTGCCCGTTTTTTATTACTTATTTATTCATCTAGGCTAAACTCAAAATATATCTATAAATGTATAATAAAAAGGCAAATTCATGGATTCGGGGTTTTTTAGCGTTTTTTTGCCAATTACATTGGCAATCATGATGATGGGGCTGGGGCTAGAACTCACCATCAAAGATTTCCTGCGCTTAAGTCGCTATCCTAAAGTCATTTTTATTACTTTATTTGCGCAGTTAGTACTGTTACCCAGCATTGCTTTTTTTATTTGTCTGATTTTGGACTTGCCCGCTTTGCTTGCTGTAGGTCTGATGTTGCTAGCCGCCTCACCTGGCGGCCCAACCGCGAACCTGTTTAGCTACATATATAAAGGTGATGTGGCACTGAATATTACTCTAACCGCCATTAATACCATCATTTCTATTTTTACCCTACCCTTTATTATCAATCTATCCTTACACTACTTTATGAGTCATGACTCAAACGTGACTTTTCCAGCTGAAAAGATTGTGCAGGTGTTTTTAATTACCTTGATTCCCGTGATCATGGGTATGCTGCTTCGGGCCAAATTTCCAAACCTGTCAATTACTGTCAGCAGGCCCATGCGCTTACTCTCTATCGGTTTTCTAACCATCCTATTGATATTCGCCATTTTCAGAGAACGTTCGAATTTGGTCGAATACTTTGCCAATATTGGTGCAGTAACTGCGATTTTATGTTTTTCCAGCCTGTTTATTGGCTATTGCATTCCTTTACTCATGGGTATTCCAGAGAAAATGGCACGCGCCTGTACCTTTGAAATTGGCATTCATAACACTGCCATTGCGCTGACGATTGCGATATCGGTCTTAAATAATGTCACGATGGCTATTCCTGCAGGCATTTATACAATTTTCATGTACAGTTTCGCCACTATTTTCGGTGTGCTAATTAGCCGCCAGCAAGTGGTGTATAGCAACAAAGGGCGTTTATCAGATTTGTAATTTATTTGGCTGATTCTGCTATAAGGCTGTATGCTTTTCCAAAGAAAATCAGAAGTATTAAAACAATTTTCGACAAGGAGCATACAGATGGATTCTGGCCTTATAACGATATTACTGCCGCTGGCACTTGCAATCATCATGATGGGACTGGGCCTTGAACTGACGCCTCGGGACTTTAGCCGTGTCACTCGTCACCCCAAAGCCGTATTTATAGCATTGTTCTGCCAACTGGTTATTCTGGTTGGCATTGCCTTTTTACTCTGCAAGCTATTCGCTTTAACCCCATTACTCTCAGTCGGGTTGATGCTCCTGGCGGCTTCGCCCGGGGGTGCAACAGCCAACCTGTTTAGCTATCTGTTTAAAGGTGACTTAGCCCTCAATATCACTTTGACTGCTATCAACTCAGTCATCGCAGCGATTACCTTACCTTTAATTATTAATTTTTCGATCATGCATTTTATGCAGGATAGCCAGCAAGTTGGCCTGCAATTCGGCAAGATTCTGCAAGTCTTTGCGATCATCCTGATTCCGGTGGGAATTGGCATGTTGATTCGGCGCTATGCACCAGGCGTGACCGCAAAACTGAATCGGCCGCTGCGGATTTTTTCGATTGGCTTTTTGGTGCTGATTATTATTGCCACACTCATCAAAGAGCGCAGCAATATCGGTGAATACTTGACCCAGGTGGGTCTGGCGACTGCCTTGTTCTGCATCCTGAGCCTGAGTATTGGTTATCTGATTCCGCGACTACTGAATATTAATAGCGCTCAAGCCCGTGCCAGTGCATTTGAAATTGGCATTCATAACAGCACCCTCGCCATGACCATTGCCCTGACCGTGATTGGCAGTGCTGCTGTGGCGATGCCAGCCGCGGTTTATTCTATCTTTATGTATATCTTTGCTGCAATTTTTGGCAGTCTGTTGAACCGGCTTGCACCACTCCCGGCGCAAACACCTTTAACGAATCTGGATTAGATAAGCTCTGGAACTGTTCAAAGGATGCCTCAGGCATCCTTTTTATTTTGGGAATGGATCAAGAAGATAGCAGCGTTGAGTCTGAACTTCCGTTACAATAGCTTTTTGAAAAATGTATAAAGGTTATTTCTGTGAAGTGGTTACAAATTCATATTACGGTTGAACAGGCTCAGGTTGATTTTACTGAGACATTACTCAGCTCGCTAGGCGCAGTGAGTGTGACTTTGGATGATGCTGAAAACCAGGATTTGCTGGAACCACTTCCAGGTGAAACACCACTCTGGAATAAAGTGATTGTGACCGGTATTTATGCGCAGGAAGAAGGCGAAGAAATTGATGTTACCGCACTAGAAACCTTTATTCGTGCACAAATGCCAGATGCTCCGATCCGTCATGAACTGATTGAAGATCAGGCTTGGGAACGCACCTGGATGGATGCCTATGAGCCAATTCAGATTGCTGATAAATACTGGATCGTACCCGAATGGATGGAAGCACCTGATGCCGATGCGGTAAACATCAAGCTTGATCCAGGTCTGGCTTTCGGAACAGGCAACCACGCTTCAACTTTCCTGTGCTTACAATGGCTCGGCAAGATTGATGTGAAAGATAAAATTGTCATCGATTATGGCTGTGGCTCAGGTATTCTCGCGGTAGCTGCACTGCTATTAGGTGCGAAAAAAGCATATGCTACTGATATCGACCCACAAGCTGTACTGGCGACTCAGCAAAACGCTGAACTGAATGGCGTACTGGACAAACTTTATGTCGGACTGCCAGAAGAATTTAGAGATGAGCTCGGCAATACCAAAGCTGACGTATTTGTTGCCAATATTCTGGCAGCACCACTGATGATGCTGGCTCCCGAGTTCGCAACTTTAATCAAATCTGAGGGACAGTTCGCACTTGCGGGTGTTATTGAAGAGCAAGTTGCTGATGTTACTAGCATTTACTCAAATTATTTTGATATATTAGAGGTAGAAAAACGAGATGAGCACTGGTGCCGTATCTCGGGTAAACGCCATAAGAACGAATGAGCCTATAAATAATCCATGAGTGACAAAAGAACCCATTGCCCTACCTGTTCCACCACCTATAAGGTCACAGTTGCTCAACTCACCGTTGCGCAGGGAATGGTTTGCTGTCCTAAATGTACCACCTCATTTAATGCCTTATCGCATTTGGTGACCGAAACCCGGAATTCGGTCACTGCCTCAATGTCTCACGCTCAATCAAACTCCAGCGAATTCAGCAAAACTAATGCTCAAAATAACTCAGGTGTTTATCACACGGATCAGCAGCACCATCGTCATAGCCTGCTACAGATTTTTGATCAAAAAGTTGAACATTCCAATATTGACCTGGAAACCTATTTAAATAACCTGAATTATTTCAGTACCGAGCCGATTTCAGTCCTGCCGAGCATGAATTGGGAAGATCAGGCAGAAAAACAAACCAAACGTGGGCCAATGTACTATATAGGCTGGAGTTTACTTAATCTGTCGCTGTTCAGCCTGCTGCTGTTTCAATTTTTCTGGTTCAATCCGCAATACATCAAAAACAGTCACGTCATGAGTCTGGCCTTTAACAGTGCTTGTGAAGTGTTTAATTGTTCCAATCTGGAAAAATACTACACACTAATTCAGGTTAATAAAGTCAAAATCAAGGCAACCGGTAATAATGAAGCTGAGTTTAGCGGTGAGCTGATTAATTTTCATGACCGTAGTCTGGCTTTACCAATTTTAAGAATCAATCTGGAACATCGCGGTGAAGTGATTGCAACTTATAACCTGTCCTCCGAAGAGTACCTGATTGAAAGTCTGGTCAATATTCAGCGCATCCCAAAAAACAGCCCGTTTAAATTCAAATTTAAGCTTCCAGTCGATCGTAAAAGCTTTGATCGCTATACTTTGGAAATAATTCGCCCCTAATCTGCTGAGAAAGCATTAAAAAATTAAAAAAAGTTAAAAAAAATGCAGTTTTCTTGCTCACTTTTGCTTAGACAATGGTATGATACGCGCCACGAAAGCTATGTGCTGCAACTCCTCGCGACTTTTTCACAACAAATACAGTCTTGCCTAATGCGCTATAAAATTTATTGCGTATCGTGCAGATTTTTTTGTTTTGATTTTGGTCAGTAACAAAACTTTAACTATTGTTACGCTTATTTTTCGACCAAATCGCAGAGATGTGTCAAGCTACAGGCTCAATGTAATGACTAAGTTTTAGAACTTCCGTTTTAGGATCTAAAATGGAGTTCATTTCAATTTCTAGACCACTTTTATATATCACTTTACCCAAGTGATATTTGTTTTTCGGATTAATTCGCATGAATAGCAAATCTCCTATTTTTACTGCACAATCTGATGTTGCTTTACGTATCCACGTAGATCGCGCAGTTCGCCACTATTTTGCACAACTGCAGGGCGAGCAACCATCTCAGGTATACGACATGGTGCTAGCAGAAATGGAGAAACCTCTTCTATCTGTAGTTCTAGAATATACACGTGGTAACCAAACACGTGCTGCCGAGATCCTCGGACTCAACCGTGGTACTTTACGTAAAAAGTTAAAAGCTCACGGTTTAATGAGTGAATAAATGATAAAATGCTTGCGGCTTCCGCAGGCATTTTTTTTAACCTGTAAATTGCTGATTTTGTTTTATTCTGTTCCTTGAAAACTGTGACGAAGATCATGACTATTAAACGCGCTTTAATCTCTGTGTCTGACAAGACTGGTATTGTTGAATTTGCACAAGAACTTGCTGCTCTAGGGGTAGAAATTTTATCTACAGGTGGTACCTACAAATTGTTGAAAGACAATAATGTGGCTGTAGTTGAAGTTTCGGAGCATACAGGTTTTCCAGAGATGATGGACGGCCGTGTAAAAACACTACATCCAAAAATTCATGGGGGTATCCTGGCTCGTCGTGGTCTAGACGAAGCTGTGATGGCTGAACACAACATTGATGCTATTGATTTAGTCGTTGTAAACCTTTATCCATTTGCTGCAACGGTAGCCAAACCAAACTGTTCACTTGCTGATGCTATCGAAAACATCGACATCGGTGGTCCTACCATGGTTCGTGCTGCAGCAAAAAACCATGCATCTGTAGGTATCATCGTAAATGCTTCTGACTATGCAACTGTCGTTGCCGAGCTTAAAGCTGAGGGTGCTTTATCTCATGCAACTCGTTTTGACCTAGCAGTAAAAGCATTTGAACATACTGCTCAATATGACGGCATGATCGCATCTTACTTAGGCGCTCGCGTAGGTAAAGAAGAAGGTCAGGCAGACAAATTTGCACGTACTTTCAATACTCAATTGAACAAAGTTCAAGACCTTCGTTACGGTGAGAACCCGCATCAAGCTGCTGCATTCTATGTAGAAGACACAGCGACTGAAGCTTCTGTTTCAACAGCGAAACAGCTTCAAGGTAAAGAACTCTCTTATAACAACATCGCAGATACTGATGCAGCACTTGAATGTGTGAAATCATTTGCGAAGCCTGCTTGTGTGATCGTTAAACACGCGAACCCATGTGGCGTTGCAGTTTCTCTAGACGGTATTCAAGCAGCTTATGATCTTGCGTATGCAACAGATCCTGAATCTGCATTCGGTGGCATCATTGCATTCAACCGTGAATTAGACGTTGCAACTGCACAAGCCATTGTTGATCGTCAATTCGTTGAAGTGATCATTGCACCGAGTGTTGCTGAAGGCGTTCTTGAAGTAACAGGTGCGAAGAAAAATGTACGTGTACTTGTATGTGGCGAACTCCCAGCAATCGATGCGCGTCAATCGCAACTTGACTACAAACGCGTAAACGGCGGTTTGTTAGTTCAAGATCAAGACTTGGGCATGATCACTAAAGATGACCTTAAAGTTGTGACCAAACGTGCGCCGACTGAACAAGAAATTGATGACATGATCTTCGCTTGGAAAGTGGCGAAATACGTAAAATCTAACGCGATTGTGTATGCTAAAAACCGTCAAACCATTGGTGTCGGCGCTGGCCAAATGAGCCGTGTAAACTCTGCCCGTATTGCTGCAATCAAAGCTGAACATGCTGGTTTAGTGGTTGAAGGTGCGGTAATGGCATCTGACGCATTCTTCCCATTCCGTGATGGTATTGATAACGCTGCCAAAGCAGGTATCAAATGCATTATTCAACCGGGTGGTTCTATGCGTGATGAAGAAACAATTGCAGCAGCTGACGAAGCTGGTATTGCAATGGTCTTCACTGGTATGCGTCACTTCCGTCATTAATAGACACATGAAGATTCATTTAATTTTTTAAATCCTCCCTAGCCCTCCTTTTCTAAGGAGGGTTTTGTACGTCAAGTACTGCAAAAATGGGATTCTCCTTTTGGAGATGTGGGGATTTCTTTTAAACAGGATTATAAAAGATGAACGTTTTAGTTTTGGGTAATGGCGGTCGTGAACATGCATTGGCATGGAAAATCGCGCAAGATGACAAAGTCGCAAAAGTATTTGTAGCACCAGGTAATGCAGGTACTGCAACAGAAAATAAATGCGAAAATGTTGCCTTAAATATTTTAGACAACGCTGCAATTATCGACTTTGCAAAAAACAATGCGGTTGATTTAGTGGTTGTTGGTCCTGAAGCACCACTTGTAAATGGTGTTGTAAATGCATGCCGTGAAGCTGGCGTTAAAATTTGGGGTCCAACTCAATTTGCTGCACAGCTTGAAGGCTCTAAGGCTTTTGCCAAGCACTTCTTAAAACGCCACAACATTCCAACAGCATTCTATGATGTGTTCACTGAAGTAGATGCTGCGAAAGCATTTGTTGAGAAAAATGGTGCGCCAATCGTGATTAAGGCTGACGGTCTTGCTGCAGGTAAAGGCGTAATCGTTGCAATGACCAATCAAGAAGCATTCGATGCGATTGACGACATGCTTGCAGGCAACAAATTTGGTGATGCAGGTTCTCGTGTTGTGATCGAAGAATTCCTTGCAGGTGAAGAAGCATCTTTCATTTGTATGATTGATGGCGACAACATCTTGCCAATGGCAACATCTCAAGACCATAAGCGTATTTTTGAAGGCGACCAAGGTCCGAACACCGGCGGTATGGGTGCGTACTCTCCTGCGCCTGTTGTGACTGCTGACGTATTTGAAAAAACCATGAAGGAAGTGATGCGTCCTACCGTTGAAGGTATGAAAAAAGACGGTCACGTTTACACTGGTTTCTTATACGCTGGCTTGATGATTGACGACAAAGGTCAACCAAAAGTAATCGAGTTTAACTGTCGTTTTGGTGACCCTGAAACTCAACCGATCATGATGCGTTTAAAATCATCTTTGGTAGATCTCGTTGAAGCTGGTATTGCAGGTAACTTACCTGCTGAAGCTGAATGGGATGAGCGCAAGACTGTTGGTATCGTTTTAGCGTCGAAAGGTTACCCAGAAACTTCAAGCAATGGTGATGTAATTTCAGGTTTAGACACTGAAATGACTGATGCGAAAGTGTTCCATGCAGGTACTAAAGCCAATGAAAATGGTGACATCGTTACTGCTGGTGGTCGTGTGCTTTGCGTAACTGCGCTTGGTAACACGATTGGTGAAGCACAAGAAAAAGCGTTAGAGCTTTGCGAAAAAGTGACATTCGACGGCGTTCAATATCGTAAAGATATTGGTTACCGTGCGATTGCGCGTGAAAATGCTTAATCTGAATTTAGATTAATTAAAAAACCCCCGATTCGTTCGGGGTTTTTCTATAATATGCATGATAATGAATAGATTACATAAAATTATGCACCAATAAAATTGAGGGGTTGGGGGGCTTATGTCTAAACTTAATGTTGACCAAAAAACAGTTTACGAACTTTTTTCAGATAAACGTGCAGATTTTTTAATACCTGATTATCAGCGACCTTATGCATGGGATGAAGAGCAATGCCAAACCTTATGGGATGATATTTTTAATTTTGCTTTTCCAGACAATAATGCAGACCAATTTGATGATAGAAAAGATGAATATTTTTTAGGCTCCATTGTCACATATAAAAATGATAACGATCAATCCGAAGTAATTGATGGACAACAACGACTCACAACTTTGATGTTACTTCTAAGAGCTTTTTTTGACAAATTTACCAATATGCAAGATCAAAGCTCTAAGTCAACACGGCAACGCATTGAGAAATGCATTTGGAAAACGGATACTTTTGGTGAAGCCATCAAGACAGAGTTAAAAATTGATTCTGAAGTAGCTACCGATGATGATAAAGAAGAATTTTTAAAACTACTAAGAACAGGCTCTATTCAAGTAAATAGTGAAAATAAATATGTAAAAAATTATCAATTTTTTCAAAAGAGAATCGATAGTTTTTTACAAAACTTTCCAAGCTATTTCGCTTACTTACCCGCTCGTATTTTAGGAAATTGCATCCTATTACCTATCGAAGCGGATTCACAAGATACTGCTTTACGTATTTTCTCAACCCTAAACGATCGTGGTCTACCTTTATCCGATGCAGATATTTTTAAAGCTCAATTTTATAAATTCTATACGAAATTAGGCAAAAAGGATGATTTCATTGAGGAATGGAAAAACCTTGAAAAAGTTTGTAATGATATTTTTACACATAGCACAACTACACCAATGGATGAATTATTCACGCGCTATATGTATTACTTACGAGCACTTGAAGGTAATAAAAGCACATCGACCGAAGCTTTGAGAAAGTTTTATGAGCGTAACAAATATCAATATCTTAATTCAGAAAACACAATGCTGGACTTAAAAAAACTAGCAGCTTTCTGGCAGAGTATCAAAATTCAAGATAATTCAAAATTTTCTAATGAAGTTCTAAAAAAACTCTACATACTAAATTATGCTCCCAATGGTATGTGGCAAAATTTGGTTTCCACCTATTTTTTACATTTTAAGGATCACAAAAATTTACTAGATAATGAGTTATTTCTCCAATTTCTAAATAAAATTACTGCATTTATATATACATATGCTATTACAAATCCTGGAGTTAATGCACTCAGAACTCCTGCTTTTGATGAAATGGTTAATCTAGTCAACAACAATGATGTCTCATTTTCAAAATATAGATTTGATGAAACTCATACTAGAACCTTATTTGAAACTTATAAATTCACAAATCAACGCAGTATTACTCGTTCCATACTCACGTGGTATGCCTTCACATTGAAAAACCAACCATTGCTTAACCTTAATGAAAGCTTCCATATAGAACATATCTTTGCTAAAAAACGTTATCAAATGGAACAAGGACTTGAGAAAGTTGAACATCTTGAATTGCTAGGGAATAAAATATTACTTGAGGAAAGTATAAACATTAGGGCTTCTGATTATCGTTTTGAAGATAAACAAAAAATTTATAGTGGTGAAGTACGTAGAGGCAGTTACTCAAAACCGAGCCAAATTGATGAAATATCTCTACTGATTCAAAAAAATAAATTTGATGAAGAAGACATTATTAGTCGTAATAATCTAATTTTAGATGCATTCTTTCAATATCTAAGAGCTGAAGACTTATTACTTGCAAATTAATTTATTATAACCCGCTATAGCGGGTTTTTATTTGTGAAATCTATGATTAGCTATATCCAAACCCCTCGCCTGATCCTGCGCCAATGTCAAGACTCTGACATAGCTCCATTTATCCAAATGTGTGCAGATAAAGAGGTCATGTGCTACTTCCCTAAAAATCTCGATGCGACTGAGGCAACTGCTTTTCTTGAACGTATCCGCACAGATATCGAAAAACGCGGTTGGGGAGCCTTTGCCGTAGAATTGAAAACCACAGGCGAATTTATCGGATCTATTGGCTTACACGTGCATCCACCTGAGCTTAAAATTGCTGATGCCCCTGAAATTGGCTGGCGCTTGCTACCACAATACTGGAATCAAGGCTATGCCACTGAAGGGGCCAAAGCGGTACTGAAATATGCCTTTAGAACTCTACGACTCGAGAAAGTCATTTCTTTTACTGCATGCGTCAACACGCCCTCAGAACGTGTCATGCAAAACATTAGCTTAGAAAAAGTAGGAGAGTTTGACCATCCGCTTGTACCTGCCGATCATATCTTGTGTAGACACGTACTCTATGAAAAACAGCGTTCAGATTATCTGCATATTCCCTTCTGTTAAAACAAGCTTGCAGTATCATGACCTAAGAAAACCAAGATCAGATACTGACTCGCTTAGTTAATAGAAAGGAAAGATTTATCTCGTTAATACTCGAATTTTCTTCATTTTCCAAAAAATCAGATATTCTATATAGGGTCTGTTGACATTTACTGTTCATAATTAACCCTATAAAGGTAGCCATAAAAATATACAGGCTAAAGCAACAGAACTTTGATAATTTCTTTTGAGCTTGTCATATCGAGTAGCTATTCCTCTAAATTGCTTTAATCTACAAAACATATTTTCAACTAAATGCCTGATTTTATATAAATACCAGTCCATATGATCATTGTTCGATTGGCTATTTGTTTTCTTTGGTATATTCGCTTTAGTCCCTGTTTTCCTGATCTGTTCACGCAGTGGTTCTGAATCATAGCCTTTATCTGCACATACCACTTTTGTCTCTTTTAAATCTAATGTTGATATTAAATCAGGTGCAACTTTAACATCATGTGTGGTTCCATCGGTAATCATGAAATCAATAGGATTGCCATGTGCATCAACAATCAAATGTATTTTTGAGGAGTTTCCTCCTACACTTTTAGAAATAGATTGATTCGCTATGCCGGCAGAATGTTGATGAGCACGTACATGAGAGCCATCAATAAAAATCCACTCCATATCGGGGCATGAGGCTAGTAATTTGAATAATCTAAGTAACTTACCGCTGCTTGACCAACGATTAAAACGTTTGAAAATAGAGTTTGAATGACCAAAACAACAAGGAATATCTCGCCACGGACAGCCTGTTCTAATTCTATAGAGAATAGCTTCAATAAAATTGCGTAAATTTGAGTTGTGGTGAATGGATAAATTACGCAGAATAACTTTCAACTTTTGCCAGGGTTGATCTGTCAGCATGGTACGAGGCATAGCGAATAGTAAAATTGGGTTTGGCGATTTGATTTTACTACTTCGCTATTTTTTTAAGCTAAAAGTGTCAACACACCCTATTTATCTATATGCATTTTTTATATTTCTATCTTACAAAATCTTATAAAGATCACTATTTAAACACATCCATTAAAACTATATTTTCAATATAAATAATATATTGTTTTAATTAATATTTTTGTAAGCGTCCGCTGAATCCCATACCAATTTTAATTCGATTTAGGTTTCCAGCAGTGTGGCAGCAATTCTTCAATTTGGGTCACTTTGTGTGTCGGCAGCCTTTTCAGCACATCACTTAAATAGGCATACGGATCCAAGCCATTCAGCTTTGCTGACTGGATTAACGTCATGATGTTTGCCGCTCGCTGACCACTGCGCAGCGAACCTGCAAACAGCCAGTTCTTGCGCCCCAACGCCCAGGGACGCATCTGATTCTCGACCCAATTATTGCAAATAGGTAGATTGCCATCATCCAGATAGCGGCTTAAGGCTGGCCAACGCTTCAGACTGTAATTGATGGCCTTGGCGGTTGGAGAACTCGATGGCACCGTCAGATAATGTTGGTTGAGCCATTCATACAGTTGTTGCATCACCGGTTGGCTGTGCTGTTGTCGGTATTCGCGGCGGTGTTCTGCTGTACTATCGGTCTTTTTCCTGAGTTCTGCTTCTATCGCATACAGTTTCTGAATCATCAGTAATGCCTGTTCAGCGACCTGACTTTTCCCAGTTACATGCAGTTCATGGAATTTACGACGTGCATGGGCCATGCAGCCCACCTCTATGACCTGGCCTGATTTAAAGCGTGCTTTATAACCACTGTAATCATCACAGACTAGATAACCCTGCCAGCCTTTCAAGAACTCTTCAGCATGCTGGCCTGAACGACTATCCTGAAAGTCATAGATCACCGCCTGAACTGGATTGTACTGTGTGGTGGCATAGGCCCAGACATAACCTTTCTTCGGTTTTTTATTATTCTCACCCATCCGCATGATGGTGACCGGTGTTTCATCTGCATGCAGCACCCGCTGTTGCAGCACCACCTCTTTTAAGGCATTGGCCAGAGGTTCCAGTTCTACACCGCAGCGACCTATCCAGTCAGATAAAGTTGATCTAGAAAGTTCGATTCCCGCCCGCTGATAGATCAGGCGCTGACGGTACAGCGGCAAATGATCGGCATACTTCGATACCAGCACATGGCTGAGCAGTTCAGGGGAAGCAATGCCTTTATCAATCACATAGGCAGGCATCGCTTGCTGAGTCAGGGTGTCACACTGATCACAGACCCATTTGCCACGCACATGCTGTTCCTTATAGAACTGTGCCGGTCTGAAATGCAGTTTTTCACTGATATCTTCGCCGATACGACGGAGTTGGCATCCACAACTGCATTGGGTTGATGCAGGTTCATGCTCGATGCGAATCGTAGGTAAGTGAGTTGGCAATGGACGACGTTTAGGTTTGTTGACTGTGGCTTTGTGTGTCGCTGCATCGGTTTTATCTGCATTTAGCCGTTCCAGTTCCAGATCAACCGCGGCAATATCTTCTTCAACCGCTTCGTCCCATAGATGGATTTGTTTTGCGGTGAGATGTTCGTTTTTACTGCCGAATTTGTGCTGTTTAAATAGTGCGAGCTCATGCTCGTATTTTTGATTGAGAATGGAAAGATGCTGAACTTTGGTATCTAATTGTTGGTTATCTTCTGCGAGTTGTTGATGCTGCATTGCCAACTGCTGGGTAAATTCCAGCAGTTGTTCATGGGTCAGTTGGCTTAAGTCAGGCAGCGTATTCATGACCGCAGTATGCCTGAGGTCATGAGAAGAATGAAATAGAACGTTTGGAGAATAGCAGAATGGAACAGCCTGGTTTAAAGCATCGTCACCACCTGCTGTCGTCCAATGCGCTGCCAGGGCAAACCTTGGATCAGTGCCTGTAACTGTTCCGGGCTGAGGGCCACGGTTTCACCTTGGTGAACTTGAGCCCAGTGGAATTTTCCCTGTTCCAGCCGCCGGGCACACAGCCAGATGCCCAGTCCATCATGTACCAACACTTTCATGCGATGGCCACGTTTATTACAGAACAGGTAAGCACAATGCGGTTTGATGTAGCCAAAGGCTCTCACCACCTGAGCCATGGTCGTATCCATACCTGCACGCATGTCCATGGGCTGAGTAGACAACCAGATTTCATCAATGCGGATCATGTTGCAAGTGCCTTGAGTAATTCTGCCAAGGCAGGTATTTCTGATGTCTGCCATTTTAGCTGAATATCATTATTCGTATGAGGCACGGTGATACACAACGTGATCCTCTCATCAATAGGTTGGCTGATTGCAGCAGTGTAAGGCAAAGCAATAAATGCTGGATTCACATGAGTAGGATCCTGCACGGCACCCTCATGATGGCTGAGGATCCTGATCCAACGACTGACAAGGTTGGCATTAATACTATGTTGCAGTGCGACCGAAGCGATCGAGGTATTAGGATTTTTGCAGGCATTGACAATACTGAGTTTGAATTCTTTGCTGTATGTTCTGCGTTTTTTAGCAATAGGAGGTGTTGCTGAATATATATCCATGTTCATGGATTAAGTCCCCACTTGTTTTTAGGTGGGGACTAAATTAAGGCTTATAGGATCGCTTGGTAAGGCTGTGTTAGCCGGATGCTTACATATTTTCTTTAAAAGATCTTTTTTTATATTCGCCTAAAGAGATAAGTAAAGCTTTTTTATCCAGTATATTGAATATAGATTTATTGCTATGATATCCGCAACTTCAGAGCACATAAACCTTGGCATGTACTTATGAAATATCTATTTTCTCTCTCCAAAATAGATTAAGTACATCAGATTTGGGCTGCCTCTGACTTGATCAAGTTCACCAGAACTGTTGCTGCACGCTTGCATCTTCCGATCTCAAGCCCTCCTCAGCAATGATCAATCCACCTACTTAGATCGTAATAAAACTCTTATTTAACACGATTTAAAAATGCTTATACTTTAGGCAAGAATAGAATTAGGACAATTTCATGAAAAAGTTACTTGGCGTTATCTTAAGTGCCTCTGTATTGACTTTAACTGGGTGTGGTAAACAAGAAGCGCCTGCCACTGATGCAGCGCAAAGCAAAGATGCTAATGGTCTTCAAACTGTAACTATGGCTTCGACCGGTTCAGATGCAGACGTATGGCGTTATATCGCGACCCTGCCTGAAACCAAAGCAGCCGGTATCAAACTTGATGTGAAAAATTTTACTGACTATGTGTCAATGAACACGGCAGTAGCCAACAAAGAAATTGATGTGAATGCATTCCAGTCTTATGCCTATATGGTGGCTTACAACGATGCCAACACAGCCAAAATTGTACCTCTATCTACCACTTATTTAGAGCCAATGGGTATTTACTCAAGCAAAGTGAAATCTTTAAACGAGTTTAAAACTGGTGCAACCATTGCTATTCCTAACGACGGCGCAAACGAATCACGTGCATTATTACTTTTACAATCAGCAGGCCTAGTTAAATTAAAAGCTGGTTTTGACAATGTCAAAGGTACAACTTCTGATGTGACCGAAAATGCAAAACAAATCGTGATTAAGCCAATTCAAATGGCGACTGCAGTACGTGTAAAAGATGAAGTTGATGCGATTGTGCTGGGCAATACCCTGGCAATGGAAGGTGGTTTAAACGTATTGAAAGATGCGATTTACTATGAGCCAATCGATCAAAGCACAAAAATGAATGTCAACGTATTAGCTGTTGCAGCAGACCGTCAAAACGATCCAGTCCTGCAAAAAGTGGGTGCGTTGTATCATACGCCAGCAGTAAAAGCATATGTTGATGAACATTTTGGTGGTACGAAAGTTGCGGTAAACAAACCTGTGACGTATTTAACTGAATCAAAATAGTACTATAATAGACTTTTAGAACAGGCAAGGACGATTTCTTGCCTGTTTTTTTATCCGTGATGCAGTTTTTGACACTATGATTGAATTTAAAGATATTTCAAAACAGTATGAGCTTAAGGGTCAAACCTTGCATGCCTTGAATCAGATTAATCTTCAGATTCCAACCGGCAGTATTTTTGGCATCATCGGTTATAGTGGTGCCGGTAAAAGCACCCTCATCCGTCTGATCAACCTGCTTGAGCGCCCAAGCTCAGGCCGGATTATCATTAACGGAACAGATTTTACCGCACTGGATGCCAAAGCATTGCGTCAAGAACGTGCCAGCATCGGCATGATTTTCCAGCATTTCAATTTAATGCAAACCAAAACCGTGGCAGCCAATATCGAAATGCCCATGAAACTCCTAGGCTGGAGCAAGGCAGAACGGGAAAAGCGCCTCGAAGAATTATTAGACTTTATTGACCTGAAACATAAACGTCATGCTTTTCCAGATGAATTGTCTGGCGGTCAAAAGCAGCGTGTTGGTATTGCCCGTGCCCTTGCCAATCATCCAAAAATTTTACTCTGTGATGAAGCGACTTCTGCACTTGATCCACAAACCACCAAATCTGTTCTACAGCTACTTAAAAAAATTAATGAAGAACAAGGCATCACCATTGTTATGGTTACCCATGAAATGGATGTAATTGAAACCGTGTGTGATTATGTCGCCGTGATGGAAAAAGGTGATGTGATTGAAACCGGCAGTACCTTACAAATATTCAGTCAGCCCCAGCACCCGACGACCAAGAGTTTTATTCAGACCGTATTACAGCAGCATTTACCAGTCAATATTCTGAATAATCTGGAAAACCAGAATCACAACAGTATTTATTGCCTGAAATTCCTTGGTAGCTCGGCACAGGAAACCGTGATTCAAGCGGTGATTAAACAGTTTGATATCAGTTTAAATATTCTGTTTGCCAATATGACCGAAATTAATGGCACGGTGATTGGCCAGATGTTTATTCAGCTACTGGGTGATGCACAAGAAATTCAAGCAGCAATAAAATTCCTTGAACAACACGGCGTACAAGTCGATCAGGCGGGAGTACAGGCATGAGAGATTTGATTGTACAGTGGCTGACGACGATCACTGCACCGTTCTGGAAAAGCTCCCTGTCGATAGATCAGTTCGTGACAGCGCTACAAGAAACCTTTCATATGGTGTTCTTCGCGATGCTGTTTGGCTGTATCTGGGGCTTTATTCAGGCGATTACTCTACTGGTGACCCGTCAGAATGGGATTCTGCCGAATCGTGTGATTTATCACGGTCTCAATCCGATTGTGAATGCGCTACGTTCATTGCCATTTATTATCTTGCTGATTGCGGTGATTCCACTGACCAAGTTAATTGTCGGCACATCGATTGGGACCTGGGCAGCGATTGTTCCATTGACCATTTATGTCGGCCCATACATTGGTCGCCTGATTGAAACATCTTTGCTTGAAGTGAATGAAGGTATTATCGAATCTGCCCAAGCGATGGGCGCGACGCCAATGCAAATTATCTTTAAGTTTATTCTGCCGGAAGCGCGTAGCTCACTGATTCTAAACTTGACTACTGCTACCATCAGTTTGATTGGTGCAACGGCAATGGCCGGTGCTGTCGGTGCGGGTGGTATTGGTGACTTAGCGATTTCTTATGG
The DNA here is from genome assembly GCF_049367455.1 of Acinetobacter lwoffii. Lineage (GTDB taxonomy): Bacteria > Pseudomonadota > Gammaproteobacteria > Pseudomonadales > Moraxellaceae > Acinetobacter > Acinetobacter lwoffii_W. The sequence continues at coordinate 184,904 of NZ_JBMPXW010000001.1, forward strand.
TTATCAGCGTTTTGATACCTCTGTAGTCATCATGACGGTGATTGTATTACTGATTCTAGTGCAGATTGTACAAAGCCTCGGTGACTGGTTATCCCGACTTCGTTAAGCTAGTTTTTATGTATGAATAAAGCCCTCTAAAAAGAGGGTTTTATTGTTTTTAATACTTACGATCCCTTTCTCATTATTTCAAAGTAAAGTCCTGCAACTATTTGATACGTGCCACGGCGACAGGAAGTCGCCCGTTCATTTGTGGCACATGGAAGTGCCATCAGATCAACAAAGGGGTTTTGTTACTTTTGTCCCGTCAAAAGTAAAAGAAAATATCTTCTAACAACTAACTAAATAATCAGCTTAAAAAATCAAATTCAAACTTGACCTAAAAGTTAGCCATTTCCCCTCAATTTCAAACTGAAACAATAAATCCCATGTTAAACTATTCAATGGTTTTAGCAGGGACTCATCTATGCACTTTGTTCATCTTGGTATTCATACAGAATTTTCGATTACTGAATCCATCGTACGGATACCTGACTTGGTCAAAGCTGCCGAAGAAGAACAGATGCCTGCCCTTGCGCTCACGGATCTTTCTAACCTGCATGCTGCCGTCAAGTTCTATGGCAAATGCCTGGGCAAAGGCATCAAGCCGATTCTGGGTTCCGAAATTCGCCTGAATGATGCCGAACATCGCATGACCTTATTGGCCATGACCAATACCGGCTGGCGTAACCTGACGGAACTGGTATCTGAAGGCTTTATCAGTGGCCAGCAACTGGATATTCCCTGCGTTCAAAAACAATGGATTTTAAATCAGCCTGAGGACATGATTGCCCTGCTCGGCATGCATTCCGATGTCGGCAAAATGCTGATGAGTTCAAATCCGCAAAAAGCGGAACCGCTGCTAGAAGAATGGGTCGAAAAATTTGGTAATCGTGTTTATCTTGCCCTGACCCGTACCAATCGTCCGGATGAAGATAACTTTATTCTGGAAGCCGTTAAGCTGGCAAAAAAATACAATATCGGTGTGGTCGCACATAATGATGTGCATTTCATGACCCGTGAAGATTATGAAGCGCATGAAGCACGGGTATGTATTGCAGATGGTTATGTGCTTGGTGACAACCGCCGCCCTAAAACCTATTCACCTGAACAATATTTCAAATCTGCTGAAGAAATGACGGCGCTGTTCTCGGATATTCCATCTGCGATTGAGAACACCTATCACATTGCCAAACGCTGTAATGTGACGCTGCAACTGGGCAAATACTTCCTGCCTGATTATCCGATTCCTGAAGGTCATACCATTGATACCTTCTTTGCACACTTGTCCAAAGAAGGTCTGGAAGAACGCCTGAATTTCCTGTATCCGCCTGAACAACGTGATGAAGACTGGCCAGAAATCCGCAAGCCTTATGATGAGCGTATCGAATACGAGATTAACATCATTAACTCGATGGGATTCCCGGGCTACTTCCTGATCGTGATGGACTTCATTCAGTGGTCGAAAAGTAACGGCGTTCCGGTCGGTCCGGGCCGTGGTTCGGGTGCAGGTTCACTGGTCGCCTATAGCTTAAAAATTACCGATCTTGACCCGCTGCGTTATGAACTGCTGTTCGAACGTTTCCTGAACCCGGAACGTGTTTCGATGCCCGACTTCGACGTCGATTTCTGTATCGCAGGCCGTGACCGCGTGATTGACTATGTAGCACGTACCTATGGCCGTGATGCGGTCTCCCAGATTGCAACATTCGGTACCATGGCGGCCAAAGGTGCGATTCGTGATGTTGCCCGCGTTTTGGGTAAATCTTATGGCTTGGCGGATCGTATCTCGAAAATGATTCCGACCAAGCCTTTAGGTCTAAGCCTGCTTGAGTCACTAGAAGCTGAACCCCAGCTTAAAGATATCGTCACCAATCCATCCAATCCAGACCATGACGATGCAGCCGAAATCTGGGAAATGGCACTGAAACTGGAAGGTATTACCCGAAACACCGGTAAACACGCCGGTGGTGTGGTGATCTCGCCAACCAAAATTACCGATTTCTCTGCGGTCATGTGTGATGCCGATGGTACCGGACGCGTGGCACAGTTCGATAAAGACGATGTCGAATCTGCAGGTCTGGTGAAGTTTGACTTCTTGGGTTTGCGTAACCTGACGGTGATTGAAGATGCGGTTAAAAATATCAATAAACGCATCAAAGCGGATAAACCTTTAGATATTGCTTATATCCCGCTTGAAGATAAAGACGCATATCTGGTCTTTGCTAATGCCAACACCACCGCGGTATTCCAGTTTGAATCCGTGGGCATGAAGAAGATGCTGAAAGAGGCACGCCCGAGCAAGTTTGAAGAAATTATTGCCTTCGTATCGCTGTACCGTCCAGGCCCGATGGATCTGATTCCTGACTTTATCCACCGGATGCATGGTGGCGATTTTGAATATCTGCATCCATTGCTTGAAGGCGTGCTAGAACCCACCTACGGGATTATGGTGTATCAGGAACAGGTAATGCAGGCTGCACAGTACTGTGCCGGCTATACCCTTGGTGGCGCGGACTTGTTACGTCGTGCCATGGGTAAGAAAAAACCGGAAGAAATGGTCAAACAGCGCCAGATTTTTATTGAAGGTGCATCGAAAAAAGACATTGATGAAGCCACGGCCAACCATATCTTCGACTATATGGAAAAGTTCGCCGGCTATGGTTTTAACAAATCGCATGCTGCTGCCTATGCTTTGGTTGCCTACCAAACTGCATGGCTGAAAGCACATTATCCGGCGGAATTCCTGTCTGCGGTATTGACCTCGGAGATGCAGAACACCGACAACGTGGTATTCCTGATTGATGACTGTCGCAAGAACAATCTGGAAGTTTTGCCGCCGTCAGTGAATATGTCGCTGTATCAATTCCATGCTATCGATGAGCAAACCATTGTCTATGGTCTGGGGGCGATTAAAGGCGTTGGTGAAGCGGCGATGCAGTCTGTGATTGACTCGCGTGCACAAGAAGGTCCATTCCGTGACTTGTTTGATTTCTGTCATCGTATTGACCTGAAAAAAATCAATAAGCGTACTCTAGAAGCACTGATTCGTTCAGGTGCACTGGATTGCTTGGGAATTGACCGTGCCGACCTGATGGCGCAACTGCCTGAAGCGGTTCAAGCTGCGGAACAGGCACGTTCCAATCGTGAAACCGGCATCATGGACCTGTTTGGCGAAGTTGAAGAAGTTCAGCGCAAGCCATCTAAGCCAGTCAAACCTTGGGCAGATGAAGTTCGCCTGAAAGGTGAGAAAGACACGCTTGGCCTGTATTTAACCGGCCACCCGATTGATGTGTATCGCAATGAACTAAAAGCCTTTGTGCCTAGTCAGATCAATGAGCTGACGCCGACCCGCCGTGGCGTGACCACCGTGTTTGCAGGATTGGTGGTGGATATTGCCAACTTTCCGAACCGGATGATGATGACACTGGATGATGGTACGGCACGGATTGAGATTTCAGCCAATCACGAACGCTTCAACCGCTTTAAAGAGATTATCCAGCTCGATAAAGTGGTGGTGATTGAAGGTGAAATTTATGAGCGTGAAGGCTTTGACCGTCCGATGGGACGCCTCACCAAAGCATTTAGCCTGAATGAAATTCGTCAGAAACGTGCCAATAGCATCAAGATTACTCTCACAGCCGAGCATTTCAGCAAGAGCTTGAGCCGTGACCTGCAGCAGATTCTGACTCCTTATTGTAATGTCGATATGTCAGCACATATTCCGGTGATTCTGTATCTGGACTATCCGTATGCCACGACTGAACTGCATCTGGGTCTCAACTGGAAAGTTGCCCCACTGGATGAGCTCTTAGCCAAATTGCGTGATTATTTTGGTAAAGAAGCCTTGCATATTGAGTATCAGGTCAAGTCCAAAGCTGCCAAAGCCGTGTCCTATGAACAGGCCAAGCCGGTGGATATTCCTCCGCCGCCTGCGGGCATGAGCATGGATGATGCACTGGAGCTGTATCAGGCTGAATCCCAGCCGCAATATTCATAAATCCTGATCTTTAAAACACCTTAAAATTGGAATCCTCATGAGTCAAATTGACAATGCTGCTGTTTCAGCACATCTCTCCCATGTGCGTATTGTCATGGTCAATACCACTTTACCTGCCAATATCGGCAGTGCCTTACGTGCCATGAAAACCATGGGCTTGTCTAAGCTGGTTCTGGTGGCACCGAAAACCTATCCGCATCCGGATATTGACGCGCTGGCCGCGGGTGCAACTGACCTGATCGAGCAGATCGAGATTGTAGAAACCCTTGAAGATGCCATTAAAGACTGTCAGATTGTATTCGGTACCAGCGCACGTAGCCGTACCATTCCCTGGCCGCTGTTAGATGTGCGCCCTGCCGCTGAAAAAGCCATGTCCGCCGTGGTACAAAATCAGCAGGAAGTCGCGATTCTATTTGGCCGTGAAGACCGTGGTCTGACCAATGAAGAACTGGCGATGGCCAATTATCATCTGACTATTCCTGTGAATACTGATTATGGCGTACTGAATGTAGCTCAGGCGATTCAGGTGATCTGCTATGAGATGCGCATGGCAACGATGAGTCAAATTGAACAGCCACGTGATGCTAAAGCGACCATGCAAGTCATTGATGGTATTGAAATGGAATGGGATGAACCTTTAGTCAATCATGCGCAGATGGAACAGTTCTATCCGCACTTGGAAAAAATGCTGGCAGAAATTGAATTTATGGATCCAAAAAATCCAAGATTATTGCCTTTACGCTTGCGTCGTCTCTTCGGACGTATACAATTAGATCGTATGGAATATCACTTACTTCGTGGTATTTTCAGCCGTGTTCAGGCATTGAATAACGGTACCTGGAAAAAATCTTCACACACATCATCACAGGACGAGGATCAAATCTAATGCTAAAACAGCTCAAAGAAGATATACAAGCTGTCTTTGCGCGCGATCCTGCAGCACGCAATACCTTAGAAGTCTTAACCACTTACCCTGGCATTCATGCGCTGATCATGCATCGCATGGCACATGAGCTATGGAACAAAGACTGTAAAGGAACTGCGCGTGCGTTGTCTTCGTTTAGCCGGTTTGCCACGGGCATTGAAATCCATCCGGGTGCAAAAATTGGCCGCCGTTTCTTTATCGATCACGGTATGGGTGTCGTAATTGGCGAAACTGCTGAAATTGGCGATGATGTCACCCTTTATCACGGTGTGACTTTGGGTGGAACGACCTGGAATAAAGGTAAACGTCATCCAACGCTAGAAGATGGCGTGGTAGTCGGTGCTGGTGCCAAGATTCTTGGGCCATTTACCGTAGGTAAAAATGCCAAAGTCGGTTCTAATGCGGTCGTTACCAAAGCGGTTCCTGAAAACGCCACAGCTGTGGGCAACCCGGCACGTTTTATTACCAAAGACAAACCCAAAGATGATGCTGAAGCCCGTCGTCGTGACTATGCCGAAAGTATCGGTTTCCAGCCCTATGCCGCGACTGAAGATCAGTCTGATCCGATTTTAGAAGGTATGCGGATTCTGCTGGATCGCATTCAGCAAAATGAAAAACGCATGAACAACTTGTGCAATCGTCTTTCTTTGTTAGATCCGACCTTTAACAAGCAGCAACAGGATGGCCAGCCTTTGAGCAAAAAAGAGTTGGAGATTCTGGAAGAAGCGCGCCGTGAATGTGAAGCGCAAACCAGCCAATCCAAGGCCTGAATATCACACTTCACTCTGTAACACGGGTTTACTTGCATGATCGTTATAGTTTTCATAGACTGACGATCATGCAATTTTTGAATAGATGTTTTAAAAATAACAGAATGGATGACTATTATGACCTTTAAGCCCTTGGCACTTGCTTGCTTAGCATTCACAATTACTGCGTGTTCAACCACTCCTCAGAAATCTGCTGAGAAACCTGTAGATCAAGTGGTTTTTGTAGAGCCTGAACTGAGCCCACCATTTTATGCTTTAAATCCATTCAATTATAATGAACCACCTGAATTTGAAGTGCATTTGAAAAAAGCTGCAGCGCAGCCTGTAACCAAGATGGTGGTGACGGATCCTAATGATCCATCCAAGCAACTGACCCTGGATGTGAATAAACTGATTATTCCAGTGGTAGATAGCAATACACGTGCAATGCGTTATGCAGCACTTGCCAATTCAAATGAAATCGATATCACCGAAATTGACGATTTCCTGCAAATGGTCGAAGGTAAGGCACGTCATTATCCACCACGTTTCAGCGATCGTCAGGAACGCCGTGGTTTTGAAGCCAAATTGCGTGAAGTCACCCGACAACTGGATACTTTAGCGGCCCGTCCAAATGCCTCTTTTGATGTGTTGATGCGTGCTTTTAAAGCCAGCGTGATGGCACGTAACCTGGATCTGGGTTCAGTTTATACCACCAATTCCCTGACCTATGCCCAGCGTATTCTCAAAATTAACCCGGATGATCCTGAAGTCAACTTCTGGTTTGGTTTTGGTCTGTCTGAAGGCGGTGGTCAACGTGAAGCCATCGCTTATCTGGACAAAGCCATGAAAGCTGGCGTTCAGGAGGCTTATCTTTCTGCAGCCAATAACTATATTGCATTAGAACAGAAAAAAAATGCCACTCAAACCTTGGCGAACTATAAGGTGAAATATCCGCAAGAAGCTGAAGTAGCCGACCGTCTGATTCAGGAAATTGAAAAAAATGGCCGCTGGAATGTTTGGCAAATTCTGCAAACATCAACACCCGCTCCGGCTACAGACCCAGCAACAGCACCGGTAACCCCATAATCAAGATTCACTTCAATTTGATTACAAATAGACTGCTACGGCGGTCTATTTTTATGGGAAAAAATTAGTAAAATACAAAACATTATCCCGCTTTATAACTTGAATTCAGTGAAAAGTTTTATGCACGAAAAAATAAATAAAAGATTAATGCTGTGCACTTTACTCATCACCAGCGTACTCAGCGGCTGTCAGGTGGTCAGTGTTAAGGAACAGGCGATTAATGTCACGCTGAACAATGAGCGTGACAGCATCTTGACCCGCGACAAGCTTAGCGAAGCCAGTCTGAATGTGTTGTCCATGACAGGTCGTGAAGCTCAGATCTGTATTGATCAGCCCGAAGAATGTGTGGAAGATCTGAAAAGTATTCCCCAGATTTTAGATGAACAATTGCTTTCTACAGCAAGTGAATTATATCTAGCCAACTCCTTACAAAATGCCAAGTCTGCCGAATGCAACACCGGTGTTTTAAACAAAACCCGATCACCGGAAAAACAGCAACAACACAAGCAGAATATCCAGAAATGTCTGGATCAGCAGCTCACTATGCTGGATAAAAGCATTCGTTATAGCTATGCCTATCTATTTAAAACCGAGCGTGCGCCGCAAGAGCGTATTTTTGATAACCGCCAGGTTCAGATTCGTGACTTTTATAACCTGGCGATTGCCTATCTGATTCAACGCTATGCTGAACGTTATAAAACCAAACAGTCCGGCCAGCGCATTCAGGTCGGTGATAGTGTATATACCATTGATCTGGAAAATTTTCCGCAGCTGAAAAACCAGACCATTGAACAGCTGATGTCCACCTATAACATGAACTTTTCCGGCCTGCGTTCTATCACCCGCCGTGATGGTTTTGGTTCAGAATTTTTAGTGGTCTTACCTGAAGCACAGCAAACCGAGCAGGATAAAAAATATATTGTCGATCCGCTCAAGCACAACTATCCAAATGGTATCAATCCAAACATTCATTCAGCCCGCTATCTGGCGACCACCATTACCGCTGTACCCAAATCCGCGAATTCGACGGAACAGATTTTATCTACTTCAGAGTTTCACCTGAAACTGTATGATCCTTATAAGCATGAAAAGATTAAGGTGGCTTCGAAAGAATATGCGCTAGCCGCCAACTTTTCCGCACCTTACGGTTTATGGCTGGCCGAGAACAATCTGGGGCGTTTAGCCTATCTGACGCTGATTAATCGCGAAGACAGTCTGAGCATGCCGCACCTGTACATGCTGGAACCTTATAATCCGGACAAGAAAGTGCTGGTATTGATTCATGGCCTGGCCAGTAGTCCTGAAGCCTGGATTCGTCTGACCAACGACATTATGGGTGATCCGGTATTAAGAGAAAATTTCCAGGTCTGGCAGGTATTTTATTCTACTAATATGCCGATTCTGGAAAGCCGTTTTCAAATTAATGCACTGGTTCAGCAAGGCTTTGCCCGGGTTGCGAACAATGCGCCAGCCAAAAAAGATGCGGTACTGGTCGGACACAGTATGGGAGGTGTAATTGCCCGTTTAATGGTCAGTCAGGCCGATATTACCCAAGATGCATTCAAGCTGGTACAAAATACCCGCATTGCCCAGTTTAAAGATAACCCGTTATTTAAAGCACGCCTGCAAATGCAGCCTATTCCGAACTTTAGCCGAGCCATTTTCTTAGCGACACCGCATCGTGGAACGGAATATGCCGACCGCTGGCACACCAAACTGGCCCGTAAAATTATCCGTATACCGGGCGCATTTTTGGGTGCCTTTGCCGATACCCTGCAAGGTGAGATCGGGTTAAACGAGTTTGTCAAAGAACTGGGGCATGACCTGATTCAAAATGGCCCAAGCGATCTGAGTGAAAATTCAAAATTCACGGCGTTGACCCAGGATATTCAGCCTTCTAAAGATATCAAATTTCACTCGATTATCGGCAATACCGTAGATACGCAAGACACCAAGCTCATGAGCGATGATATCGTTTCATATGAGAGTGCTTACCTAAATGGTGCTGTATCTAGCAAAGTCATTAAGGGTGGCCATTCGATTCAGGAAACGCCTGAAGCCGTACTGGAATTACGCCGGATTCTCAGATTACATCTGACCGATCTTGGTCTTTATGATCCGGAATAAACTATCGTCTTGATTGAGACTTGCCACCGCATGTTCGCATCCGGTGGTTTATTTTTTAAAATTGCAAATAATGCTGAATAAGAAGCCATAGCGACAGATCTGAGCGCTGACTTAAAGATTCATCTGGAATTTCATTTCTTTCTAAAAATTAAATTTGATAGACTTGCTGCAATACAGCTTTAAAGCTGAATTGAATCAGCAGATTCATTTCACATTTTCGATCTCCTGTGCTCAACCATGTTGGATTGGCCTGATTGAAAATGTGCTTTAAATTTTCCTGCATAGCCTATTGAGCAGTATTTGCATTTATCTCTTGTTGAAAGGATTTATTTTTAATGACCAGTTCAGAAATTATGGCTGATCTTTCTACCTTAACGCCCATGATGCAGCAATACATGTCGGTGAAAATGCAGCATCCGCATTCTTTGATGTTTTATCGTATGGGTGATTTTTATGAACTGTTCTTTGAAGATGCACACAAGGCAGCCAAGATTTTAGGCATTACCCTGACCCATCGTGGTAAAGCCAATGGTCAGCCAATTCCTATGGCGGGCGTGCCTTATCATGCAGCCGAAGGTTATCTGGCACGTCTGGTCAAAAAAGGCGAAACCGTGGTGATCTGCGAGCAGATCGGTGAAGTCACTGGCAAAGGACCGGTTGAGCGTGGTGTAGTTCGGATTATTACGCCGGGCACCCTGACCGATGATGCCATGCTCGGTGCACATCAAAGCTCGAATCTGGTGGCTTTGTGTATTCAACAGAATCAGATTGGCATTGCACTTCTCGATCTCAGCGCCGGCCTATTTAAAGTCCAGCAGCAGGATTATGATCTTAACCAGCTCATGATTGAACTGGCGCGTTTGATGCCAAGCGAAATTCTGCTGGATGAAAGTATCACTGATCCAACATTGACCGAACAACTCAAACAGCAACTGGATATCTCGGTCACCAAACGTCCCGATGTCGACTTCAACCTGAACAATGCGCAAAAAACCTTATGCGACCAGTTTGCTGTCAGCACGCTTTCAGGTTTCGGCATTGATCATTTACCTTTGGCTAAAGCAGCGGCTGCGGCACTGATTCACTATGCAAAAGAAACCCAGAAAACTGCGTTACCGCATATCCGCACGATTCAGCTAGAACAAAGTTCAGATTTTATTGCTTTGGATCCGGTGACACGCCGCAATCTGGAGCTGATTGAGCCTTTATTTGAACATGGGACGTCCTTATTTCAGCTAATCAATGATTGCCAGACTGCTATGGGTGGACGCCTGCTTAGTCGCACCCTGATGCAACCTTTACGCGATACTGCACTGCTGGATGAGCGCCTGGATGCCATTCAAGCATTACTTCAAGGTTTCCACGAAGTGCCTGTACGTCTGGTTCTAAAAGAGATTAGCGATATTGAACGTGTGCTGAGCCGTATTGCGCTTGGCAGTGCCCGTCCACGTGATCTGGTACAACTGCGTCAGGCCTGTGCGCAAATTCCATTTTTACGCCATGCCCTGCAACCGATTGTCAGTCAGCAACAGTCCAAACTTTTAGTACAACTCAATGAAGAGCTAGGCGACTTCCATGGTCTGCATCAACGTCTGATGTCCGCCATTGTGCAAAACCCGCCCGTCCTGCTTCGTGATGGTAATGTCATTGCCGAAGGTTTTGACAGTGAACTGGATGAATTGCGTCAGATTCGTGATCATGCCAGCCAGTTCCTGATTGATCTGGAAATTAAAGAGCGTGAACAAAGCGGAATTCCGGGACTGAAAATTGGCTACAACCGCGTCAGTGGCTATTATATTGAACTGACCCGCGCACAGGCCGAACAAGCACCCGAGCATTATATTCGCCGGCAAACCCTGAAAAATGCCGAACGCTACATCACCCCTGAACTAAAAGCATTTGAAGACAAAGTCTTATCTAGCGAATCGCGTGCTTTGGCCCGTGAGAAAATGCTGTTTGAAATGCTGCTGGATGAACTGCGTCAGGATATCGGCAATTTACAGATGATGAGCAGCGCCATAGCCCAGATTGATCTGATTGCGAATTTTGCCCATCAGGCGCGTTTACGCAACTGGTCGCGTCCAAAATTCAGTCCTGAAGTTGGTGTAAGTATCACTGCTGGTCGGCATCCGGTGGTAGAAGCCCTCAGTAAATCGGCCTTTACTCCGAACGATATGCGACTGGATTTTTCCCATCGGATGGCCATCATTACCGGCCCGAATATGGGTGGTAAATCTACATTTATGCGCCAGACTGCATTGATCGTACTCTTGGCTTATTGTGGCGCTTATGTTCCAGCGCAAGCTGCAACCCTAGGCCCTGTAGATCGTGTCTTCACCCGTATTGGCTCTGCCGATGATTTATCGACAGGCAAATCGACTTTTATGGTGGAAATGACCGAAACCTCGCAAATCCTGCATCATGCCACCAGTCATTCTTTGGTACTGATGGATGAAGTTGGCCGTGGAACCAGTACCTATGATGGCTTGTCGCTGGCTTGGGCCTGTGTGCTAGATCTAACGAAACGCATTCAATGTTTGTGTTTATTCGCCACGCATTATTTCGAACTGACTGAACTGGATAAGGAAAGTGGCATTAACAACTACCATGTCACGGCCAAAGAGCTGAATGGCAATCTGATTTTATTGCATAAAGTACAACATGGCCCGGCCAGTCAGAGTCATGGCTTGCAGGTTGCCAAACTGGCAGGCATTCCAGCTGCAGTGATTAAAGAAGCGCAAAACCGCTTAAAGATTCTGGAAAAACAGCATCAGGCCAAGCCACTGAGCCCGCAGCATGATCTGTTTGCAATGCCTGAAGTTATGGAGCCTATAGAACGTATCATCGAAATTGAGAAAGAATCGCCTGCACTGGACTTACTCGAAGATATTGATGTAGATAGTTTAACTCCGCGTGAAGCCTTGCAGCAGTTATATGCGCTCAAAGACCTGATCAAACAGTCAAGTTAATTCTCGGTCCTAGACCTCATCTGGCATAGGGTCGATGTCCTGAACATAACGATGAATGCTGTAATTCATCGGTATGCGACCTTTTTTCAAATTTAACAGCCCTATATATAACAAATATCAATAAAAGGAATTGTTAGTTCCCCCTATTTTTGCCTAAAATACAGCATTCGTAATTAGAACCATATTTTTTAGGTAGCTGTCGCCATGACCTTCGTTGTCACTGAAAATTGTATTAAATGTAAATATCAAGACTGTGTTGAAGTTTGCCCTGTAGACTGTTTCTATGAAGGTCCTAACTTCCTTGTGATTAACCCGGACGAATGTATCGACTGTGCGTTATGCGAACCTGAATGCCCGGCAAATGCAATTTTCTCTGAAGACGAATTACCAGAGGGTCAAGAAGTCTTTATTGAACTGAATGCTGACCTGTCACAAAAATGGCCAAATATCACACAAATTGGTGACCAGCCAGCAGACCGTGAAGAATGGAATGGCAAAGCAGACAAATTACAATACCTTGAAAAGTAATTAGTTTAAACTTTAAAAGATCAGCAAATGCTGATCTTTTTTATACTCAACGCACACATTTCATTGCAATATTCTCCAAATTTCTCCCTATATTTAGTCTAAAATAGCGCTATTTTGTAAATATCTGATTTCTATAAATGAAGAACTTGTTAAAGGGATTATTGAGTCTTTGTATAATTCCTCTTGTTTTTGTGGGCTGTACCACGACCACAAAACAACCTGGACAGGCCACCACACCTGCTGGAAAACGGATTTACATTCCACAAGAACGTGTTCAATACGATCGTAAAGCCCACCCAAAAACTGTGCCTTATGTGTATACCCACTGGGTATCGGCACTGGATAATTTGTCACGCGTGCGTGAATATGAGGTTTTTCTGGAACGTCATGGGGTTGGCAATATCATTCCAAGTTTCGAATTGATGCGTACTGCACGTGATTGGGCCAAGTGTGGCCGTTCCCAATACATGATTCCAAGCCGTGAATTATGGGCCAATCAGATCCCAACTTTAAAAGTTTTTAAATATCTGGTTGCAGCCAATGTACTGACTGATTTTGAAGTCACATCAGTCTATCGTGACCTACCTTTAAACCAGTGTGCCGGTGGTGCCAATTCTTCACGCCATCTGTATAACTCTGCGATCGATTTCCGAATTGGGCCTGAATATCCGCAGGCACAAGATTATAGCTATATTGAAAATACCAAGTTCAAATTGTGTCAGTTCTGGGTACAGCATGGTCAAAGTCTGAATATGGGACTTGGCATGTATGCTTCAGGTCAAATCCACATCGATACCCAAGGTTATCGTACGTGGGGACCGAGTTTAGGCCGTAATTCCTCGATGTGTAATTACTAAGTCATGACAACCACTCTACAAAGTTCATGCAGGACTTTGTAGAGCCTAAAAAATCATCACCTATAGAACAATAAATTGCGCTCTGCCGCGAAAAGTTTAAAATGCACGCATCGCAATCGAGGTGCTAAGACTATGCAACAAATGTGGACAGACATTGATCACTATATTGATTCACATTTAATTCCTGAAGACCCTATTCTGAATCAAACTCTTGAGAATACCGCAGCGCACGGTTTTCCTGATCATCTGGCTGTGGCACCGAACCAAGGCATGTTGTTGCAGATGCTAATCCAGATGAACCAATGTAAACGTATACTGGAACTCGGCACATTTGCAGCATATAGCACCATGTGGCTGGCACGTGCTTTGCCGGATGATGGCTATATCCTGACCATTGAAGGACGTGATACCCATGCAGCGATGGGTCAGGAAAATATTGATCGCGCGCAGCTTAAACAGACCGTCGAACTGAAATGCGGCCGTGCAGCAGATGTGCTTAAAGCCCTGCCTGAAGATACGGAAGCTTTCGATTTCATCTTTATTGATGCAGACAAACAGAGTTATCCGGAATATCTGGAACTCAGTTTAAACCTGTCCCACTCAGGTACGCTTATTTTTCTAGACAATGTGATTCGTGCTGGCGAGATCATTAATCCGGACAATAATAAACCAAGTATTGAAGGCATTCGTGACATGTTTAAAGCGCTTCAAAATCATCCACGTATCTTGTCATGCACTGCTTTACAAACGGTTGGCAGCAAAGGACATGATGGTTTTGCACTCGCGATTGTGAAATAAAACAAGAAGAACAAAAATCACCCAATGACATATTTATTATAAATAACATTAACTTATAAATATTAACCACAGAGTTATCCACAATATATGAGGATAACTCTGGTCATTTTTAAATCAAGCTGTAACAATTTACGATTAGACTTCGCGCTTGGCTATTTTATGCAATCCTTACTTCGCAACCAGTAAAGGTACTTTGGAATTCCGGAAAATCGTGGTCGCAATACTGCCCAAAAAGAACTGGTGAATTTTACTGTGACTAAATGCACCCAACACGATCAGTTGAATCCCGAGTTCCTGTTGATAGGTCAAAATATTTTCTGCGACATCGCCATAGCGGTATTGTGGCACCACATCTAAACCGGCCTGATTTAAATATTGCAAAGGTTCATTTAGAATTTCAGCATGATCACCGATATATAACAGATGACATTGCAATAAGCGCAGCAGATCACTTTCCGCAATCCGTTTCATCATCTTGATACAGGTCGGTGAATATTCATAGGCGAAAATAAATCGTGTCGGCGGCTTAAACTGTTCTCCGACAGTCATCACGGTACAATTGGCCCCACGAATAAAATTTTCGACATTGGTGCCGATCGGTTTGTTTTTTTCAGCGGAGCGTTCACCGAGTAATCCAATTACTGCGATATCATCAGGCTGCAGGATCTGGAAGCTTTGTTCCAGAAAATCACCTTTTTCCTGAATATGTGTGGTTTGAATACCATGTTCTGCCAGAATCCGCTCGGAAATGTGTTGCAGCAGGTTATTGCTATAATCCAGCGCAATTTCACTTTGTTTTTGTTCAAGCTCAGCCAACTCTTTGAGTAACATGGCATTGCTTTCAAAGCCAATAACCCCACTGATTTCCCCCAGATGATAACTGGCCGGGTAATAATCCAAAACCTGTAACAGGACCAGTTCACGGCCAGTCTGTTTGGCAATCCATGCCGCCGCGTCAGCCAGCGCGTTTATACATGGTGATGAGTCGATGCAGGCGATGACACGTTTCATGTTTAGCCTCTCTTCTATTTATGATAAAAATTTCTTAGTTATTTTTAACTTAGCATAAGCATTCAAAAATGTGCAGCGAAATCTGTAAGGCTTGACTTGAAATATGTTAACTTTTATGTGAACAAATATAGATCAATATATCGAACCATCTGCTGAGTCAGGCTGTTGCATCAAGCACTTGACTTCCAAAAGCTTATTCACGATAGCGAATGAATTGGGCCGGATTACCGGCGACAATCGCACGCTTCTCGACATCCTTGGTCACCATACTGTTCATTCCCACCACGGCCTGATCTGCGATTTTAATTCCGTCCTTGATACCGACATGCGCACCGAGCCACACATCCCGACCAATCTCGATGCCTTGCGAACGTACTGGCTGCTGATAAATCGGCTGCTCCAAATCCATGCCATGATCAAAGGCATAAAGATGACAATAAGCGGCGATGCGCACCTGATCATGCAGTTTAATCCCCACCCGGCCACCATCCAGAATACAGTGATGATTGATCGCCACTTCATTACCGATCTCTAGGGGGCCATGTAAGGTGCAATCTGCAGCAATAAAGCTATTATCACCAATAATGATTTTGCGTCCCGGCTCCGCGAAAATATGTGCAAGAGGTGAAATAAAACAGTTTTCACCAATCTCGACGGTTTCCATTTCCATCAAGTAAGCCTGATAGTCCTTTTGCCACGCTTCTGCCCAACCGCGATTTTTTGGCTTTAAAGACCAGTACAGCCAAGGCATGTAATTCAGGCGATGTTTATGCTGCTCACGATATTTCAGTAATGGATCTACGTCAGTCATCTGTCGCTTCTTCTATGATTTTGAGCTGTTCACGGCCGCGGGTCACATCTTGAATTTTTAAGGCAAAAGGTTGAATTTGATGTAACTGAAATAAGGCGCTGATCTGCACCCCTTCGGCTGTATATTCTTCCTGATAATCGATTTGCTGCTGATTCAATTCATATTGAAAGATGGCCCATTCATTGAATTGACAGGAAAATTGCACCTTCTTCTTTTCAATCAGTTCAATTTTTTCTGCCAACAACAAACATTGTCCAGCGCAACCGCCATAGGCACGTACCAAGCCCCCTGTTCCCAGCTTGATCCCGCCATACCAGCGATTGACCAGTACCAGCACATTGGTCAGCTCATTGCCTTCAATGGTCGCCAGAATCGGGCGTCCCGCTGTGCCTGAAGGTTCACCATCATCATTAAAGCGTACCTGATGGCCAATTTTCCAGGCCCAGCATTGATGCGTGGTGCTTGGATCACGATAAGTTTGCAGAAAATCTTTGACGTCCTGCTCATTCTCAACAGGGGTGGCAAAGGCCTGAAAGCGGCTTTTTTTGATGTCTTCCTCAAAACTGACCAGGCTGGCAATGGTAAATGGCATAACTTCAGGCTTTAAACTCTCACTGCTGCAGTATACCCGCTTTGCACAGACAAATAAAAAGCCTCTCCACGGAGAGGCCTGATTTTGATCGATTGTTTTACTCAATTGCTTGGCAAATATTACCGTTCACGCAAGGCTTCTTTGGCTTTATTAAATGGCTTGATCAGATAATCCATCACGGTTTTTGAACCAGTACGAATATCCACGGTGGCCACCATCCCTGGAGTAATATTGAACTCCTGCCCGGCATTATTGCTGAGCTTGTCGCTATCGGTACGGATATACACCCGATAATAAAATTGATCCTGCTTGACTTCATCACGCAAGGTATCCGGTGAAATCATCGCAACTTTACCATTCAACCCACCATAGATCGAATAATCATAAGCTGTAATTTTAACCAATGCTTCCTGATCAGGGCGAATAAAGGCAATATCACGCGGCGAGATTCGTGCTTCAACCAGTAATTTTTCATCCAGTGGCACGATGGTCATCAACTTGCCATTTTGTGGAATCACGCCGCCCAGCGTCATCACATCAATCTCTTTGACGACACCGCGAACCGGTGATTTAAAAACAGTTCGGCTCAAAGTATCCGACTTGCCACGTACCACCTGTTGCTGGGTTTCTACATCAGTATTGGCTTTGGACAATTCTTCCCGCGCATTCACATAATATTGATTACGGATATCATTCATCTGATTACGCAGGTCATTGGCTTCACGTTTTAGACGCAACACTTCAACCTCACTGGCTGCCCCTTTGGCGACCAATGGCGCGGTCATTTCCAGTTCTTGCTGCACCAGTAACAAAGCCTGTTCCAGGCCTGCAACAGATTCTTGCAAATTGGCTCGACGCGACTGATACAGGGCCGTTTCTTCTTTAACCAATTTGGGGTATTTCAACACTTCTTCAGGAAAGACCAACGGTGCGCCGGTGACTTCCGCACGTAAACGGGCTGAAGTGGCACGTGATGAAACCAGCAAGGATTCTGATTCACCGACATTGGATTCAAAGCGGGTTGGATCAAGCTGGGCCAATACTTGCCCACGCTCGACAATTTCACCTTCTTTGACGTTGAGTGTGGTCAGAATATCGCCATCCAGAGACTGAATCACCTGCTCTTTGGATGATGGAATTATTTTCCCGGTCCCGGTAGACACTTCTTCCAATTTGAATAACCATGCCCAGCTCAGCAATACCAATAGGCCAATGCCAATAATCCAGATGATGACACTTGATTTGGGTAAGGGTGGTTCCTGAAAGCTGACCTTGCTGGAACGTTTTAGTTGTTGTAGTTCACTCATGCACTTGCTCCCACAACCCGCTTATTACCACCTTGCGACTGATTCAGGATCTGATCCCTTGGTCCATCCATCAGAATCCTGCCATCATTGACCACCAGAATACGATCCACTAGTTCCAATACCGCACGGCGATGAGTTGCAACGATCATCGTACGATGGGTTAAATAGCCTTTAAGATAATCAATCAACTGCTTTTCTGATACATCATCAATGGCGGCAGTCGGTTCATCCAGCAGTAAAATTTTTGGTTGACGGATCAATAGCCGCGCCAATAACAAGGCTTGACGCTGCCCACCAGAAAAGCCGGCACCGCCTTCCAAAATGATATGATCCAGCCCTTCTTTTTTCTCCTGTACAAATCCCAGTGCACCGGTAATCTGTAAGGCTTCCAGAATTTGCTGATCGGTGGCCAAGGGTGCACCCAAAGTCAGGTTTTCACGAATTGAACCATAAAATAACTGTGAGTTCTGATTCAGCAAGCCCATATCACGACGTACATCTGACGGATCAATCAGGGTCAGATCAATACCATCCAGCTTGACCTTGCCCTGTAGCGGTGTCTGCATCCCAGACAAGAGCTGCAACAAGGTCGACTTTCCTGCACCATTACGGCCCAGAATCGCAATTTTCTCCCCGGGCTTGATTTCCAGCTTGGGAATCATCAAACTCGGTTTCGGATCATCATCGCCATATTTAAACACCACACCGTTGAGCTCATAATGCCCATCCAGTGCCGGACGATGAATCAGGTGCGAATAGTCCGGCTGATCCACCGGTTTTTTCATCAATTCATCCAGACCGGATTTCGCTACTTTGGCCTGCTGCAAGCGACCCAGTACGCCCGTAATTTTTGAAATTGGTGCCAGCATGCGTGAAGATAGAATCGAACAGGCCACCAGTGCGCCTGTGGTCATGTCACCCTCCATCACCGCAAAAGCCCCGACCAAGACTACAATTGCAAAGGTCAGTCCCTGAATTTTTTGGGTCCAGGCGGTCATCAAGCCGACAATTTTACGTTGTTGCATGCTGACATCGGCTGACACTTCATTCATATGATTCCACTGATTCTGGAAACGCGTTTCAGCTCTTAACAGCTTGATGTCTTCAATTCCTTGTACAGCTTCTACCAGCAAGGCATTGCGGATGGCAGATTCACGCATCCCCAACTGGGCCAGCTGTGCCAGTTTTTTCTGCGCCAGAATCCCTGGAAGAATCATTAAGGGCACAACGAGTAACATGACCCAGAACAGATTGCCACCGATCACCCAGAAGATGCCTAAGAACAGGAAGAAAAATGGCAGATCGGCAATGGCCGTAACTGTGGTTGAAGTCACCAGCTCGCGGACGCCTTCCAGCTCGCGAATTTGTGAAATAAAAGTTCCTGTCGATTTGGAACGTTCGCTGTTTTTAATCCGTAATGAATGACCAAATACCCGGTCAGAAATTTTTAAATCCGCGCGTTTACCAATAATGTCTGAAAGATAAATACGGGATACCCGTAATACAAACTCAAAAATCGCAGCGATCAGTACACCACCTGCCAACACCCATAACGTCGGAATGGATTGTGATGGAATGACACGGTCATAGACATTCATCGAGAAGACTATCGTGGCCAATGCCAGAATATTGGCAATTAAAGACGCAAACATCACATCGATATAGCGCTTCCAGTCATTCAGGACAATCGACCAGAACCAGTTTTTCTCAAAGGGTTTGATATATTCATCCACCCGCGCATCTGGAACTGAAGATTCAGGACGCAGCACATAAAGATGCTTTATGCCAACCTCTAACGGCTCAACTGTAAAGCTTTGAGATAAACCTTCATCACCACTGAGCTGTATGCTGACATTGCCCTGTGTATCGATGCGTTCAATCACGCCCACATCACCACTATCGAATTCAACCATTAAAGGTAAACGCCATGGATTCAGCAGGCTGCGCTCAAATTTGTTTTTACGGAGATTTAAACCCATCTGACGACTGACAATCTTGAGCATGTCATCAATGTCATGATGCTGATTCCAGTCCAGTTGCAGGCGAATCCGCTCCTCAGAAGGCTCGATCCGGTAATGCCGGGCAATATTTAAAACTGCCTGAAGCCAAGGTTGATAATTTATTATTGTAGTACTCATGGCTGAACTTCAAACCCCTGAATAGAAATACTGTTAAGCGCATAAATATCCCGTGTACGGCCCGTGACCTGAATGTACTGTACGATCGCCGAATAAATATCATAGCGTGCCGATTCAATTTCCTGCGCGGCACTATGAATGGCTTGCTCTGCATTCAGCAAATCCACCACGGTTCGGGTACCCAATTTATATTGTTCTTGATACAGCTCTTTGGTGCGTATCGTGGTTGCGCGGCGCTGGGATAAAACCCCCATTTGTTTTTGTTTATTTTCAATTTGCTCGCGGATCAAGCGCACCTGATCTAGCACATCCAGATAGACCGTATTAACCTGTGCGCGTGCAGCTTCTTCGGCATAGCTTGCGGCACGGGTCTGTGAACGTGTTGCACCACCCTGATACAAATTACTGCTGGCTTTAATCATGACTGAATTATAGAAGCCATCATCTTCATTATTATTCGGATTCCGTCCATTCATCGCCTGACTCAGACTGCCTTTAACACTAATAGTCGGATAAGGACTTAATCGCGCCTGATCTTTTTGCAAACGGGCAACATTGACCCCGGCATGGGCCAAAATCATGTTCGGAATCTGGGTAAATTCCGGATCCTGATAAAGATCGGCCTGTGCCACAATACGATCAGGAATATCCCATTCAATGGCGGATACATCAAATCCTAGCAAGGTACGCAAGCGTTGTTGATATTGTCTGAGTTGGGTCCGCTGTACAATCAGATTCGATTGCGCTGCTTCCAGATTGGACTGCGCCTGAATCGGGTCGGCCTGACTGCTGATCCCGGCACGGGCATGTAAATTGGCAACTTCTGCAATCCTTCCAATGCCCTGAATTTGCTGTTGGGCAATCTGGGTAATTTGCTGATAGCGTTTGATACTCAATATTGCATCAGCCACTTCAAATGCGATCTGATCCAGACTGACCAGCACCCTTGCCTGTTCTTCTGCCAATCGCGCTTCTTCCACACTTACATTGGTTTTAATTTTGCCAAAGTCATACAGCATCTGGGTGGCATTCAAAGAAACAATTTGTCGTCCACGTTCACCGGAAGTGAGGTCACCTGTCCCGATACCCCCGGATAACTGCGGATAATAACCCGCTCTCGCCACATCAATATTCGCGGCCTGCGCAGATAATGTCGAAATACTCTGGGTGATTTCAGGACGTCGTTGCACTGCGCGGTGTACGGCTCCCACCAGATTCATTTTTTGTGGAATACCAGCTGTGATCGTAGGATTTAAAGTTGGCTGTCCTGACTGTGAACGAGTAATCTGTGGCAGCTCAGCTTCTTTTGATGTATCTAATGCATAATGACCCAGCGACGTGATATCAATGGTATGCGCGGATCGTGTGGTTTGGGTGCAATCAGTTGACCCAAACCATTTTTGAGATTGGCAAAATAATGGGGTGAGCTTTCTGCATGCCCCAAAGACACAGATAAAGGCAAAAGAAGAATTAATCTCCTTCTTTTTCATTCTGTTTTCCCCTGATTTCTTTAAAAGTGTTCTGCTCTAAATCGCATAATTATGTAATGTTTTCTTGTTTTAGCATAACAATAGGTCAAATCACTTTAAAAGAAATCTTTTTCACTTTGATTTGATCAAAAAAACCCTGCATCCGACAACTGGCGTCTGATGCAGGGTTTTTATATAAAGCAGGATTATTTAAACAGTGAAATCATCACCCAGATAAACTTTTCTCACAGTTTCATTCGCCAGGATTTCTTCTGGTGTACCTTCAGCAAGCAATGCGCCTTCACTGACAATATAAGCATGCTCACAAATCGCCAGCGTTTCACGCACGTTATGATCGGTAATCAGCACCCCAATTCCGCGATCTTTCAAGGTCGTAATGATATCCTTAATATCTCCAACCGAAATCGGATCGACACCGGCAAAAGGTTCATCGAGTAGCATAAATTTTGGATCAGCCGCGAGTGCACGCGCAATCTCGGCACGACGTCGCTCACCACCGGAAACACTCATCCCCAAGGAATCTTTAATATGGGTAATTTTAAAGTCTGCCAATAATTCGGCCAGACGTTGCTGACGTTGTGCCTTGGTCAAGTCTTTACGGGTTTCCAGAATCGCCATAATATTTTCAGAAATCGTCAGTTTTCGGAAAATCGAAGCTTCCTGCGGCAAATAACCAATTCCCTTACGTGCCCGCTCATGCATTGCGAGGTCGGAAAGATCCAGATCATCCAGATAGATTTCCCCCTTATCCATCCGCACCAGACCGACCACCATATAGAAACTGGTGGTTTTACCGGCGCCATTCGGTCCCAGCAACCCGACAATCTGACCACTTTCCATGCTGAACGACACATCTTTCACTACCCAGCGTTTATTATAATTTTTCGCCAGATGTTTAATGGTGAGGGTTTGAACCTGCTGCGATTGCTCCATTAATCACGCGCTCCCGGGAAGGATGTTGAACTAGATGGTGGAATCACAATTTTTACGCGACCTTCAGCTGAACCGGTTTTATTCGGTGTACCGATGGCTTCAACATCACCCTTATTCATGCTGTATTTTAAAGTCGCACCACGAATACTGGCACCGTCCTGTTGCAGGAAGGCATTACCTGACAAGGTAATAATCCCGGTTTCAGCATTGTAGACAATTTTCTGCGCCTGACCTTTGGCAAGACCTTTGGCCGGATCCACTTTTTGCTGGAACTGTGCCGGGCTGCCTGTCGCTGTAATCAGGCTGATCTGACGCTTATTGTTCAGATTGGCCACAATCGAATTGGCTTGCAGCTTCATGGTGCCCTGTTCAATGATAACGTTGCCCGAATACGTCGTCACACCCGTCCGCTCATTGAAAGTCGCCCGGTCAGCCAGCAAAGTGATTGGCTGGTTACGGTCAGATGGCAGTGCAAAAGCAGCGATTGAACCGAGTCCAACCACAGTCGCCAGCGTCATACGCTTCAGGAAAGTGTGCATCATTTTGGCTTTAGGAGTTTGGTTCATACTTTCCTCGAATATTAAAGAATTCGTATTGACCATCATTAAGATTGGCTTTAAGACCCTGGCTGACGAATTCAGCCTGTGGAGATTCCACAATCACTGTCTTGTCTGTTTCAATTTCACGTGTTTTCGGAAAAGCAGTCAGTTCTTCAGTACGAAACTGCATTTTTCCATTTTGCATGATTTTGGTGGCGAGCACTTCTTGAGAGAGTACAACTTTTGTATTGTCATCATAACCATGCGCCATTTTGGCAAAGAAAGTCGCATCGACTTTACCATTGTCATAGGTCGATGCTCGCAGATTTTCCAGCTTTGAGGTTTCTAGCTGCAGGTTCTGCTCGAGTCGGTCCACTTGGGCACGAACCGACACCTGGCCTGCTTCATCCGTCTGGGTTAAGTTAATATTTTGAGCGGAATAGGTCATGCTGCGCGCAGAGTCTGCCTGCAGCTTGTTGCCCTTGCCGCTGTAATAGTAATAACCACCACTTATTGCGGCAATAATCACAGCCGTAATATATAAAACTTTAGTATCCATAAGCGGTGTACTTAATCCAAAAGATATGACTTATTAATAAGGCGCACGAGTATATTTTTCAAGTAACTCTTGGTACATGCCTTTGGACATTAACAGCATATCGCAGATTTCACGCACCGCACCACGTCCACCTTGGGCCTGAGTCACCAGATCGGCACGGCGGCGAACTTCAACATGACCATTAGGCACGGTCACTTTCATGCCGGCAATGGCAAAAGCAGACAGATCAGGCCAGTCATCGCCCATGTACAGGCAATCTTCAGGATCAATGTTGAGCTGTGCGCAGGCTTCACGAAGTGCTGTACCTTTGTCTTCACGGCCCTGATAGACCAGATCAACACCCAGATCCGACATACGCTTTTCTACGATATTGCTTTTACGTCCAGTGATAATAATCACCTTGATCCCTGCTTGCTGAACCAGTTTCATGCCCAGACCGTCACGAATATCAAAGGATTTGATCTCATCGCCAGTATTAGTCAGCGTTACAAAGCCATCACTTAAAATACCATCTACATCAAGCACCAGTGCTGCAATATGACGTGCCTGCTCTAATAATACATAAGATGCCATTTATTAATTTACCCCAGCCTGAATCAGGTCATGCATACTAATCACACCAATGACTTTATTGGCATCATCAACAACTACAAATTGATTAATTTTATGCTCATTCATACGTTCCAGTGCCACCACTGCACGTGCTTCCTGAGAAATGGTCAACGGATTTTTGGTCATCACGTCCTGAATAGCCAGATTGACATCAAAACCTTGCTGCTTATCAATCAAGCGACGCAAGTCACCATCGGTAAAAATCCCCAGCAACACATCATTTTCATCGACGACTGTGGTTAAGCCCAAGCGCTTGTTGGAAATTTCGTACAATACTTTATTCATGGCGGTATCTGGCGAGACTTTAGGTAAATCTGCGCCAGTACGCATCAGATGCTTCACATGCAATAACAGACGCTTACCCAGCGCACCTGCAGGATGTGAGCGTGCAAAATCATCCGAGGTAAAGCCGCGAGCATCCAATAAAGCTACCGCCAAAGCATCGCCCAAAGCCAATGTTGCCGTCGTTGACGATGTCGGCGCTAAACCCAGTGGACAAGCCTCCTGAATATTACCCAGCGTTAAAGCTACATCAGCATTTTGTGGCATTGGACCACGATCATCACCACTGATGGTAATCAGCGGAATTTCCAGATGCTTGATCAGCGGCATCAGCATCATGATTTCATCACTCTTGCCCGAGTTTGAAATTGCAATCAGCACATCACCAGCCACCAGCATCCCTAAGTCACCATGACCGGCTTCACCTGGATGCATAAAGAATGAGGGAGTTCCGGTCGAAGCAAAGGTCGCCGCCATTTTACGGCCAATATGACCTGACTTGCCCATTCCGGTAATCACCAGACGGCCAGTACACTGTAGAATAATTTCACATGCCCGGCTAAAACGGTCATCAATCTGTGTTGCTAAAATCTGTAGTGCATTTTCTTCGATGCGCAGTGTTTCAAGTGCGACTTTCTGGAAATCTAGTTGATTCGCTGTTTTTTGTGGATTCAAAGCCTGTTTACCTACGCTAAGGACAGAAAAAAACTCTGGTTTGATGGGCATAATTTTCGCAATTTTAGCATAGCTATGCAATTGTAAGCTTTCTAAATATAGAAGATTCGACGGATTTTTAATATATTCAGATTGTATTCAACTTGCGCAATCTGGTATCTCCGCCTCTACATTCACTCCATTTTTAAAGCGGTTATATGCGCTTGTTTTTATTTTTATAGAAACACGCTTACGCTATCCAAAATAAGTTTGGGTCAAATCAGACCAGACTCATTCAAATATAATTCCATCAGACTGGCAAACACTGCCTCTGAAAATGTAAGCTCAATATTCGCTATTTCACTTCCTGAACCCCTTCTTTATAAATCACTCTCGTTGCCTAACTCCCCTAAATAACTGAGGCTTTTTACGCTTTTATCTTTATGAATAATTATGCTTAGGTTAAGATGATTCATCCTTTTATTTGAAGTCTTTTGAACAGCTATGCAACCATTTGTTCTATATAACTCAGAGCAACGCAAAAAAGTAGAATTCGTACCTCGTGTTGAAGGTCAAATTGATCTGTATGTCTGTGGTATGACGGTTTATGACTACTGTCATATTGGACATGCACGTACAGTGGTTGCATTTGACTATATTATCCGTTTCCTGCGTAGCCAAGGCTGGAAAGTCAAATATGTGCGTAATATTACGGATATTGACGACAAAATTATTAAACGTGCCAATGAAAATGGCGAAAGTATCTCAGAATTAACAGGTCGCTTTATTGATGCGATGAATGAAGACTTTGCCAAACTGGGCTGTCTTGCGCCTGATGCAGCACCTAAAGCAACAGATTACATCGATCAAATGCAAGCAATGATCGGCAACCTGGTCGACAAAGGTACGGCTTATCCTTCCAATAATGGCGATGTCTACTTTGAGGTCGAGAAATTCGCCAAATACGGTCGTCTATCTGGCCGTAAACTAGAAGATATGCAAGCGGGTGCGTCTGAACGTGTCGATGTCGAAGTAGAAAAGAAACACCCGTTTGACTTTGTACTGTGGAAACATGCCAAGGAAAATGAGCCATCATGGGCATCACCGTGGGGTAATGGCCGTCCAGGCTGGCACATCGAATGTTCCGCAATGTCGACCTGCTGCCTAGGCAATCATTTCGATATTCATGGCGGTGGTGCTGATTTAACCTTCCCGCATCATGAAAATGAAATTGCACAATCTGAAGCATCTACTGGCGAACAGTATGTCAATTACTGGATGCATGCCGGATTTATTAATGTCGATGGCGAGAAAATGTCGAAGTCTTTAGGCAATTTCTTCACTATTCGCGACGTGATTGAAAAATTCCATCCGGAAGTGGTGCGTTATTTCATTGTGTCTTCCCATTATCGTAGCCCGGTGAATTACTCGGATGTTGCCTTAAAAGAAGCAAAAAATACCTTGTCTCGTTTCTACCATTCTTTTAAAACCTATCAGGCGGTTTATGGTGATCATCTGATTGAAACTCTGGATGAGGCTTTGGTTGAGCGTTTCAATGCCGCTATGCGTGATGATTTCAATACGCCTGAAGCGATTGCGGTATTGTTCGAAATCAATAAAGAGCTGAATCGTACCGTGAAAGAAGAAAATGCGGAACAGGCAGCGATCTACTACGCAACTTTACGTCACCTGACCAATATTCTCGGTCTAGTACAGCAAAATGTAGATGAGTTCCTCAAATCTGACATTGGTCAAGAAGCTCTAGGATTGTCACCTGAACAAATTGAAGATTTGATTCAACAGCGTCAGGATGCCAAGAAAGCCAAAGAGTTCGCACGTGCGGATGAGATTCGTCAATCTTTACTTGATCAAGGCGTGGTACTTGAGGATACTCGTCAAGGTACAGTTTGGCGTCGTGCTGATTAATTAATCAAACAGATTTATAGGGAGTTGACACTGCTGTGGAATTCTCTATAATTCACCTCATTGCGGGAATAGCTCAGTTGGTAGAGCATAACCTTGCCAAGGTTGGGGTCGGGAGTTCGAGTCTCCTTTCCCGCTCCAGAATACGAAAAACCCTTATCGAAAGATAAGGGTTTTTTTATTGTGTTTGAAAAAAATTTATTAATAAAATGTATATCTCAAATCACTTATTCATCCTCTTTTACCCTGACAATTTTTTTGGGTTATTCATGACAAAGTGCTATTGTGGATAAACTTTAAAACTTTCAATCCCTTTCATAACGATATCGTTTCATGACTTATAAATTGAATGCTCGTCATCTTGTTTTAGACTTACTCTACGCTTCTAAGAACTCAACCTTGACTATTAAGCGGATATTAGCTGCTGCTGAATTATTGGGTATATCTGACAATGGTATCCGTGTAGCTGTGGCTCGATTAAATCAGGAAAATTTCATTCAAGCTGTGGAACGCGGCGTGTATCAATTGCTAGAGAAAAAATTCGATACTTCTTTTATCAGCTTAAACAAACACCCTGATATGCAAACGGCGACCACATGGAACGGAAAATATGTATTGGTCTATACCGGCACTTTGGGACGTGTAGACCGTACCGCCTTATATAAAAGAGAAAAAGCGCTGCGTTATTATGGTTTTCAGGAACTAGAGCAAAATGTTTTTATTCGTCCCGATAATTTAACGCTAAACCTAAGTCCATTAAAAACAGCTGTAATCCAGTTTGGATTAGATCCTGACGCACGTTTTTTCCAAGTCAGTCAACTGGAAAGTGAAACCGAAGTTCGTGATTTATGGGATATCGAAGAGCTACATCAGACCTATCATGCAGTACAGCATGCTATCAACGACTGGTTTGAGAATTACCAGAATCTGACTTTAGCAGAGGCTGCAAAAAGTGCCTTTTATCTAGGTAAATCTGCCCTATTTAGTTTGCGTGCTGACCCCTTACTTCCTGCAGAATGGATAGACACAGATGCTCGACAACAATTTGAGCTCGCAGTCCGCAAAATAGAAAAACAGGGTCAACTTTTATGGCAACACTATTTTAAAGACCAAGGGGTCTAATTTATTTCTTTTTTATACACAAAAATGAATTGACTGTAATATTTCATCCAAATATATTGAATAAAGCAATAAGAACTAAATATAGGCAGAAGAATGAACAGAAAGGTCAGTGTCACAGAACTTTTTAGTCGTGACGAAATTAAAGAACTCACCACGACCTCAGACTTACACGGTGCCTGGGCAGTAGGTTCAACCTGGACCGTAATTGTCATGACCTTTGGTACGGTTGCCTATAGCTGGGAATATTTACCTACATGGGGAAAAATCCTGATATGTGCATTGGCATTGGCTATTCTTGCTGGACGCCAGCTTGCGATGGCTATTTTGATGCATGATGCCTCGCACCATAGCCTGTTCAAAACCAAATGGTTAAATACCCATCTGACTGATTGGCTCTGTGCACGCCCGATCTGGAATGATGTCAGCAAATACCGTCCTTATCACCTGAAACATCATGCTAAAACCTCGCAGCCAGATGATCCTGACTTGGGGTTGGTAAAAAACTTTCCCATTACGCAAAGCTCACTATTCAGGAAATTCTTCCGTGACCTGAATGGGCAATCGGGGCTTAAATTTCTCGCTGGTCGAGTATTAATGGATCTGGAATTGCTGGAATGGAGTGTTTCCAATGACCCCAAGCCAATTCCGCATGGTGATCGCAGCAATTTAGAGTTAGCGAAAAACTTGCTTAAAAATAGTTCTGGTATGTTAATTTCAAATGCAGCAATTTTTTCTGCTCTGTGGGCCAGCGGCCATCCTAAAATGTATTTATTATGGCCTCTCGCCTATATCACTCCATTTCCTTTGTTCATCCGCATCCGCGCTATGGCTGAGCATGCGGGCCTAGAAACCAGTCATTCCGCCCTTAGCAATACCCGCACCACCCGTGCAGACTGGCTGGCACGTGCTTTTGTAGCCCCAATTCATGTGAACTATCATATTGAACATCATTTGATGGCCTCTGTTCCGCATCAAAAGCTGGCGAAAATGCATCAGATGTTAAGGGAGCGTCAGTATGTCGATGCTCCGCCAAGTTATCTGGATGTGATTCGCTCACTTTTAAAAAAATAAAAAATATTTCTGCGGTTGAGACTATTCAATTTCAATGTGGATGGCTTTCGGCATGTGAATGCGGATGTGAGGATTGTCCCCGATGTTCTAGTGGGCAGTCTTCCGCTTCGATCTGCAAGGTCATCTCGGTAATATGATGCTCATGGTGGAGCATCTCAAAGGCCTGATGACGCAGTTTCTGATAATCCACATTCGGCGCAACCAGATGCACAGTCAGCATGACTTTTTTGGAGGTAATTGCCCAAACCTTGAGCTGATGAATGTCCTGAACCCCTTCGAGCGCCAAAAGATCGTGGCGTAATTTTTCAATATCAATTTCATCCGGCACACCTTCAAGCAGAATATTGATGCTCTGTTTCAGCAAAATCCAGGTTCTTGGCAACACCCAAAATCCGATCAATACCGCAATCAGCGTATCCACCCACATCCAGCCAGTCAAATAAATTACCAGCGCCCCAATGATCACCCCGACTGATCCCAGTGCATCACTGAGCACTTCCAGATAAGCACCTTTGACATTGAGACTTTCTTGACTGCTAGACACCAGAATTTTCATGGAAATCAGGTTAATGAACAGCCCCAAGGTGGCCACGATCATCATGCCCAAGCTCTGGATTTCTGGCGGATAACTCAAACGCTGATAAGCTTCAAACAAAATATAAATCGCAACCACAAACAGCATCACGGCATTAAACAGGGCAGCCAAAATCTCAAAGCGCTGATAACCAAATGTCCGTTTATTGTCTGCCGGTTTTTGCCCAATTTTGATAGCGACTAAAGCGATAGCCAGTGCAGCAGCATCGGTAAACATATGCGCAGCATCAGAAAGTAGGGCCAAACTTTGAGTTAGAAAACCAGCAATCACTTCCACAATTAAAAAAGTCGTGGTTAATGCCAACGCTATTGATAATTTTTTGGCATTTTTTGCAGTCACGGCGACATGACTATGTTCATGATGATGTGAATTCCCCACCGGCCCCTCCCTCCTTCTTATTCAACGAGGACTGTATCCTCAGCATCTTTTCAAGTTTTGTTCTGATTCATATTACGCTTGAATTTTACCTATTTAAGTAGGTTTTTTATGAACTGTTTTATCAGTCGACATTAGATTAAAGTTTTAGCTTTTTCATGTTCTGCCAGCCAGGCCTGTACCGAAGCACGCTTAAAATTACGCTCGACATATTCTATTATTTTCACAGGAAGTTTCACCTGATGGCTCAACAAACGATGCAACATAAAGGCCAGATCAAAGTCTGCAATTGACCAGTGTTCAGTCAACCATATGTCCTCCAGCATATATTCTGCCACATTCACCAAGCGCTGAATTTCTTCAGTGATCGAAGCTGTAAGAGGTATAGACATTTTTGCTAGATGAAATACCGAATCGGAAGGCATCTGCTGGCGGATTTGCATAAAATCGGTTTTGACCAAGGCTTGTATGGCCCGACATTTAGCTCTAGCATAAATTTCCTTAGGATATAAGGCTGGATAATTAGGTGCTGGAAAGGCATCTTCCAAATATTCAGTGATCGCCCATGATTCAAACAGGCTAAAGTTATCTACTATTAAACACGGAACTTTAGCACTTGGACAAATGGCTTGATAAGCCGCAGATTTCTGTTGCTGCTGATCTAAATCGACCACTATTTCCTGAAAATCTAAACCCTTTTCTTTTAAGGCAACATAGACCGACATGGCATAAGGGCTGATTCTATTTTTATCGACATATAAACGTATATTTTGCATATCCTTGATCCTGATAGGCTTGTTGTTTTTATTCAGTACGGCAGCCTTACTCTACTCTCTTTCCTATATAAAAGGAAAAATGAACTGCTTCATGTAGCGATCACACGAAAATGTTTACACAGTTGCCGATAGCGCAGCGATGTTCATTATTTTCTATTTTGCACATGATGTGGGGCATAAAGCCTTTTATTTTGCTTTTGATTCACGTTAAATTAAATCATTCTCTTGATATCAAAAAACTATGCTGAACTTAGCCCACCTCTCCGATACCGTGTATGCCATTCAACATTTGGCTTTTGAAGACTTAGGTGCTTGGGAAGATATTTTTTATCAGCTCGGCTTACGTGTGCGTTATTTCGAAGCTGGCATCGATGATCTTACCAAGGCTTTTAAACATCCTGGATTAACAATTATTCTCGGTGGCCCGATTGCAGTCTATGAAACTGAGGATTACCCTTTCTTACAACAAGAAATAGACTTACTTAAAGTTCGACTGGAAAAGAATTTACCGACTTTAGGCATCTGTTTAGGTGCGCAGTTAATTGCTGCTGCATTGAATGCTAAAGTCTATCCCGGAGATGTGAAGGAAATTGGCTGGTCTAAACTCAGTCTTGCTTCTATTGAAAACAATCCACTAAAAGCTCTGGAGGATATTGACGTCCTGCATTGGCATGGTGATACCTTTGACCTACCTGAACAGGTAGAATTACTGGCCAGCTCTGATCTTTATCCAAATCAGGCCTTTCGGGTAGGACAGAATATTCTAGCACTACAATTCCATGCTGAAGTGGCCAGTGAAAGTTTAGAGAAATGGCTGATTGGACATACCTGTGAGTTACGCAAAGCCCAGATCAATATTCCCGCCTTACGGGCGGATCATCAAAGCTATGCGCCCGCGCTTGAACAGGCCGCCAGTTCGGTATTGCTGCATTATTTAGAAAACTTGCAACTTAAATAACCGTAATAAAAAAGCACCCAGTTGGGTAATGCCAGTCAGTTAAGAAATTGACTGGCATTTTCTTGGGTATTTCTGCGGTTTTCCTTTCACAACTCGTGGGCAACTTCTAACCCTTCTCTCAGGCAAAACATACCTCCTCGATTTCTCCAGTAAACTTTCTAGATGTTTAGGTAAATTCCCTGCGGAGTCTAAAGAATCAAATCTTAATATATTCAGGATGCTGATAGAGGCAATATGAAAGCTGATTCTCAAAGGACTGACTTTTGCACGTTGAGCCATATGTTTCATTTGTCTTCTTAGAATATTATAGGCAATGAAGACCCCCCATAATTCTTGATAAATTAAATCAGGTTGCTTGCTCCTCAAATGCTTACCTTCCTGTAAATCACTTTTGATTTCTCGGTAACACATTTCTATTTCCCAGCGCTGGGCATAAAGCTTCGCCAAGCCTATCAGTGGATATGCCTTTGAATCCATTAATGAAGTGATATAACGTCTAATTTTCCCTGCCTGCTCAACTTCAATCAAACGCGCTTCCCAATATTCTCCTAATGATGGATTTAGCTTCCTGGCTCTAGCTGAAAGAGGCATTTTGATTTGAAAGTCATGCGGGGAATTACGTTTAATGATCTCATAGCGTAAATTATCTTTTGCTCTCATTAACCAATGACTGGCTTCTACTCGTGTTTGCCAGTCAATCAAGAAATCAGCAGAGAAATAGGCTCGATCAAACAAGGTAATACTATGCGATGGAGGACATAATCGATTTGCCAGTGTAAGTTCACCCTGATCCATGCTACCTATTTGGGCATCAATGATTTCATGGGTGCTGGTATTTACCAGGCAGGTTGCTCTCACTTGTGGATAAGGGGCTGCAGCGGTTTTACCCTTAGATGAGCCAAAGTGTTCAAAATTCTCGTCTGTATAAGGCATAGACCAAACCACCCCGTCAACAGCACATACACTAAGGCCATGAAAGTTTGAGTATTGCTGTTGGGATTCTTCAAACCAGGCTTGGCTGAGTAGAGAAAACAAGGTATTCAAGGGCTCTCGTCCTAAACGTTGTCGTGCTTGCACTGCTGCACTGGGGACACAATATTCTGTTGTACCAAACACAAGTTTTAGTTGCTCTACGACATACCCGATCGGTTGATCTCGAAATAGGGCAAGCCCAATTACCAGCCATACCACATGTTCGGCAGGTAATTTTCTTCTCCTGATAGAAGCCTTACCTGTTTGATGTAGGCTTTCTTTAATCCAGTTTAAATCAATGAGTTCACTGAAATGGCTGAGTGAAGGCAAAGAATGTTGAAGGGTGCAATCTAAATTTTCAGATAAAGTCATAAAAAAAATGAGCGTATTGGCATACACTCATTTTTACTACATTTTTCTAATGTCTGCTTAACTGACTGGCATTAACCCAGTTGGGTGCTTTTTTAATTTGTCATGCTCATTTTTTCGGAGCAGGAACAGAAGCCTCGGTAGTAATGTTCACTGTAATTTTATCGCCCACATTTGGAACATAACCGCCTACCCCAAAGGCTGAACGGTTAAATGAAGTGGTTGCATTGAAACCAATCGTTTGTAATTTTGTCATTGGGTGCACGCCTTGTTTATTTAAAACTGCGTCCAGTACCACAGGTTTAGTGACATCTTTTACGGTTAAGTTACCGGTGATTTTGTATTTGTTTTTGCCTAAAGCCTGAACTTTAGTACTTTTAAAAGTGATATTCGGATATTTGGCAGCATCAAAAAATTCTGCTGTCTTAATATGGTCATCCAGCGCTTTCACATTCGTATTAATGCTTGCAACCGGGATGTTCACATTGACCGAAGAATTCGCAGGTTTTGCATTATCAACATTAATCGTACCCTGGATGTCACTGAAGTTTGCAGATGGTGTAGAGAAACCAAAGTGGCTCCAAGAGAACACCGTTGCTGAATGAGTCGGGTCAATCGTATAGGCCACTGGTTTTGCCATAGAAACTGTTGCTACAGATGCGACCGCCAAGCCTAATGCTAATGTTTTGAAATTCATGTTTTTATCTCACGTTTTGGATGTTATTAAGTGTATAGAATCTGGAACCGTTTACAGCCCTAAAGATAAAACGTTTTGTTGCAGTGATGAAACGATAAAATTGTAAGTTATTTTTTTAAATTTTGAGCTTTAATCCATACGGTACTGGATGAATCCAGTTTTCTTGGCGACTTTGTTATACAACGCTTGTGCCTGATGATTTGATTCCTGAGTCAGCCAGTAAACCCGGTCGCAATTACGCTGCTGTGCAACCTGATAGACATGTTGAATCAACTTACGCGCCACACCCTTTCCCCGATAGTCAGGATGGGTAAATAGATCCTGCAAATAGGCATAAGGTCTTACTGTCCAGCTACTGTTATGTTCGATGACATGCACCATCCCAACGACCTTTCCATCAATCAAGGCCGCAAAACCGTATATTGAATCTAATTCATAATTGGTTAATTTATCCCAGGTATTTTCACTCACCTCATCCGAAATTTGCGTCTGATAAAAGCGTTGATAGTCTTGCCATAAAAATAGCCATTCCGGCTGTGATATTTGCTCTAGAGATTTGATCTGGATCTGGGGCTGTATATTCATGTTTAACCGCTTCTTTGGCTTATTTCTTTAATTTAAGTCGTTTCGATAGTGGTCGCTGAATTTTTATAGCGGCCTAAACCTAGCTTTATCTCATCTGATGTTCATAAGCAACCTGTCAGATGAAAAATCATCCGGCATAAAAAAGTCCCAATCAGGGACTTTTCATGCTTTATGTTTAAAGTTTTTCAACCAGAATACGATCAACCTGTTTTAGGCCAGTCGTCTTTTCATGATTTTTACGACGCACTTTAATGATATTTTCTTCGGCTAATTCTGCAGCATTAAATCAACTGCAACCATCGCTTCAAGAGGTAATTCCTGTCCGATCCACTTGAGTTCGCCTGCATCCATTAAAGTAATTTCATCGTTAATTTGTTCATACAAGCTCATGTTCATCTCACTCTTTCATTTCGACTATGGGAGAACTTTCTAACAGTTGCCACATGAAAACAACGCTAAAAAGCAAAAGACGCCCCAAAACTGGAGCGCCTTTTAATAAACCGCCTAATCAGTTGATTATGCAGTAATCTCTTTTACAGCTGCAACCACTGCTTCAGTGGTAATCCCGAAGAACTGGAACAGATCTTTTGCAGGTGCAGATTCACCATAAGTGGTCATACCAATGACACGACCATCAAGACCTACAAATTTCCACCAGTAATCAACATGTGCAGCCTCAACAGCAACACGTGCACGAATATTTGATGGAAGAACCGCTTCACGATAAGCTGCATCTTGCTTCATGAATTCTTCAGCACATGGCATAGACACGACACGCACGCCTTCAAGCTGTGCATAAGCTTCCATTGCCAGAGATACTTCAGAACCAGTTGCAATGATGATGGCTTTCAATTCGCCTTTTTCTTCAGCCAATACATAGCCACCTTTCGCAGCGTTCTCAATTTGAGCTTGAGTACGGGTTTGGAATGGCAAGTTCTGACGAGAGAAGATCAATGCGGTTGGACCTTCAGCACGCGTTAATGCAGATTTCCAAGAAATTGCTGCTTCAACGGTGTCACATGGGCGCCATGTATTTAGGTTTGGTGTACCACGAAGGGATGCGATCTGCTCAACAGGTTGATGCGTTGGGCCATCTTCACCCAGACCAATTGAGTCATGCGTATACACATGGATCACGCGCTTTTTCATTAATGCAGACATACGTACCGCATTACGTGCATATTCCATAAACATCAGGAATGTTGCTACATAAGGGATGAACCCGCCATGCAGTGCAACACCATTCGCGATTGCAGTCATACCGAATTCACGTACGCCATAGTGTACGTAGTTACCTGCCGGATTGTCCTGTACGCCTTGCGCGCCTTTCCAAAGGGTCAGGTTAGAACCTGCAAGATCCGCAGAACCACCTAGAACTTCTGGCAATAATGGAACAAGTGCTTGCAATGCATTTTGGCTGGCTTTACGCGTTGCAATTGTTTCAGCTTTGGCATTCACTTCTGCAATATAGGCATCCGCTTTTGCAACGAAGTCAGCCGGTAATTCACCAGATAAACGACGTTTAAATTCAGCGGCTTCAGTTGGATATTTTGCAGCATAAGCAGCAAATGTTTCGTTCCAAGCTGCTTCTGATTCAGCACCTTTGGCTTTCGCATCCCAAGCTGCATAAACATCTTCAGGAATTACAAATGCTTCATCAGTCCAGCCTAGTGCTTCACGAGTCAAGACGATTTCGTCATGACCGAGTGGTGCACCATGACTGTCTTCTTTACCTTGCTTGTTTGGTGAACCCAAACCAATCACGGTTTTACAGATAATGATGGTTGGTTTAGCAGTTTCAGCTTTCGCCTCAACAGTTGCCTGACGGATTGCATCTGCATCGTGGCCATCAACTTTAATCACTTGCCAGCCGTACGCCAAGAAGCGTTGTTCTGTATCGTCAGAGAACCAGCCTTCCACTTCGCCATCAATCGAGATGCCATTGTCGTCATAGTAAGCAATCAATTTGCCCAGACCCAATGTACCCGCCAAAGAACATGCTTCGTGAGAAACACCTTCCATCAAACAGCCATCGCCGAGGAAGCAATAAGTGAAGTGATCTACAACTTGGATGTCGTCTTTGTTGAATTGCGCAGCTAGAGTTTTTTCAGCCAGTGCAAAACCGACAGCATTCGCGATGCCTTGACCTAAAGGACCAGTCGTCGTTTCAATCCCTGGTGCATAGCCCAACTCCGGGTGACCAGGTGTTTTAGAATGAAGTTGACGGAATGCTTTAAGATCTTCAATCGAAAGATCGTAGCCCGTTAAATGAAGAAGCGCATATTGAAGCATAGAGCCATGGCCATTTGATAATACAAAACGGTCACGGTTTGCCCAATTCGGGTTGGTCGGGTTATGGTTCATGAATTCACGCCAAACCACATCAGCGATATCTGCCATCCCCATTGGAGCACCTGGATGTCCTGAGTTTGCTTTTTGCACAGCATCCATTGCCAATACACGAATTGCGTTTGCAATACGACGTTCATTAAGCGGGGTTGTCATAAATCAGAGTCCAAAATATTCAGAAATAGGAAATGATGAAAAGACTTTCAAAACTGCTGTCTATTGTCTTAAAAAAACAGCGAGGGGTAAAGACTAACCAACAATATTTATCAGTTTATTGAGTGTCTCTTGCCTTATCGTACAATTATTCCACATTTCTTCTTCGGCTTCGGTTCTTCAGATTGAATTATCCCGCATTTTCTAATTAACTTTCTTGTCTGTATCTGGATTCTAAGCTGATAAACAGGATTGAATTTATGCTGATTTTATTTCTATTTTATATGTCTCACATCATTATTTTTAAAGAAAATCTATACAATTCACTGATCCATTCATAATGTAATTTTTACTAAATTTTATAAAATATTGGCAGGATTGTTTGATATACAGGTGAAATCAAATTTGCTTAGGCTAATTTTCAACTTCGGTAGACTTAATGTCCCTGACAGTCTTTAGGCAAATAGCGCTGCTGAATATCAGTGGAATAACATTTGCCACTATGAACATCAAAAGCGACTGATTTCCCGCGAATGGCCATATCGACTCCCTGCTCTCGTATCTTGAACTCTATCCGGCAAGCGGCATTAATAATGACTTTTTCGATATATTGACCATGCCCACCAATCTGGCGTCCGGCATCACAGTGCTGATCCGAAGCAATAAACTGGGTTCGATATGCTCCAGCCTGTTCAAACACTTCGGCCAATTGATTACGCACGACATAAGCTTGATAACTCATAAAAGCCATCGTCACTAAAATCGCGATAATGATGAGCACGATCAGCACTTCAATCAGGGTAAATGCCTTTTGATACATGATTTCTGATCTCCTTACAGTCTTGCTCCAAGAAGTCCATAGCAAAAGATGTCGCCATTCCTAACCAGCTAATGTGGAAGACTTAGCGCTAATATGAAGATATACCCGAACATCAACAAGACATTTGGTCGCAAGGCGCACAGCCTGAATCTGCTTTATTGATGTAATGATCACTTGCTTAAGTAAATTTTGAATTTTGAGCTTTGTATTTTTTCTATCGTCTATTTTTTTAAGATTTAATCGGAAATCTAAGCATTTAATTTTCTGACAGTCTGACGGATTAAAATATTGTTGCTTCATATTCCCCAATCAATAATGCTGTCTAAATAGATATATCAATTTTTTTAATTCTATTAATCAATTAAAAACACAATAATTTGAAACAATTTCGACCAATTTTGTCGTGTTAAGCTAGTCCTAGAGCGCAACTCGATGTAACATATCGGGTCTTTAAAATTAACTGTGATAGGACTATGCGCGAGTACGCTGTATTTACTTCGGAATCTGTAAGCGAAGGCCATCCAGATAAAATGGCTGACCAAATCAGTGACGCTATTTTGGATGCAATCTTAAAAGAAGACCCATATGCACGGGTTGCTTGTGAAACGCTTGTAAAAACAGGTGCGGTTGTACTTGCCGGTGAAATCACAACGACAGCAAATGTTGATTTTGAGGCAATTGTACGTCATACCGTAAACGGAATTGGTTATCACCATTCTGATCTTGGTTTTGATGGTTCAACCTGTGCCGTGATCAACATGATTGGTAAACAGTCACCTGAAATTGCTCAGGGTGTAGACCGCCAGAAACCTGAAGATCAGGGTGCCGGCGACCAAGGTTTAATGTTCGGTTATGCAAGCCGCGAAACTGATGTATTAATGCCTGCACCGATTTCATATGCGCATCGCTTAATGGAAAAGCAGGCTGAATTACGCCGTAATGGCACCTTGCCATGGTTACGCCCAGATGCAAAAAGTCAGGTAACTTTTGCTTATGAAAATGGCGTACCAGTTCGTTTAGATGCTGTCGTTCTTTCGACTCAACATGATCCTGAAATCACTCAAGCGAACCTGAAAGAAGCTGTGATTGAAGAAATCGTGAAAAAAATCATTCCTGCTGACATGTTCCATGCAGACACCAAATTCCACATCAACCCAACGGGTATGTTTGTGATCGGTGGTCCTGTAGGTGACTGTGGTTTAACTGGCCGTAAAATTATCGTAGATACCTACGGCGGTATGGCACGTCACGGCGGTGGTGCTTTCTCTGGTAAAGATCCCTCTAAAGTTGACCGTTCTGCTGCGTACGCAGGTCGTTATGTGGCGAAAAATATCGTTGCTGCTGGCCTGGCTGACAAGTGTGAAATTCAGGTGTCTTATGCAATTGGTGTTGCTGAGCCAACTTCAATTTCAATCAATACCTTCAATACTGCAAAAGTCTCTGAAGAATTGATTATTGCACTGGTTCGTGAACATTTCGACTTACGTCCATATGGCATTACCCGTATGCTTGACCTGATCCAGCCGATGTATAAGCAAACTGCTGCTTATGGTCACTTCGGTCGTGAAGGTTCTGATACTGCATTTACCTGGGAAAAAACTGACAAAGTGGAAGCGCTTAAAGCCTCTGCTGGTCTATAAGTTTTTCTTTAAAAAAGCCTGCATCATGCGGGCTTTTTTTATGTCTTTTATTTTTTCATTTTTAGAATTATCTCTAGGTCCTGATGACAAATATTTAAATACCAAGCTTCATACTATAACCTGACTTTTGAATGATACTTTTGAAACTCCCCTCTCTGTGAATATCACTATTCCATGAAACTTAAAACAACTTCCGGCTGTGCCATTACAGTATAAGTATCGAAAAAAGTTACAGTTAATCAACAAATGTTGATCTATTTGCTAGCATAAATCTAAATAAATGGCTGCTAAATTAGATTGCAGCTCTACAACAACAAAAGGATATTACTCGATGAATAAATTACTGATTGCTTTAGGTTTGGCGACCACTGTTGCCTTAGTCGGCTGTAGTAAAGAAGAAGCGCCTGAAACCGGCGCAACCACAGGTGAGCATTTAGAAAATGCAGCCAATCAAGCCGGCCATGATATGGAAGATGCCAGCCGTGAGGCTGCGGTAGAAACCGAACGAGCAATGGATAATGCCGCAGAAAATACTGCTCAGGCAGCGGACGAAGCAGCTGCTGCAACGTCTAGAGCAGCAGATGCCACTGCGGAAGCAGCACGTAAAGCAACTGCAGCAACTGCTGCGGCAGTTGAAGAAGGTGCGGGAGACGTTCGGGAAAAAGCTGAAAACTGATTTTAGCATTCAGTTTGATGTTTAAAAGCCTGCGATTGCAGGCTTTTTTATTAGAGATGATTTTAAATAGCGAATGATCTAAATTGAAATTGCATTAATTCTTGATGGGATCATTTTTTATCTAAATGAGTCGACAAAATCAGATAAACTGATAGAACTTATCAAGTATTAGAATGACTTAATTGTGATTCACTCGGCAAAACGGGCTGCATTTAAACTGAAATTCAGTAGAATACCAGCCTTTATTTTTAATAATTTAATCTCCCATGTCAGTCATTGTTGCTGCTTCCCAACGGTCGAATATTTCGGTCTGGGCAGCTTTTATCTTGCTTATCATAGGTACAATCGGTGCCTATCAAATCGTAGGCTTAAATCAGGCTCTATTATTCTTGATTGGTGGTGCACTGGGCATGACCCTGTACCATGCTTCATTTGGTTTTACTTCGAGCTGGCGTGTCTTTATCAAGGAACGTCGCGGCCGTGGTTTACGTGCACAAATGATTATGCTCGCTCTGGCGGTCCTGCTGTTTTTCCCGGCTTTAGGTGCAGGTAAATTATTCGGCAACCCAGTTAAAGGTAACGTTAATCCTGTTTCCATGTCAGTCATGATTGGTGCCTTTATTTTCGGTATCGGCATGCAACTTGGTGGCGGCTGTGCATCAGGTACGTTGTATACTGTAGGTGGCGGTAGCGCACGTATGCTGGTGACGCTCTTGTTCTTCTGTATCGGGTCTGTGATTGCGACCTCGCACCTTGACTGGTGGTTTGCCCTGCCACATCTTGAACCGATTTCACTGGTAGAAAGTTTAGGCGTTCTCCCTGGATTACTGTTGAGCTTTATCGTTTTTGCCATCATTGCTGCAGCAACAGTTTATTTCGAAAAGAAACGTCATGGCAGCCTGGAAATTGAGCCACGCAGTGAATATCAGGGCTGGAAGCGCTTTGTTCGTGGTCCATGGCCTTTGATTTGGGGCGGTATTATTCTGACCTTGCTCAACTTTGCTACGCTGGCACTCGCAGGTCGTCCTTGGGGCGTAACCTCTGCGCTGGCAGTTTGGGGTGCCAAAGGTGCTACGCTTGTGGGTGTTGATGTAGCTTCTTGGGATTATTGGCAAAAAGCAGGCAATGCCAAAGCACTGGCAGAATCATTATGGTTTGATATTACCTCAATGATGAACTTCGGTATCATGCTGGGTGCTTTGTTGGCAGCAAGTTTGGCAGGTAAATTTGCGCCGAATTTCAATATTCCAAAACGTTCACTGATTGCTGCTGTTATAGGTGGCATAATGCTGGGCTATGGCGCACGCCTGGCCTACGGTTGTAATATCGGTGCATATTTCAGTGGAATTGCGTCGGGTAGTCTGCATGGCTGGTTATGGCTGGTCTTCGCTTTTATTGGTAATGGGATCGGGGTAAAACTTCGTCCGATTTTCTTCCCGAATGAAAAACCGCAGCCTGAAAAACTGACCGGTTGCTAATGCTTAAAATCAAAAAAGCCCATCTGTGATGGGCTTTTTTCTGGCTTTAGGATTTACAGCGCAGCTTTTAAATTACAGCCATAACCCATGGTCTGCTGAACCTGACGATAAGTCGTATAACGATCCAGAATAAAGGTATAAAAATGATCAGCATCAGAGAAATTAGCTTTTAAATTTTCATTCTTGGCATTGGGCAATTTAATGTCATCGACCAGTTCCAGATTGTAATGTCCCAAACGGAACATATCGGCAAAATAACTATTCATCATATCGCAATAGGCGATTTTACTAGGTTTTAATGCGGTACTGCTAACGAGATGCTGGTTCAAGCTTTGCAGATTATTGACATCTAAAGGAAACTGGTGTGCGAAAGCAATGCTTTCGACTTTCTTAAATTTCTGAAAGTCTTGGGCTAACTGGACATTGAGTGCATCAAAACGTTGCTGCAGTTCCTGTGCGGTCTGAACCTGATATTTGGCTGGATCTACGACCGGTTTTTGTGGTTGTTCCGAACATGCAGTTAATCCAGTGAGCAGCGCTAATGACGTTAGCCATACCTTCATGTTTATACACTCAATTTAAATATACCAATGCTTATTATGCCTGAAAGCAGCTTGATGTACTGTTTAAAGTAATTTCTCATTCATATAACGCCAGTAGCGCTTTGGCACATATTGAATATGCAATTTCATGTTCTTGCGCGCCTGAATATTCACACTGTTAAAATAGTCTTTCCAGAGCTGATCATATAGCAGCTCTTGATCATCCAGTTCAATACTGAATGATTGACTATGACCAATCCGGATTTGTGGATCGATTATTTCAGTGTTCATCTCGACCTGATGCATCTGCCTTAAATCATAATAAATACCGTAATTACGCTGCTCGTCATAAATCAGCCAGCTTTGATCCTGATAACGCTCCTGAAAATGTCGGGAAATAATCGGCAAGACATTAAAATCCGGTCTGACCAGACTCAGAAACAAACCATCTTTGGCTTTTTTAAAGCGTACAAAAGCCTCCATACGATGCTTTTCCCGCCCCACTTGCTTGGCCCATTGCGACATGCCGATCACCGCAGCATGACCATAATCTTTATCGACTGGACGCTGGTTTTGAAAGACATAGACTGCAAAATCAAAAAGAGTCTGGAACGCTGCTTCCTGCTCTGACAAAAAGGTATAGTAAAAAGCACGCAAACTGCTGGAAGATACTTTCTGCTTTAATCCCTGCCACACCCGCTGCCCATGCTGATCATTAGAGGCCACATGGATAAATTCATCAAATAAACCTGTTTGTGCTTGAGGATTGGCCGTCACTATCACGTTAAATTCTTTAAACTCGAAAGCACGAAATACACAACTGAGCAGACCAGTCATGCTGCCATCAAAACAGTAACTTGCCACTAGAAACCAAATCCTAATTGAGGTGAAAGTTGCTGCTGATATTTGGATTGTCCTGACATCAAAATTTGCTGGCGAATCTGATGGGCGTGCTGATCTTTCTTAAATTTCGGTGTATCCGCACAGCGAATAAAATGCTGCGCCCGGTTATAAGCCACGCCCATGCGCCTTAGCTGGTCAATATGAATCTGTCCAAAACGGCGTGCCTGTACAATTTTCTGGGCAGAACGCACGCCTATGCCGGGTACCCGTAGAATCATTTTATAGTCGGCACGGTTAATATCGACTGGAAAGGCTTCAGAATGACGCAAGGCCCAACTGAGTTTAGGATCAATCTCCAGCTCCAGATTCGGATGCTGATCATCGACAATTTCATCAGCAGCAAAGCCATAAAAACGCATCAGCCAGTCAGATTGATACAGACGGTTTTCTCTTAATAATGGCGGTGCTGAGCCGATAGCAGGTAAGGCTTTATCTTCAGGATTAATCGGGATATAGCCAGAGAAATACACCCGCTTCAGCTTAAATTCCTTGTAATGCCGGTCAGCCATTAAAATAATGTCCTGATCGGTTTCACTATGCGCGCCCACCACCATTTGTGTAGTTTGTCCGGCAGGTACAAATTTTGGAACGGACTTGATCAGCTTGCGTTCATCTTTGAGCTGGATCAACCGGTCGCGCACAATGCCCAAGTCTTTTTGTACTTCGGCATGGGTTTTCTCAGGCGCAAATTTTTGCAGTCCCGCCTCCGTCGGCATTTCCAGATTAATACTCATACGATCGACATACAGTCCGGCTTCGGTAATGATCTCCTGTGATGCACCCGGAATAGTTTTCAGATGGATATAGCCATTAAAGTTTTCTTCGAGTCTAAGTTTTTTGACCACCTGTAGCATCCGTTCCATGGTGTGATCGGCCGATTTAAAAATTCCCGAACTGAGAAACAGACCCTCAATATAATTACGCCGATAAAAATTCATGGTCAAATCCACGACTTCCTGCACGGTAAATGCTGCACGCTGGACGTCATTGGAACGGCGCGAAACACAATAGGAACAGTCAAAAATACAGACATTAGAGAACAGAATTTTCAGCAAGGAAACACAGCGGCCATCTTCGGTATAACTATGACAGATGCCATTCCCGGTATTGCCCACACCCTTGTCTTTATTTTTACGGTTGCTACCGCTGGATGAGCACGACACATCATACTTGGCAGCATCGGCTAAAATTTGCAGTTTTTCACGGATACGATCAGACATGAGCTCAGAGAATATGTGACCAAAAGGCTATTATAAAGTGTTCAATTCTAGGCTAATAAAAGTTCTATCTTTTTGGCGACGTAGCGTGTCGCAAGAAATGTAAATAACACGTAACCCATGCTGCAGTATTTCAAAATAAAATAACCAATATGATTTGCTTAATTTTGTGCTCAAAGGCAAAGTAAAAGCATAACAAGGAGCAAATCTATGTCTTTATTAGAAAATCTCGGAATTAAACACCCTATTTTCTTGGCACCGATGGCAGGTGTCTCTACACCTGAGCTTGCTGCCGAAGTGTCAAATCAGGGCGGCTTGGGCTCACTGGGTCTGGGGGCCAGCAGTATTGAGGCTGCACGACAACAGATTTTAAAGACTCAGGAACTGACAGATTGCCCTTTTCAGGTCAATTTTTTCTGTCATGAGAGTGTGCCTGTAGATGAAGCTGTAGCACAGGCATGGATTGCACAGTTTAAGGATAAATTTGCCGAATATGGTGCTCAG
Source organism: Acinetobacter lwoffii (assembly GCF_049367455.1). Taxonomy (GTDB): domain Bacteria; phylum Pseudomonadota; class Gammaproteobacteria; order Pseudomonadales; family Moraxellaceae; genus Acinetobacter; species Acinetobacter lwoffii_W. The sequence goes on from NZ_JBMPXW010000001.1 coordinate 229,635, forward strand.
GCACCGGAGCATTTGGAGTGTATTTATCAAAGTTTTAAAGACAATGATGACTTCCTGAATCTGGTATTGGAAACCAAACCGCGAGCGGTCAGCTTTCATTTTGGGATTCCACATCCGCATCAGATTCAAGCCTTAAAACAGGCCGGGATTCTGACCATGGTATCTGCAACCAATTATGCCGAAGCCAAAGCTATTGAGGCAGCCGGAATCGACATTATTATTGCACAGGGTATTGAGGCCGGCGGCCATCGTGGGATTTTTAGCACCAAGTTTGATGCTTCAGTTAAAACCTCCAATCTGGTGAAGCTAATCAAACAGCATTCTTCCCTGCCGATTGTAGCAGCAGGCGGGATTATGATGGGTGAACAAGCCCGCCAAATGATGGATTTCGGCGCAGATGCCGTGCAACTCGGGACTGCATTTGTGCAGTGTAAATCTTCCAATGCCAATGATGCTTATCGTAAAGCCTTATTTTCCAAGCCACTTACTCAAGTGAGTGCCAGTATTTCTGGTCGTCCTGCACGCGGCATCATTAACCACTGGCATATTGAAGTGGATACACCCGATCGGCTGGATGTTCCGGCTTATCCATATACTTATGATCTGGCCAAGCAATTACATGCTGCTGCTGCCAAACATGGGGATCAAGGTTATGGTGCATTCTGGGCAGGTTCGAACGTGGCACAGATTCGTGAAATGGAAGCTTCCGATCTGATTAACCAGCTCATACTGGAAATGAAGCATCTTTAATACTTGAATCATAAAAAAACCTCTCCACATGGAGAGGTTTTTAATTTATCTAGAATTAGCGTGTGACACGATGCCAGGCATCTTTAACTGCAAATTTCGCTTCTTCCCAGTTGAGGCGAGACTCACCTTTTAACTGTTCCCACTTGGTACGCAGTTCAGGTTCGGCACGGTCAAAATCCGTATCATGCTCATACATCGGACGATTTTCATAACCGACCCGGTAAGCACCGCGATAATCACGATCATAATCTAGATCGCCATATGTGCTACGCGTTTCATTGAAATACGGGCGATTATGATACTCATCTCTCCAGTAATTATCTTCTGCTCTCAAATGATCTGGATGTCGATAGTTATCTGCCTCAGGCAAGTTCTCTGGGTGCTGGTAATTATCTGCCTGTTTCTCATGATCAGGTGTCGCAATGTCATTACCTGCAATACCGCCAACAACACCACCGATAATACCACCCACCACTGCACCTGGAGGGCCACCTACCAGACCTGCAACTGCGCCTACCGCAGCTCCACCCAAAGTACCGGCACTGGTCGCAGCCAGATTATCCTCACCTTCATTCATGTCTGGAACACGAGGATTATCTTTCACGGGTGTATTCAAATCTGGACGCGCGTTAGTATCAGTCGGATTGATATTCAGGCCTTCACTGCGCTCTTGTGACAATTCCGTTGACGTTTTATGGCTAAACTCTGTGACTGGACGATTGGTATTTGTCATTACAGATCTCCCTCAATGATGACGATAAACAAGATGGATCACATCTGGTTTATATCTGGATAGATTCATCATAGAGGAAGCTTGAGTAAGCAATGTCCAAGTCCTGTCCAGTTTAAGTGAACAAACTGTGCTGCTATGTATTAGACAGGCTGAAGTGTAAACAGAATGCAAAAATCAGCCTGCTCAAGATAAAAAAGGTAGGGATTTCACACAAAAAATATTACTTGATTCGCTGAATTTTGCCCGCCATTACTTGGTTTCCAGTAAATTCACCTGCTCGACTTGTACATCATTCATGGTTAAACCATGTTCTAGCAGTGCATTAAAATAATCCTCTACCACACGATATTGATCAGCCGTATTTTCCACCTGATACATGCTTTGACGAAATTCATTACTAGAACGCAGTCCTTTGGTGTACCAGGCAATATGTTTACGGGAAATCCGGCAGCCGGAATACTCGCCATAGAACTCGTATAATTCTGTCAAATGTCCCAATAGAACATCTTTCACTTCTGTAATACTCGGTGCATCAAGATGTTGACCGGTTTTCAAATAATGGGCAATTTCACGAAAAATCCAGGGCCGACCTTGTGCTGCACGACCAATCATAATTGCGTCTGCACCAGTATAATCCAGCACATATTTGGCTTTTTCCGGACTGTCGATATCACCGTTAGCAATCACGGGAATCTTCAACATTTCCTTTACGTCTTTGATTAAAGAATAACGCGCGGTATTCAGGTACATATCTTCACGGGTACGGCCATGTAAAGCCAGTGCCGCAATTCCGGCTTGTTCAGCACGTTTGGCGACCCGTATAATATTTTCCTGGCCGTTCAAATAACCAAGACGGGTTTTTAAGGTCACTGGCACATCAACTGCAGCCACAACTGCATCCAGAATACGCGCAACTAGATCTTCATCCTGCAATAAAGCAGAACCGGCGAGTCGGTTACAGACCTTTTTGGCTGGGCAGCCCATATTAATATCAACAATTTGCGCACCATTGGCCACCTGATAACGTGCCGCTTCAGCCAGATCATGGGGATCTGAACCAGCAATCTGCGCTGAAATCGGTGCCAGCTCTCCATCAAAATTGGCACGATATAAGCTCTTTTTACTCATGCGCAAAGTTTTGTCAGATGTCATCATTTCACTGACAGCATGGCCTGCACCAAAGTATTTGCACAAGGTTCTAAACGGACGATCGGTCACACCTGCCATGGGAGCGACAATCAAATTGTTTGACAGTTGATATGGACCAATATACATATAAATTCATCACTTTTTTGATGGGCATAGTATACTGCATCTGCCTTATTCGCTCATCTTTTCAATTAATTTACGACACCATGAATAAAACTTTCGCTTCTTGTTTTTCTTTTAAGTCATTGTCTGTACTTGTACTTTCTCTGGGTCTTGCCGGTTGTGGCAATGGTTCATGGTGGTCAAAAGATGATGAACCGACACTTGAAGTTGAACATATTCGCAAAGCTATTCCAAACCGTGTCAACCAACGTGAGTCTTGGGCACAAGATATTTATGACATTACCGAACAGCTCGGCATTCCTCAGACCAAGGAAAATGTTTGTACGATTGTGGCAGTGGTTGATCAGGAATCTAACTTTGTTGCAGATCCTACTGTTCCGGGTTTGGGTGAAAAGGCGGTTAAGGAAGTCCAAGGTCGCCTTGATGAAAAATTCAAAGATAAGCTTGGTCAAGCAATTGGTGGCACAGTTGCAGGATATTTCCAGGAAGTTCTCAAGAACCATCCGAGTCCTGAAGACAACTACTTAAGCCAGATGCGCCGGGTCAAAACCGAACGTGAACTCGACGAATTATATCGTGAAATATTTGATTATATGTCAAAGCATTATCATGTTAGCGCCCTGACTGGTGCTGCCAAACTGGTCGGCCAGAATATTGGCGAGAAAATGAATCCAATTACCACCTTGGGTTCAATGCAGGTACATATCAGCTATGCGAAAGAACATAAACGCCAAGGCGGCAATATCGCAGAGTTACGTACCGATCTCTACAGTCAATATGGCGGTCTGTATTATGGGATTCATCGCCTGATGATGTATCCGGCGGATTATGACAAGCCAATTTATCGTTTTGCGGACTATAACTCGGGCATGTATTCCAGTCGAAATGCCGCTTTTCAGAGCATGTTAAATGATTTAACTGAAGCCGAACTTGATCTGGATGGCGACTTATTGCTCTATACTAAAGATGGCGCGATCCGTTCGCAGAAGAGTCAATCTGAGCGTGAGTTAATCAGTGTTTTTGCCAAAAATAATTTTATTATCACTGAACGTCAAATCCGAGCTGATTTAAAGAAAGAAAAAGATAAAGACTTTGAAGATACGATGACTTATCGTGGTGTCAGCAAGCTCTATCAGGAAAAAACCGGTAAAGACCCTATTTATGCGATCATGCCTGAAGTGGTTATTTCCGGACCAAAATTAAGTCGTGATTATAATACCAACTGGTTTGCTACCCGCGTCGATGGTCGATATCAAACATGCATGCGCAAAATCAAAAACCTAAAACTCTAGTCTTATTCGATTTTGATGGAACCCTGTATCTGCATGACAGTTTTACTGGGTTCATTTTCTACGCCTTGAGAAAACGGCATATTGTGAAACGCGGCCTGCAAATTCTGCCGTGGATTCAGGCTTATTATTTAAAACTGTATCCAGCACACCACATGCGTCCCAAGTTGTACGTCAGCATGTTTAAAGACAGTGATGCAGAGGAAATTCTGCATTTGGCTCAAGACTATGCACAACAATTGATGCTTAAGTTAAATCCGAAATTACTAGAACAGCTTAGGCAACATCAAGAATTAGACCATAAAGTGGTGCTAGTTTCCGCATCTCTGGATTTATATTTAAAACCGGTCTGCAGCTATTTAAATATCGATTTAATCTGTAGCGAAGTTGAAATCAAAGCTGGGAAAATGACAGGGTTTTATCAAACCCCTGACTGTAGTAACACACAAAAGAAAATTAGAATTCTAGAAAAATATAATCTGGATAATTATGCGGAAATTTATGCTTATGGGAATAGTGAGGAGGATGAAGAAATGTTGAGTCTAGCGCATCAACGTTATCTCGAAGGGCATGATAAACAGCTTCCAAAAATTAATATTTTATCTAATTCGATGCCATATTAGTCCTTTCTATTTTATCTGGCTGATCTACTAAACACCTTTAGACAATACTATAAATGGCAGATTAACTTTTTTACTTTATGCCTTGAAATCATATTAAATAGCTTCGCAATCAGGACTTCTACTTCCTGAAGTATTAGCCTCTTAAATAAAAAAACCACTTCATTTGAAGTGGTTTTTTTAGCTTTAAGAAAAATTATTTCTTAAACGGAAATGCATATTTCACAATACGTTTAATTACACTGCCGTACTGCTTAACCAGACTGGCATTGTTATAGTTCAAACCATATTTTTCACAAACAGCCTGAACTTTCGGTGCCATTTGACGATAGCGACGTGCAGGTACATCAGGATACAAATGATGTTCAATCTGATGACTTAAATGACCCGTCAAGATATGAAACGCTTCAGAACCGGTCAGGTTAGATGAACCACGGATCTGACGCATATACCAGTGACCACGACTTTCATTTTGAAGTACCGATTTTGGGAACACTTCGACATCTTTGGTAAAGTGACCACAAAAAATAATACTAAAGGTCCAGATATTACGCAGACCATTGGCCACCATATTACCGGTCAAAACCGGTAAAGCCGCAGGACCTGCTATCAATGGAAAGAATACATAATCCTTAAACAACTGTTTACCAATTTTGCTCTGCATTGGACGCCATTCTTCTTTGGTCTGCTCTTTGCTTTTGCGACCTTTGAAGTATTTACCCAATTCAAGATTCTGAATCGCAACACCCCACTGGAACAATAAACAGAATGGCACTGCATAAATCGGTTGCAATAAATAACCCGGTTTCCAGCGCTGTTCCGGGAACAAGCGTAATAGACCATAACCGATATCATCATCCATACCCTTAATATTGGTATAAGTATGATGCTTAAAGTTATGGGTTTGACGCCAGTTGTCTGAAGTCCCTACAATATCCCATTCATAAGTCTGACCATTGAGTTTAGGATCATTCATCCAGTCATATTGACCATGCATGACGTTATGACCCAACTCCATGTTTTCCATGATTTTGGCAAAGCCTAATAGACCTGTGCCTAGCAACCATGCTGGCGGGAACCAGCCTGCAAACAATAAGGCGCGACCGGCAATCGATGAGTAACGAATGGTTGAATAGACACGACGGATATATTTCGCATCTTTTTCACCTAGATCATCTAGCACTTCTTGCTTAATCGCATCGAGCTCACGTGCAAGTTCATCAAGTTCAAACTGGGTTAATTCACGGTTTTTAGGATTTTTAAAATACTGTAATTTTAATGGCATATTCATAAGATAAAACTCGCTTATAAGTCGATGACAAGGTCAGTCTGCGCTGAGTTAATACAAATTTTGAGCAGGTTGCCGGGTTCGGTATTTTGTGCACCGTTGACCAAATTCTTGGTCGAACCTTCTACTTTATTGCAGGCACATTTATTACAAATGCCCATACGGCAACCATGGGTCGGTTTAATATTTTGCTGTTCCAGGCTCACTAGAATGGATTGGCCTTTTGGAATGCTGACAATTTTTTTCGACTGGGTCAGGGTGACATTAATAAAGCCGGTATCCGATAGATCCGCCAAACTCATGCTAAAGGCTTCACCTTTAAACTGTTTTGCCTGAGCAAAAAGCTGTTCTGCTTTAGATACAAAACCTGAAGGACCACAGCAATATACGATGCTATTTTCCAGATTTTGCAGATCTGTCAGATAGGTTTCATCCAGACGTGCAGCAGCTGGCTGTTCTTGAGTGGCATACACATGAAATGAGAAATTTGCATGTTTCTGAGCAAGCTCTTCAAACCGTGCTTTAAATGCGGCATCCTGATCTTTTTTAACCCAGTACCAGAGAGTGACCGGTGCAGATAGTTCACCTTTTTTGCTCAAGCTTTCCAGCATACTGAGCATTGGGGTAATACCACTCCCTGCTGCAAGCAAGATCAATGGACTCGTCTGCACAGGCAAGGTCATATCACCATAAGGCTGACCAAATTCGATCACATCACCTACTTGTGCCTGTTCTGCCAACCAGGTACTGACTTTACCGGCATTGACTTTTTTCACGGTCAATAAAACATGTTGCGCATCTACACGGGTCAAACTATAGCTACGTTCATAACGGATGCCGTTTACCACCACATAGACCGGATGATGCTGCCCTGCTTCACCAAACTTAAATAAGCGATTCACTTGAATTTTCAGACTCAGCATATCCTGTGCTGCATTTTCTATATGCACGATCTTGCCTAATGGCTGATTCAACGACCATACAGGATTGAGTTTCTGAATCCAGAAATTAATTGCATGCTGATCAACTACACTATCAGACAGTGCATTCAATGGCATTTTAAGTTTTTGCAGTACATGCATCGTTTGTGACATCACCTTGGGTTTTTAATTATTATACACATGTATATATATTTGTATATACAACCGTATTGTTTCTAATCATTTCACAAGCTTGACTGGCTCGGTTATAATAAAATGATTCATGCATGAACCTATCGATGAACGAGCCTTCAATGAAAATAAGCAGTGACGCATCTTTATTACAATCGAAAAGCATTGATGAGCCGATTATCGTACGGAGTGTCGGTCGCAAGGCCACCATTACCAAGGAAGAACTGTTTCAGGCTGCGTTGAATCTGATTGGGCCACAAAAAAGTATTTCCTCTTTAAGTCTACGTGAAGTCGCGCGTGAAGCTGGTATTGCACCGAACAGCTTCTATCGTCATTTTAAAGATATTGATGAACTGGCCATTGAGCTGATTGATCGTGCCGGGATTGTATTGCGTCAGATTTTGCATGAAGCACGTCTGCAAGCTTCTCGCCAGAACAGCATTATCCGCAGTTCTGTAGAAGTCTTTATTGCCCAGCTGGATGCCGATGAAGGCAATCTGAGCCTGTTATTACGTGAAGGCTATACCGGTTCCAAATCTTATAAACAGGCGGTGGAACGCCAATTAAATTATTTTCAGCAGGAACTTCAGGAAGATTTAATTCGTCTGGAACGCCTAAACAATAAGAAGTTATTTCATCCCGATATTGCAGCCAAAGCCATTACCCAACTGGTCTTCAACATGGGTGCTAATGTGATTGATATGCCTGCCGAAGACCGCAAAGAAATTGCCCAACAGACCATGATCATGATCCGGATGATCCTTGAAGGTGCACGTCATCTGGAAGATTCTCAGCTGCGCTAATTTTCCGATTTGCATGAACTAGTATAAAAAGAGACGTAATCAGCGTCTCTTTTTTATGATGATTACAAAAGTGCGAGTTGAGCTTTGACTGCCTTTGCAGTGGCTTCCGGATACTCAAGCGGGAACATATGCCCGCCCTCGACCACAGAATAATTAATCCGATAAATCTTGTGCATCCCTTGTGGCAACCCCTGCTGATAAAACTGGCTTTGCTCTGCAGTCATCAGATGCATCGGCACTTCAGGCGGTCGGCGTGGCGTTCTCCACCACCAGGCTGGCACAGTCCGGAAGATTTCCGCTTCTATCTGTTTTGGAATAGTTAACGTCACCCCACCACGTTCAGGTTCTGGCTGAATGCCGCTCTCGATATAATCAGCAAAACACTGCTCATCGAAATTTTTAAATAAGCGGTTAAACCGGAGTGCTTCAATAGCGACCTGTTTTGATGACCAATAATCTTTGCGTTTTAGCGTAATTCCTGCGGGTGTATAACGATCGACACTTTTTAGATTCAGCTTTTTGATCAGTTCAAACATGGCGCTGTTTTTTCCAATCACAAATGGTGGATCCATAATGATCAGCTTGGAAAACAGTTCGGGACGTCGATACGCCGCCATAAGGGTCACCAGACCACCAAAGGAATGTCCTAAGCCAATCACTTGCTGCTGAGGAAACTGCTGCTCGATATCTGCAATGACTTCATCGACCAGATAAGGCCAGTCTCGCGTAATTGGATATTGTGGGTTCATGCCGATAAAGGGAATCGCTTTGACCTCATAGTCTTGCTGAAAACAGTCCAGAAACTTCCGATAAGTTGCCGAAGGGATACCATTGGCATGGGTAAAATGTAAGGCTTGCTTCATTATTTTTAAACGCAGTGCGTATTCATCCTGAAATCGTAAGATGAGCTTACCGCTTTAAAGATTTATTCGGCAGCGCAAAAATGCTCAAAGCATGACCTCAAAGTCATTTCTCTGTATTCCTTCAGAATTTAAAGTCTATTTCTGCGATACAGTCAAATGTTGCATCGGTAGAAAAGTCGCGCCGCAACTGGCCTTATCCCCCGCGATGACCACTGCCCGTCCTTTGACAGTAATAGACAAATTGCTGGAAATTGCGGTGACCATAGTCTGGCATTTGGGACAATAATGCTTCATGCCATTTAAATGTACGGCAATACCATTGATCAAAAAAGAGAGTTCGCATTCAGTCACCATGCCGCCATGACTGGTCTTTGTGCCAAGGGTAATCAGTGCTTTTGACATACTTTGTCATTCTTATTATTCAGTAGCCTAATTTTAAACAGGAGGAAAATAACAGACCAGCATTCTCCGACCAAAAAAATAATAAACCCGGATTTTGCCTATAAAAAAAGCAGCCCGAAAGCTGCATTTTTTTATTGCGTAAAGCTTAAGGCTTGACCACGACCATCACCTGAATTGCTTCCGGTGTTACCGATAGACCATCCAGCAGGCTTAAACCTTCTTTCTGCAACTTTTGTAAACGTGCAATTTCATCTTCACGGATACTTGGATTGAACTGTTTCAGATAGGTCAGGCGATCAATTTCATATTGCCATTTATTGCCATACACTTCTTTGGCTTGCTGCTTGAAGCCAGGCAATGCACTGCGTGCCAGTTCAAGCGCTTGCTGATAACGTGCCTCAATCACATCACGACGTGCTTTCACCACCTGACGGCAACTATTGCCATCTAAATGATGCAAGTACGGTTTCAGGATTTCTGGTGCAATCTTTTGTGATAGATCCTGACCTTTTTCACTGAGCAAGACACGAATCAACTGTTGCGGCAAGCTAGACGGCAAGTTCAATGCTTTCGGAGCCACCACATCGACCTTGAACCATACTTCAAGTAATACCGAACCCTGTGGCAGTGCTGCAGATTTTAGTACCGCAACGTTAGTGCTACCAAAGCCTTGCGTATTGATCATTTCCATCACACTTTCAGTGAATGGATGTTCCAGTGTCAGGTATTGCGCATCTTCGCGGATTTGTGCCTGATCACGATAGAAAGTCGCTGTAATCCCTTCTTCATCCAACGTCAAACCTTGAACCTGCATTTGATCGGTTGGCTTGATGATCACTGTACCGTTACTTTGCTCGTCAAAGTCGATATTCGTAGACGCCATAAAGCGCTTCATGAAAATCGGCAAAGTGGTATTGTCATCATAGTCATCAAGCGCGTTGACAATTTCCTGTGCCACCACCGGACGGCAAGAGTTGTATTCAAGCAAACGGTCTCGACCTTCCTGCAATTCAGCTTCCAGCGCTTCACGTTGCACGCTAACTTCTTCCAGCAGGTCTTCAAAATCTTGACCTTTGTCTGCCAATAGACAGTCTTTCAAGCGAACAATAAAATTTTCTTGCAAGGTTTGTGCAGCTGGAGAAATATTGCTGAAGATATTCAGCGCTTCGTTATACCAGCGGAACATACGTTCTTGTGCAGTTCCCACCAGATAAGGCACATGAATCTGAATCCGGTTTTCCTGACCGATACGATCCAGACGACCAATACGCTGTTCCAACACGTCCGGGTTCGCAGGTAGGTCAAACAGAATCAGGTCAGAGGCAAACTGGAAGTTACGACCTTCCGAACCAATTTCCGAGCAGAGTAAAATCTGCGCGCCATACGAATCTTCAGCAAAATAAGCTGCGGCCTGGTCACGTTCTAATAAGCTCATGCCTTCATGGAACATGGCGGTACGAATACCGGCATGTAAGCGCAGTACATTTTCCAGCGCTTCAACCACTGGCCCGCTACGCGCAATCAGTAAGACTTTTTTGTGTTTTAAATCGGTACGCAAACGCTCCATCAGCCACATCACGCGTGGATCGGCTTCCATCCATGCGCCATCGAGCTGCGCCTCTTCAGGCCACATCTGTTCACGCAACTTGCCATCTTTCGACCAGTTTTCTGGTGCTGGCAATGGTGCCGGCTGACAGTCACGACCCGGGAAACCTTGAATGGCTTCACGTGTATTACGGAACAGGATACGACCTGTACCATGACGGTCTAAAAGTTCGTGAATGGCACGGAAACGCTGTTCAGGCTGATCTTCAATCGGATGACCTAACAAGGCTTCAATCGCAGTTAAATGCTCGGCTTCTAGCGGCATGTCTGACATCAGCACTTCTGCAATTTTAGCTGTATGCTGATACTGTGCTTCTTCGTCGAGGAAACGATCCAGCGAGTTAAAACGCTGTGGATCAAGCAAACGTAGGCGTGCAAAGTGACTTTCCACACCGAGCTGTTCAGGTGTTGCCGTCAATAACAACACGCCCGGCGTATGTTCAGCCAGCTCTTCGACCAGATCATAACGGTCATTACCACCATCTTCTTCACTCCACATCAAATGATGCGCTTCATCGACCACCAACAAATCGAAACCTGCTTCAAGTGCCTGTTCACGCAGATCTTCATGGTCGACCATCAAATCGACAGAGGCAATAATTTTTTGTTCGGTCAGGAATGGGTTCTGTTCAGGATCATGTTCTTTGATCGATGCCGTACGAGTCAAATCAAACAGCGAGAACTCAAGATTGAAACGACGGCGCATCTCGATCATCCACTGATATTGCAGTGAATCCGGCACTAAAATCAGGATACGTTCAGAACGGCCAGTTTTCAGCTGTTGATGGATGATCAGACCCGCTTCAATAGTTTTACCCAGACCCACTTCATCGGCCAGTAATACACGCGGTGCAAAACGCTGACCAACTTCATGCGCAATATAAAGCTGATGCGGAATCAGACCGACACGTGAACCCACCAGACCACGCAGTGGACTGCTTTGCATATTGGCCTGCATCAGCAGTGCTTCAATACGCAGGTCATACCATTCTTTATAATCAACCTGACTGGCCAATAAACGGTCTAGAGGCTTAGACAGCTGGATGGTCGCACCAATACGGGTTTCATTCAGCGATTTACGTTCTTCAGTTCCATCTTCCAAGGTACGAACGACATGATAACGCACCACGCCATTGCGGTCTTCAACGGATTCTACAATCCACTTGGTCCCTTCCTGATCCTGTAATTCATCTTTCACATTAAATACGATACGAGATAAGGGTGCATTGCTGCGTGCATAGACGCGGGTTTCATCGCTTTTCGGGAATAAAATGCTGACCGACCGCTCATCAACATCAATAAGAACGCCTAAACCGAGTTCTGTTTCAGTATCTGATAACCAACGTTGACCAATAGCAAATTGCTGCAATTTTTCCACCTTTATCTTAAGTACAAGATTATGAATATTAGGCTCAATCACGAAACGTCATTGGAGCAAAATTCCACACCTTCAAGCAATGTATTTTGACATAAAGCCCACTAAAAAGTGAGCATAATTCACGCCGATTAAAGAAGTATTTCCTAGAACGGCGCCGGACAATAAAATTCGACCAACTGCTCTGTTTGAGGATGATAAAAACTCAAACGTTCCGCGTGTAAACATAAACGCGAGCTGAGCTGTTGCTGTTCGGATGTCGCATATAAGGTATCGCCAATAATCGGATGTCCGAGATATTGCATATGCACCCGTAGCTGATGTGAACGGCCGGTAATTGGGGTCAGTTTCACCCGAGTCACGGGCTGTCCCTGAATATTAAAATGTTCGATCGCCTGCCAATGCGTGATGGCCGGCTTATTATGTGCGGGATCTGCGATATGTAAGGGGGGACGGCTTGGATCATACACCACTGGCACTTCAATAGTGCCTTCACCTTCGAGTGTACCGGCAACCATAGCCTGATAGGTTTTATCAGTCTGGCGTTCCTGAAACTGGCGGGAAATGGTTTTTTGTCCCCATTTGCTCAGACCAAAGGCCAAAATACCGGATGTATCGCGATCCAGTCGATGAATCAGTAAAGTTTTGGGTTCTAATTTGACCAGACGGTTGATCAGGCAATCTTGTAAGTCTTCTGTTTTACCGGGAACTGTGAGTAAACCTGCAGGTTTGTGGATGACCATGAAATCGTCATCACGATGTATCAGATGTTCGGTTAGAAAATTACTCAAAGTTCAATCCCAGGCTGATCGTGAAAAACAAGGCGGCAATGATAGAAAGCTTAGCCAATAATTACAATGCGCATTTATGTAAATGACGATGAAATTTCCGATTTAGCGCATAAAATTGCTCAATCGCAGCGCATCAACCTGAGGATTTTAAAATGAAGCTTGCCAATTCGTGCAAAGACGGATGTTTTAGCACATCTTCATAACGGATATTGGCACCATGTGCACGCCATATACCGACTAGACTCACCACCGCTACCGAATCCAGACCATAATTTTTTAAGTCGACATAGGGATCAATTTCCAAAGCATCCATATCCAGCTGTTCTGCGACAGCCAACATAATGCCTTTGGCCGACAATACATATTCGGAAGATGCGCTTAAATCCCATAAGCGGGTCAGGCTATAGGTATTTAAGTGATGTATCCCCTGTGCTGAAATATTTTCGATCCATTGAATATGCTGATCTTGATTCGCCAATAAAATCACATCATCGACCACACCGATTTGATCCGTCACACTCATCAGATGCGGCAAAATCTGTTTCAGCATCGGTGTAACCTGCCCGGCAAAAATCAGTTGCGGATGCATTGAGGCATATTCTCCCAATTGCTGCATGCCTTGCATCAGGTCATCACCATATAAGTCAACAATCGGAATATCGAGTGCTTTGGCTTTATTGCTGATCTGGATCAGATGACTCATTAGGTCGCTTTCTTGTATGCCTACCATCATCCTTAAATTTTGTAATCCCACTAAAACCAAAACAGATTCATTTGATGCAAGCTGCCATTTGGCTTGGGATGGAGCAAGTTGGATTTTTTTAGGGATGGGGTACAGCATGGGAGGCTCTTATAAATACAAAATAGCATGATGATTCATGCTATTTTAGTTTAGCATCGATTTGAAAAACACTTTGATTTCACAGAGGTTTATTGTTCTAATTTCGTATCATCGCCATTATGTTAAATGGCTTTAATTTTGCTTAGCCCTATATTCATTAAATGCTAGAAGCATTCCCTCTTTTTGTTCTGCGGAGGCATCTGGAAATGAATAAAATCTTTCATAATCTTTTCTAAATTGGCTGCTTTCAATTCTTTTAGCTAAGTCATCAATAAAACCTTTTCCTTGAGTCTGATATTGCTGAATCGTTTGTTTATCTAGGCAGATAGTTTTCGCCCAAGAAACTGCACTCATATTTATACAAACATTGAGGTATATATTTTCGCTATCCTCATATAGTTCCCAAAAATAAGGCTCTATTTCTATAAGTTGCATTTCACTAGTATTTCCAAACTTTTAGGGTCTGTTGACACTTACTGTTCATAATTAACCCTATAAAGGTAGCCATAAAAATATACAGGCTAAGGCAACAGAACTTTGATAATTTCTTTTGAGCTTGTCATATCGAGTAGCTATTCCTCTAAATTGCTTTAATCTACAAAACATATTTTCAACTAAATGCCTGATTTTATATAAATACCAGTCCATATGATCATTGTTCGATTGGCTATTCGTTTTCTTTGGTATATTCGCTTTAGTCCCTGTTTTCCTGATCTGTTCACGCAGTGGTTCTGAATCATAGCCTTTATCTGCGCATACCACTTTTGTCTCTTTTAAATCTAATGTTGATATTAAATCAGGCGCAACTTTAACATCATGTGTGGTTCCATCGGTAATCATGAAATCAATAGGATTGCCATGTGCATCAACAATCAAATGTATTTTTGAGGAGTTTCCTCCTACACTTTTAGAAATAGATTGATTCGCTATGCCGGCAGAATGTTGATGAGCACGTACATGAGAGCCATCAATAAAAATCCACTCCATATCGGGGCATGAGGCTAGTAATTTGAATAATCTAAGTAACTTACCGCTGCTTGACCAACGATTAAAACGTTTGAAAATAGAGTTTGAATGACCAAAACAAGAAGGAATATCTCGCCACGGACAGCCTGTTCTAATTCTATAGAGAATAGCTTCAATAAAATTGCGTAAATTTGAGTTGTGGTGAATGGATAAATTACGCAGAATAACTTTCAACTTTTGCCAGTGTTGATCTGTCAGCATGGTACGAGGCATAGCGAATAGTAAAATTGGGTTTGGTGATTTGATTTTACTACTTCGCTATTTTTTTAAGCTAAAAGTGTCAACACACCCTAATTATTTCTAAAATTAACATAATACACGTTATACGAAATTCTTTTGTGTTAGAACCCATTTAAAGTGTCTATATTCTCACCAATAAAAATGTCTGGTTTATGATGGTTTTTATCACCATGGACTGGATATAAAATATAGATGCTGATCACTATGTCTGATAAAGAAATTCAACGTCTTGCAGTTCTGCAAGACGTTAGTGATCATCGTATTACCCAGGTCCGTGCTGCTGAAATCCTGAATCTTTCCACCCGTCAAATTACCCGGTTATTGCAGAAGCTCAATCAAGATGGTGTCTCAGGTATGGCACATGCCAGTCGTGGTCAACCGGGTCATCGTCGCCATGACGTCCTGTTAAAATCAGAATGTCTTTCCATTATTTCTGAACATTTACTTGGCTTTGGTCCTACATTGGCTCATGAGAAGCTCAGCAGCATGTTTGGCCTGCATATCCCGGTAGAAACGGTTCGTCGCTGGATGACATGCAAATGACCTCTGGATTCCTCGATCCAAGCGCCTGAAACGTCCATATCAGCCTCGATACAACCGTGATTGCTTCGGTGAGCTGATCCAGATCGATGGCTCATATCATGACTGGTTTGAAGGTCGAGCTTCCAAATGCTGCTTGCTGGTTTATATCGATGACGCCACTGGAAAGCTGTTGCATCTGCGCTTTTGTGAGGCTGAAACGACCTTTGATTATATGCTTTCAACCCGAGCCTACATTGAGCAATACGGCAAGCCTTTAGCGTTTTATAGCGATAAACACTCGGTATTCCGAGTGAATCAGAAATCGAGCCAAGATAGCCAGATCACGCAATTTGGGCGGATTCTGAATGAGTTAAATATTGATATTATCTTCGCCAACTCACCCCAGGCCAAAGGCCGTGTGGAACGTGCCAATAGAACACTCCAGGATCGCCTGATCAAGGAAATGCGCCTAGAAGGTATCTGTTCAATTGCCGAGGCAAATGCCTGGCTGCCCTGCTTTATTGAGCATTTCAATCAGAAGTTTGCCAAGTGTGCGCGAAACTCAAAGAATTTACATCGGCCATTAACCGAATCTCATCTTGAACTGGATGATATTTTTACCTGGCAGGAACCGCGTAAGGTCACCAAGAATCTGACCCTGACCTATGACAAATGTATTTATCTGCTTGAACCGATAGAGCTGAATCATAAGCTTGTTGGGCAATATATTTCATTTCTGGAGTACCCGGATGGGACTGTGGCCCTCATGCACGAGGAACGAAAGCTCAACTACAGCATTTTCAATAAATTAGCTGGGCTACAGCAGAATGAGATCGTTGAGAATAAACGGTTAGGTACAGTTCTGGCACATATTCAGCAACAGCATGAAGAGTTGGAAAAACAGAATAAACGTTCCCGTCTCAAGAAAAGTATGCCGAGTCGTAAAGCTCAGAAAGCTGTTATTGAACAAAGAAAGTTAAATCCTGTGCTTGACTCTTGTGGTTAAAAACAGGACATTTTAAATGGTTTATCGCATAGACATTTTAATTGGTGAATAACATCTTTTGATTTCCTTTTTAAATTATAACTTTATTGTATATAGACAAGCCCACTCATTAGCGATTGGGCTTTTTAGTTGATATTTCACGTTCCACGCTTCATTTTGGTACAACTTTGAATGATTTTATTAAATTAAGCTGATCAATTTCTATTTTGGATTAGCTTTGCTTAGCCAAAAATTTCTCAATGGCTACCTGTGCAATCTCCGCATCTTCAAACGACTTCACACCCGACACACCCATCGCACCGACGAGCTGGCCTTGATACAGAATCGGTTCACCACCTTCCAACATTCCTGAGAAAGTTTCCATGGTCAGAAAACCCATCTGTCCGCCTTTGATAATATCCTCAAACAGTTTGGAGGGATGGCGACTCATAGCTGAACATTTAGCCTTTTCGACGGCCAGATTTGCAGTCATCGGTGCTGCACCATTCATACGCTTCATCGCAAGCAAATTACCCGTTTCATCTACGACTGCAATACTGACATTAAAACTGTTCTGAATGGCATATTGATGGGCTTGATCTAATAAAAATTCCGCATCGCTTAAAGTCAAATAATGTTTGGTTTGCATGAAAATGATCTCTAATTTTAAATGTAATTCCCCCTAAGCCTGAGCCATATATAGCGCAAGAATACTGGAGGAAGTCTTTAAATTTTCATTTCTATTCGATAGATGAAAGCCCTCTCCTTTAAGGAGAGGGTTTGGGAGAGGTATTACGCTTTCATCTCAGCAAAAGTTTCTTTAGCCGCTTGAATCGTGTAAGCAATATCTTCATCACTATGCGCAGCAGAAATAAATCCTGCTTCAAAAGCAGATGGTGCAAGGTTTACGCCACGATTTAACATGCCATGGAAGAATTTACGGAACGCATCGACATCGCATTTCAGCATAGAGTCGAAGCTAGTAATATCTTCCTGATCGGTAAAGTAAAGACCAAACATACCGCCCACTTGTTGGGTCTTGAATGAAATGCCTGCTTCATCAGCAGCAGTTTGTAAACCGGCGAGCAATTTTTCGAGTTGTGCGGTTAATTTTTCATAAAAATCTTCGGTACGTAAATGCTTGAACATCTCGATACCGGCACGCATTGCCAGTGGATTACCCGACAATGTACCTGCTTGGTATACCTTACCCAATGGCGCGATGCATTCCATCACTTCACGTTTACCACCGAAAGCACCCACTGGTAAGCCTGCACCGATGATTTTACCTAAAGTGGTTAAATCCGGAGTAACGCCATAATGTGCTTGCGCACCGCCAAGACCGACACGGAAACCGGTCATTACTTCATCAATGATAAACACTGAACCATGCTCATCACAGACATCACGAATCGCTTGCAGGAAACCATCAATCGGTTTCACAAGGTTCATGTTACCTGCCACAGGCTCAACAATCACGCCGGCAATTTCTGAACCGAATTTGGCAAAGCATTCTTTTAAAGTCGCGATGTCGTTATATGGAAGTGTCAGCGTATGTTTTGCAAAATCCGCCGGCACACCTGCAGACGTCGCTTCCCCTTCACCACTGGTCAATAAACCTGAACCGGCTTTTACCAATAATGAATCCGAGTGACCGTGATAACAGCCTTCAAATTTTACAATCTTGTCACGGCCAGTATAACCACGTGCTAAACGAATCGCGGTCATGGTTGCTTCTGTACCCGAGTTGGTCATACGCACTAGTTCAATCGATGGCATGATCTCGCAAATAATATCTGCAAGCGTAGTTTCATGGACTGTAGGCGCACCAAAACTCAAACCATCGACCGCAGCATCCTGAACTGCTTTAATAATCGCAGGATGCGCATGACCCAAAATCATCGGCCCCCATGAACCCACATAGTCCACATAACGTTTGCCATCGACATCATAAAGATACGCACCTTGGGCTTTTTCGATAAAGACCGGCGTCCCACCGACACTATTAAATGCGCGTACAGGTGAATTGACGCCACCCGGGATATGTTTATTGGCTTGTTTGAACAATTGTTCTTGCTTTGGAGATAAGCTCATGAAGGCACTCGACTCAAAATTAAATCAATCAAAAAATTTTATGCTGTAGCTTGAAAAAGCGCAGACCATTCATCTAAACGTTCAGGAATGGCATTCATAGGAAGTCCCAATATATCACTAATCACCGCGCAATAATCCGCACCTGACTCAATGACATCCTTTGAATTTTCAACCGTTAAACCACCAATGGCACAGAGAGGCACGTTCAATTTTTCTTTGGCCAGTTTTAAGGTTTCAAGACCAATATTACCCGCTTCAGGTTTACTATCAGTCGCATAAATTGCTCCAAATGCCACATAATTCGCACCATCGGCAATGGCCTGTTTAGCCAGCTCAAGTGAGTTATTACAGCTACGGCCAATCAACACGCCTTTAGGCAAACGCGCAACAGCGTCGACAATCGAACCATCATCCTGGCCTAAATGCACACCCACGCCGTATTTAACCGCCATTTCCAGATCATCGTTAATCACGAAAGGTACGCCATATTCAGCACACATGGCTTTCATGTACTCGATTTCGTAAATTTGATCTTCTTTCGCCACTTTTTTACGGCGATATTGCAAGACCGCAACACCACCATTGGCCATTGCACCTTCCAACTTCGCTAATAAAAGCTCTAATGGATCATCATTGGTAATTAAATATAAACCGCGCATCTTGCTCGCCATTTCCTAGAATGGCTCTATTATAGGCATAACTCCGCTAGATTTCCGCAGTCCTGCTGTTTCTGAGACCGCGGGCAACAACAGATTTGCAGTTTTTTAGTACAATTTATCCGTTAAATTTTAAATATCACCATTTTCAGGGATATACCGGCTATTAAATCTACGTTTTAATCGCTTTATAACAATAATTATAACGTGTTAATACTTACGCCCTCCGACAAACGCTTTTAGGATTTTGCAGACAACTTGGTGGAGAAGTTGCAAAATTCTAAGAGCGATTTTTTTGTTTTTTTTCACCTAGTTCAAGCGCACTCAAATTAATGAATGTTAAAAATACCCATTTTCAGGGATAGCCCAATCGGCACGAAGCGACTTAAATAGTCTTAGACACAGACAATAAACAGAAAAATAAATACCTGTGTTGGTAATACCCGATCCTTTCTGGTTTTGAGTCCTTCGTTTGTGGGAAGACGTTTCAAAGCCAGAAAGGATCTTTTACTTTCAGCACACATCCGCATAAAAGCTTCTATGACTATTTACATAATAGCATCAGCAAAATCTTAAAATTTTATTGATATTAAACAGACATAAAAAAAGCCCGGAGAAGGTCGCTCCAGGCTTGGAAAACTGATGTATGACTAAAATATAATGGTTGATCAAAAAACCAAATCTGCAATAACATAATTATTAGAATAATAATTCTAGACTTGCAAGGCTTTTATCGAAATTTCATGCTTTAAGTGAGCACATTCCGATAAAAGTCATTCTGGCTCAACTGGAAATTTTATCGTATTTACGGTCTATCAGACTGATATTGCCACGCAGGACATCGGCAAACATGCGCCAGTCCGAGATAAAGCTATATACAGGCTGTTTGAAACTGGCCGGTTTATTGCGCTCAAAGATAAAATGTCCGACCCAAGCACAAGCATAACCCGTGAGTAAACCATAGGCAAAATATCGCGGCTTGCCTTGACGAATGGCTTTAGCAAAACAGTATAAACCGATGCTACTGCCGGCCACGTGCAGACGGCGACTGATAATATGCCGATGTTCGGTCAAATAGAAGCGATAAAATTCATGATAATTTTTAATCGGCATCTGGGGCTGAACCATCACCTCATTCTTACTTTCTGGTTGTACTTGTACATTCATCTGTCATCATCCTGACGTTTTTTGTTTTACCTTAGCGTATATTTTAGCCAAATAACAGCCTTTTGATGCGCGCTTCAATGCATCTTGCACATCCCCGTGAAGGCCTGAATCCGATCGTTTTAGCCTAAAATGAACCGATGAAATCTAAGTTTCAAACTTCTGTTTAAGCTTTTTATGCTCAGTCAAGTCTTACATGCATTTTGATTTTGGTTACAATCTGCTGCGCACAAATCTAAAAATATAATTGCGGCTGCTGTCCGCCTCATTTTAAAACCTTATTCAAGTGAAGATTCAGTACTTAATTGCACTGAACAGATAGGATGATCATCATGGTTGAAGTTGAACTCAAGTTCCAAATTCCTGTGGCACGACGCACTGCGCTGCTCAAGGCACTTGATCCGAAAAAGTCTCAACAGATCCAGCTTCAAGCCAAATATTATGATACTACCGACCGTCAACTGGCCCGGCATGGGGTGGCACTGCGTCAGCGTCTGGAAGGTACACGTTGGGTGCAAACACTAAAAGCGGCCGGAAAAAGCCATATCGAACGCTTTGAACATAATCATGATCTAGGGAAATTAACCGCATCTCCTGAACTGGATTTAGATATTTATAAAAAATTTCCAGAAGCCGGGGCAATTCTCAGCAATGCGCTCGGCAATCAGTTCGACCAGCTCCAACTCCAGTTTGAAACCGATATTTCCCGTACGTTAAGGGTGATTGACTATGAAGATACCCAGATCGAAGTCAGCCTGGATATTGGGCATATCCGCACACATGATGCCGAGCAAGAAGTACATGAAGTCGAGTTCGAGCTTAAAAATGGTTCAATTCAACATCTGCTGGCGTTTAGTTTTGAATGGGTCAAGAAATATCAGCTCTGGCTCGATGTACGCAGCAAGGCTGAAATAGGCAATTTACTGGCGACTTCACAGCGCGTCAGTCCTGCGACCCTTAGCAAAGAATTTCAGATCAGCAAAAAAGACAGCGCCAGTAAAACCATGTACAGTCTGATTGCACAGCAGATGCAGCATTTATTGCCGAATATCGCGGCGATTGCAGCTCAGGTTGCAGAGCAGGAACATATTGATCAGGCACGACTGGCACTGGATCACTTATATCTGACCTTGCTGCTGTTCAAAGACTGGCATCCACAGCTTTCGGACAAATGGGCACATCAACTGGCGGCCTTTAAGCAGCAATTTGAACATTTGCAACATTTACAGCATATGCAAAACAGCTTGGCCGGCTTCCTGCAAAATCCCACCACGGCAGAAAACCTGAGCAAAGATATTCTGTATGCGCAGGAGAAACTCGGTAATCTGGTCAAATCTACCCAGAATGTGCATCATTATCTGGAATTACTGATGTTCAGTTTAAATGAAAATGAGCATGCCTCGCTGGACTTGAAAACTGCTGCTCAAACTACCTTGCAACAGCAATATAAAGCTTTGCAGGAACAAATGAACCAGACCGATATCACTGATTTTGAAAGTCTGGATCAATTGGCCAGCCGGATTCAGGAACTCAAATTCAGCTTTCCGATTTTAACCACGATCTATGATGTCAAAAATTTGCAGAAATACAGCAAAGCGCTGAATGATGCACAACTGGCAGCCAGTGAATATCAAACCTTGGCCTCTTCTGCAGTTTATATTCAGCAGACCGAACTGGAAGCAAGTGACTGGTTTGTGCTGGGCTGGCTGACCGCCAAGCAGGAAGTCTATGCGCAGAAACTGCTTGAAGCGACCGAACAGTTCCTGGTCAGCCGTAAATTCCTGAAATAAACATATTGAAATAAATATCACGAGAAATACTTAAAGCACGCCTTCTATGGCGTGCTTTTTGTTGCAGAAGCACATCACACCCCTGCTGATCTTTGGGCTATATTAATCTGTAAAACCAACATCGCGGAGGAATAACCCGATGGCAGAAATAGAACTCAAATTCCAGATTCCGCCACAGTCTCGTGTGCAATTTGAACAGGACATCCAGAAACTTCAGCCGACTCGGCATCGTCTGTGTGCACGCTACTTTGATACTGAAGCGCAACAATTACAACAACATCAGATTGCCTTGCGGCAACGTCTGGAAGACCAACAATGGATTCAAACCCTGAAAGCAGCGACTGAACAGCAATTTGAACGTTTTGAACTTGAGCATGAGTTAAAAAGTCCTCCTGAACATTGTGATTTTCAGTTATATCGCAAACATAAACCGGCGAAAAAAATCCTAAAACAGGCGCTCGGTGATTTAGAGACACCACTCATTTTACAATTTGAAACTGATGTCGTACGCTATGTCCTGACAGAAAGTCATCTGGACAGTCAGATTGAAATTGCCTTTGATGTCGGAGAAATTCGACACAATGATCAAGCCATCGATATTTATGAAGTCGAATTTGAGCTTAAATCCGGCCAGCTGAGTGAATTGATTGATTTCATTCAGCCCTGGGTTCAGTGTTATGCTTTGTGGCTGGATACACGGAGCAAATCGGAACGCGGTTATGCCTTATTACATGGCGAAGAGAATCTGCCGGTTCAGCATCAGCTTCCCTTAGTGCTTGAACAGAAAGATCAGATCAGTACGATTTTGCAAAAGATTGTTGCCAATTGCCTGGCTCATCTTTTCCCCAATGCTACTGCAATTGCTGCCGAGAATTATAATAGTGATCATGTGCATCAGGCACGTGTCGCGATTCGGCGTTTGCGCAGTGCCTTTAAAATTTTCCAGTCCGTGACCGAACATGTACAGCCAGAATGGCCAGAACAGCTGCGGGATATTTTTCAGCAACTGGGTTCTACCCGAGATCGTGATGCCTTGGCAGAAAGCCTGATTCCACAACTAGAAAAAGCAGGTTCCCCCTTACTAAAATTACCCCCACATCGTCAAAAACAGCCAGATATCAGTGCGCTGTTCAGAAGTCCTGCTACCGTAGAACTAATGCTGCAACTATTCAGCTTTAGCCAAGAAAATACAGAGGGTAAAGCCAAGTCTTCGCATAAAATTTTGTGTAAAGGCCTGAGCAAGCTGCATCAGCAAATCTGTCAGGATGCCGAGAACTATCAAGAACTGGATATTGAATCCCGGCATCGCACACGCAAACGGGTCAAACGCTTACGCTATAACGTAGAATTCTTGCAAAGCTTATTTCCTGAAAAAGAGGTTAAAGCCTATCTAAAAGCCTTAAAACCCTTGCAGGAAAGTCTCGGGCATTATAATGACCTATTTGTAGCAGACGAATTATTTAGACCTTATGTCAAACAACAGGCCAAGGCCTGGTTTGTGCTAGGCTGGATAAGTGCGGAACAGCAGCGTTTGTCGAACGAAGCAGCAGAGCGTTTACAGCAGTTTGCAGAAAATACCAAGCCCTTCTGGTAAGACCGGGCTTGGTCAAACTGTGCTAGCGATATTTGCCGAATACTTTCCAGGTATTATTGTCTGCCAGAGGATCGTTATAACTGTCGCTGCGTTGCTTGCGTGGCTTATCGCGTGCATCGACCAGTTCAAAATGTGGCTCAACACTCAGCACAATCCCATTCACATAAAAACGGGTGCGCGTATATTCGCTCTGGCCATGCTGAAACACATAAGTGCGTAAATCCACAAATTCACGGTGTGCCACCAAAGCTGCAGTATCGTCACTATCAAGCCACTGCCGCATGGCTGCAATCTGCTCGGGTTCGAACTGGCCGCATTTTTCGATCAGGCTGGCGACCCCACGAAAAGTTTTGGATTCCTTGGCGCGGGTTTTATTAATGCGAATCCGGTCAACATGAAAATAAAACAGCGGCAAGTTTAAATGACTCGGCAGATGGATCGCATCCAAGATTTCATCTTCCATAAAAGGCTGAAACAGATCCTGTGCCCTTTCAATCAGCCCGAGCCACTGGCTATAGTATTCATCTACCTGTGACTGGCTGCCATAATAAATCGGCAAGCCTTCAACATTGGCTAGATTTGCCGGTGGCCAAATATTCTGGCGCAATAAGGCAATATCACTTTTTAGGCTTTGTACTGCAATCGCATCCTGCATGGCATTCACTTTTATATGCTTAGGCTATTTTTTAGATTAAGGCAAAGGTTTAGTTTCTGCAAGGCTTTGCCTATAATTAACGATTGAGATTTTAGTGTTAGGAACAAATTCATGGTTCAAAAGATTGAAGCAACCGATGTAACCGAAGAAGAAGCGTTAAATGCGGCATTCTTTGAACGTGCTGATGAATTTATTCAACAAGCCAACGAGTTTTGTCGCGTAGAAAAAGGCTCACAGGAAAAACCGAGCGATAAGCGCGGTCAAGTCAGTGCGGCGATGTTATTTGGTACTGCCCGTTTCAATACCTGGGTGGCAGCGAATAACTTTAAAGATGGGAATGAAATGCGCGATGCCAAAGATCAGGTCATGTCTTATATCTTGCAGCAATTTCAAATGATGCTGGAAGATAACTATGATGAATACTGTGAACAGTTCGAAAACTATTTACGTTTCCGTCACAATGAAGAGTTTCATGCCAACAAGCATAACCATGATCATTGATTAAAATACGAAAAGCCCCACGGGGCTTTTTTTATTTGCTGTCATTTATCATATTGACTTTAAAGTGATTTAAGCACTATATAAATTGAATAATAAACAAACGAAAACAAGGCATAGTATGCAGCAACTTCCCTTCCCGATCATTGACCCTCATATCCACCAATGGGATCCGTACAATACCCCACATGCGGCAGCGCTAGCGGTAAAGCTGTTCGGCAATCATCCCAAATTACTAGACAGAATGGTTCGACTGTTGAAACCCAGAGACGTCATTGAGACCATTGGCCTGACACAGCACCTGACTGCACCTTATCTGCCTGCAAATTACAAGAAAGATGCAGGACATTATGAAATAGAGCAGATTGTGCATGTTGAAGCCAGCTGGCATGACCATAAAGGTACGGGTGTGGTAAATGAAACCCGTTTTATCGCCGGGCTTCCTTTTGATCAGCACACTATCCAATTGGGTGGAATTGTCGCCACGGCGGATCCGCGGCAGAAAAATTTTAAACAGTTGATTCAATTGCATCGCGAAGCTTCTCCCAAGTTTCGGGGCATCCGTAAAATGGCTGCAGTACATCCAGATAAAGGGATTCATGCCTGGACCGATGAACCGCATCTCTATCGCAACACAGATTTCCTGAAGGGCTTTGAAGAACTGGCCAGGCAAGATTTAAGCTTTGATGCCTGGGTGTACTCTACCCAGATTGCGGATGTTACTGCGCTGGCCAAAGCCTTTCCAAACACCCCTATTGTGCTGGATCATCTGGGTACGCCCGCAGGTTTATTTGGCAAAGTGAGCAAAGCTACAGGCAAGACCGAACAAGATCGCACCCAGATATTTGCAGACTGGAAAGATCAGTTGGCAGAACTGGCCGAATGCAAAAATGTATCGACCAAAATGTCTGGTCTGTTTATGCCAGTCTTGGGACATGATTTTCACACGCAGAAACGGCTGGCAAGTAAACAGGAATTAGTGGAACGTGCCGCACCCGTGATCCAGCATACTTTAGACTGTTTTGGTTCTGGGCGCGTGATGTTTGCATCCAACTTTCCAATGGACAGTGTCAGTAGCTCACTCACCAACATTATTGATGCCTTTAGCGATATTGTGCAGGACTACAATGAAAATGCGTTAAAGCCGATTTTTTATGAAAATGCTAAACGTTTTTATCGACTTTGAGTAGATGAGGACATGCTAAGTTGGATAACAGATTCCAGTCTAAATACGCCTTCAGGCAAAGGACTTTGTATTTTACTCACTATTATTTCAAGCTGGATAACGTCTTATTATTATCAAGTGGCGATCCATCATCCTTTTGATCGAGATATTGCTTTCGTTTCAGCTTTGATTGGCTGTGGAATATTGATTTTTCTTCTTATTGTATCTGTTTGGAGTCTGCCCCTATCTATCCTTGTGGGCATAATCGGAGGGATTATTTTTAGCCATAGAGCAACCTAGAGCATAAAACTAAAATCAAAAATCCCCTCACTTGAGGGGATTTTTTATCAACACTACGATGTTTTAACTTGCTTACCGTACTGATCAGCCATCACTTCAACCAGCTGATCCGGCTTGATGTATTTTTTAATCATGGTATCAATATCGGCTTTACTCAGTTTAGCAATCCCCTGATCACGTTTTTCCCGGTAAACCAGATTACGGTCTTTTTCCAGCTGTGGGATCAACATAGTGTGAATACGACGATCATCCTCGAGTGCAGTTAAACGCTGTTTCAAGATACTGGCTTTTGCCGCTTCCACTTCCTGTTCAGTCACGCCACGTGTCAGCAGTTCATTCAGTACCTTATGCACTGCCTGAGAAACCTGTGCGGATTTTCCAGCCGTATAATTGGCACTAATCATCATTGCACCCACATCTGCCCATTCATCGAGTTGCACATCTGCACTAAAACCATAGACTAGTGCATTTTTCTCGCGTAACTCTTGTGCCAGTCGTGACGACAGCTGTGAATCACCCAGAATATATCGAAATACCTGTAATGCAGGTGCATCGGCATGATCAGCACCGACCGGCATGCTCATAAATGCCTGATAACTCCCGAATTCACGCTGCTCAGACAAAGCATGAATTTTCTGGGCTGGGTAGCTTCGATATTCCGATTTTAGACGCTCATAAGGCTGTGCAGCTTTCCAGTCTGAAAAACTGTTTTTCAGTACATTTTGCATCGATTTCGGATTAAATTCGCCCGTAACCGCTATTTGCGCATGCTGGGTTTTTAAAAACTGCTGATACAGTGCCATAACCTGTTCGCGAGTCGCTTTCTGATACTGTTTTTTGGCCAGTTCAGGCTCGAAATGGAAACGCAGATCGCCAGGCTGATAGATCTCGAGAGTTCGCGCCATCGTCAAGCTCGACACGGTATCTGGTTCAGTATAAGGACGATCCAGACTGGATAAAGTCTGCCCCTTGATCAAGTCAAACTGGCTTTGCTCAAATGCCGGCGTTTTCAGCACATCAACCACATACTGGAAAAATTCTTCAAACTTTTCTTTTTTGGCGCTGATCTGCAAGGTCAGGCCATTACCGGATGCACCAGCAGTCGCCGAACCGCCTACTTCAATAATTTTATCGGCAATCTGCTGCAAGCTTTGAGTTTTCGATGAGCGCAACATTAAATAAGCGGTCAGGTCCAGAATCTCGCCTTTATTCATCAGGCTTTGAGCGGTACCAAAATCCAGTGAAATTGTGGCATAGACCTTGTCATCGCGGGTATTCGTCGGAAACAACGCGTATTTAATGCCATTTTTCAACTTGCCACGCTGAATCTGCTGATCCTTGCTATACAGATATTGCTTGGATTCCTGTACATATTGCTTCACTTCAGCCTGATAAACACTGACATCTTTCAGAGGCTCTTCTGCTTCAGTCTGTTGATCCAGAGTTTTTGCCGGTGCTTCTGTTTGTGCTAGTTCCTGCGCTTTTTTCTGATCTTCCGGGGTAGGTAAAATATTGCCAGAAATACGGTATTCAGGTTTTAAAAAATTCTTATAGACCTGATTGACCTGATTCACATTCAGGTTTTGAATCGCGCTCAGATCTTTAAAATACTGGCTCCAGTCACCCGAATACGCCACTGCATAATCACTTAAACGTGAACCTAAAGCAGTCGCACTATTTTTAATATTGTCGGCCTGATTTCGAGTCAGATTTTTAGCCCGGTTTAATTCTGCTTCGGTAAATGGCTGGCTCTTTTCTACGCCTTGGATCAGCCCCTTTTCGATATCCTGTGCCTGATGATTCGGAGCATAGATTGCTCCCATAAACACCAGATTAAAGTCTTTATCCAGCCAGGTACTGGATTGCACCGCTGTTGACTTCCCAGTTTCCACCATATTCTGATAGAGATGTCCACTTGGCTGCAAAGTATAGAGCGTTGGCGAAACAGCCAAAGCCGTTTTAATGCTTTCTTCGGATTGATTCAAATAAAGATTAAACTTGGCCAGATCACTGCCTTTCTTTACTGTAAATTCACGCTGTTTGATTTGCTCTGGTTTAAGCGCTGGGACTTTCACTTGCGCTGGTACATTTCGGGATTGAATCGGACTGAAATGCGTATCCAGCTGTTTTAAGACTTCGGCCTTATCAAATTTGCCCGAAATGACCACAAAGGCATTATTCGGTGCATACCATTGACGGTAAAAATGGTTTAGTTCCTGCATATTGATTGATTGCAGCTCATTTAGGTCACCAATCGGCAAACGGCCTAAATACTGATTGCCATAAGCAGATTTAAACACCTGATCGATCAATACTGAAAATGGCTGATCCAGACGAATTTCACGCTCGCGTTTTACAATATCAATTTCAGTCGGTACATATTTTTCCTGAAGCACCAGCTTGTCCATGCGTTCGGCTTCGAGAAAAATGACTTCACTCAGCGCAGTTTTTTCAGGACGGATCACATTGGTATATTTGGTCGAGTAATAGTCGGTACTAGCATTAGTCATCAAGGTATATTGATCCAGTCGACGCTGGAATTCATCTCCTTTGACATTTTCTGTGCCTTTAAAGGCCAAATGTTCCAGCAGATGGGCCAGTCCGCCCTTGCCCTGAGGATCATTCAGGGAACCGGTCAGATAGACCGTATTCATAAAAACTTTATTTTCTTTATCATTCGGTGCCAGGATAATGCGCAGTCCATTATCCAGTCGGTATTCTTCAATATTCTGTTCCGTTTTCACCAAAACAGGTTGTGCAAAACTCAGTGCACTACAGCCAGACAATACAATCGCCAGACTTAAATTTTTATAACGTAGCAACATTCTTCATCCAAATTATAAATATAAATTTTTATTCGCGCCCTTCTTAGAGAATGATTCTTTTTCTGAATAATCTATTCCAAGCCGGACCATCAAAATAACATGCCGCCTCACCTGACGACATGTAGTTCTATGTAATTAAAAAATTAAAGATAAATTTCAGCTTGCATATATAATTTTCCATAACCGGAAATTTCAATTCGATCCTGATCTTGCAAGGCACAATATAGCACCCCACCACGCGCTGATGCCTGATAGGCGACCAGTTCATTTTTACCCAGTTTTTCGGCCCACAGCGGTGCAATTCCGGTGTGAATTGAACCTGTTACCGGATCTTCATTGATTCCATTACTCGGTGCAAAATAACGTGAAATACAATCGTATTGGGTATCTTGTGAAGTGATTGCGACGTCTAAATAGGTATTCTGAGCAGTAATGGCTGTACGCTTGCCATTCAACTGTTTTAACAGTTCAAAATCAGGCATTTCATCCAGCACATCTTGTACCGATTCGTATTCAACAATATAGCCCTGCGCGTTCAGATAAACCTGTTTAAACGGTTTGCTCAAGGCCTGTCTTAAAGCTTCAGGATATTCAGCAACTGGCTCTGCACGACGAACTGGAAAGTTCATTCTGATCTTGCCATCTGCATCCTGATTGACTACAAAAATGCCTAAGTCTTTTACATGAAAATGAATCGTTTTCCCCGTATCAAATTGATTGAATAGTACAAAGCTGCTGGCCAATGTCGCATGACCACAAAAATCCACTTCCTTGGTTGGCGTAAACCAGCGGATGGCATAATTATCGCTATCGATGACTTTAACAAAAGCCGTTTCGGACAGATTATTTTCCAAGGCGATATTTTGCATCAGACCATCTTCGAGCCATTCATCCAGCACAATCACGGCTGCAGGATTGCCTTTAAACAGTTCCGTGGTAAACGCATCGACCTGGTACATTTTCATTTTTTGAATTCCTGAATATAACGATCTCTAGTTTAAAAGCTTTTTTGCAAGAATGAACTTGAATATGTTAATGATCTCATTAATCTGGCCTAGTAAATAAATAGAGCAAATGGTGCTGCATGACAAACTCCCATATTCAAAGCGTTCCCTTAGAAAAAGCTTATCGTCTGATTACCCATGGCCCTACTGTACTGGTATCTGCTCAAGATCAGCAGGATACAGATGTTATGGCAGCAGCCTGGGCATGCGCATTGGAATTCAGCCCCGCAAAAGTGACTGTGGTTCTGGATAAAAGCACCAAAACCCGAAATATTATTGAAAATTCAGGTTATTTCGCGCTGCAAATTCCAACATTGAAACAACTGAATATGGTCTATCGTCTGGGTACGCAGAGCCTGCATGATGTGCCTGACAAACTGGCACAATCCGGAGTAGAACTATTTCATTTTCCTGATGCTGATATTCCTGTAGTACAAGGCTGTGCGGCCTGGATACTCTGCGAGATGATTCCTGAGCCGCATAACCAGCAAATGCATGACCTGTTTATAGGCAAGGTGATTGCAGCCTATGCCGATGATCGGGTCTTCCGCGACGGCCACTGGCATTATCATGAAGTGGATGAAGAGTGGAAAAGTATTCATCATGTAGCCGGCGGGCATTTTTACACCATCGGCAATGCGGTGAGCATTGATGATCCGGAATTATAAATTTTTCAAATTTGGAATAAATGAAAGTAATCGCGGATGATCAGACGATATCAACCAGCACCAGAGTATCCGAAATTATGCTACTTTATCTATAATCTTCATTTGATGTGATGTGCTATGACACCCTTTAAAATTCACTGTATTGATGTCCAGAATTCACTGCAAAATTATATCTGGTTGCTTGAACATACCGCGTCGCATCAGGTGGCTGTGATTGATCCAACCGAAGCAGAATTGGTACAAGACTATTGTGCCGAACACGGTTTAACTGTAAGTCAAATCTGGCTGACTCACTGGCATAAAGATCATATTGGCGGTGTGCCGGAACTGATCCAAGGACAAAATCTGCCTGTGTATGGCCCACGGGCAGAACTAAGCAAAATTCCGTTTATCACCCATCCTCTTGAGCATGAAGAACAGTTTAATTTTCATGGAATAGATATCCAGGTGATTGCTGTACCCGGGCATACACTCGGCCATATTGTTTATTTTATTGATGCGATTGATGTGCTGTTCTGCGGCGATACCTTATTTGCCATGGGTTGTGGCCGGGTTTTTGAAGGCACCTATTCACAGATGTATCATTCACTGTCCCGTCTGGCTGCCTTGCCACCGCGCACCCAAGTCTATTGCACCCATGAATACACATTATCGAATGCACAGTTTGCCAAACACGTTGAACCGGACAATTCGGCAATTCTGGAACGCTTCGAACATATTGAGCGTTTGCGTATACTAGGCCAGTGCACGCTGCCAAGTAGTATTGAAGATGAATTGCAAACCAATCCTTTTCTGCGCGCAGAAAGCGTGGAAGAATTCCAGCGTTTAAGAACCCTGAAAGATCAGTTTTAAACCGGATTCAAAGCTGAAGATCAATGCTTCAGCCGACTTACTTATTTGTCATTTGCGATGCATAGAATGTTATTGAAAGGCACGTACAAATTTTGCACAAATTGGAATAAGTTGAATCTCCATCTAAAAAATGTCTTTCTGTGCCATTTTTTGCTTTCTTATAATTAATCAAGTCCTCTATTTTTTTAGAAACCAATTTCAGTTCCAACACATGAAATAATGACTTATAAATAACAGGATGATATTGATTTAAATTAGAGAAATTCGTGGAACATTGCTTAAATAATCAGCATGGAACCTAACAAGTGAATAAAAAAGCCCAATTTACTTGAATTGGGCTTTCACTTATACGCTAAACATATAATTTGTATAAAATAAAAAATAGCATTTCGTATAACGCGTATTATGTTAATTTTAGAAAATCGTAATAGGATAATAAAAATCTATATTGTTTTAAGAAAACTCTCTTATGATTAAATCTCTATAGTTCTTTTAATATTTGCTATGTATCAAAGAATCAAGCAATGGGCTAAATCAATTAAAAAAGACATCTTGGTTGTTTGGCTTATTGCAAAAGACAAGCGAACGCCCAATTCTGTAAAGTTTTTAGCTTTAATTATTGCTGCTTATGCCTTCTCACCAATTTATTTAATTCCAGATTTTATTCCCGTACTTGGGTATTTAGACGATATTATTATTGTACCTTTAGGTATTTTATTAGTTATCAAGCTTACCCCACAGAACATTGTAGATGATTGTAGAATTCTTGGAGAAACCTTAGTTGAAAGGCCTATAAACCGTTGGGCAGCAGGAATTATTATCCTGATATGGCTTGTAATATTGGGATATTTAACCATGTACTTCATGAACGATTCACTGTCTATACTGTCTATTTTTGACAAGTGAGATTTAAATACCCTCTCTCATTTGCACCCATTTAATATAATGGGCATTATTCAAAATTAAAATGTAAACCAAAATAGAAATAAAATGTCTGCTTTCAGAGCATGACATTAGTTCTGTCGTACAAATTTAAAAGTGACATTGGCCATGTCGATCCCGAATGATGATATGTAGGATAGCAGTAACTAGTTTCTTGGATTCTATTTACTAAAACTGACAACGTATCTGTCGCCTAAAGCCATGTTAAAGAATCTGGTTACTTTGTGCATAAGTATCCAGTTCACCTTGAGTCACGACACGCACCGCCTGCATTTCATCAATACGTACCAGTAGCAAGCCACCTAAAGCAGGCTGATAACGACGGGCACTGCCGAAAGGCGTATAGGCCACTTTCGACTGAATACTAAAGCTCAACCAGTCTTCATGTCCCAACATCACAGCAACCGGATCAAGTCCCTGCTGCTGCATTAATTTAATTTGCTGATTCACATAGTCTTCAATGGTTAATTCAGTCATGGTGCGGGTATTCAGTTTGAGAATTACATTTCAGACAGTATAAAGCATGCAAATCGAGCTGAAGATCAGAAAACCAGCAGCCGGTATTCTTTTAATAAATAAGTCGATTGGATTTTAATTTTCTCATTCTAGATCTGAAATTTTCTATTTCATACGATTGATAAAATTAGGAAATAACCTGTTTCACTAATAAGCTATTGAATTAGAAAATTAATTATCCAAATTTATAGCTTATAAAAACTTAATATTTAGTTACAACCTATTCAATATGATAAAAATCATTTACTTAACGTTTAAATTGATTTTTTCTTAATCAACCGATGTTCACTATATACACAAATTCATTTAAATTAATTTAAATAAAGGCATTTGCCCTTTAAAAGATAATTTTTCACCCTTATTTAAGATTTAACAATGATGAAGGAGTGATCTCGTGAAAAAAGTGGTTAAAGCGAAAAATTTGATTGCATTTCGACTATGGTTAGAAAAATTGGGATATTCGGTACGCACCCTGGCGGATGATCGTGGTTTCAGTTTCAGCTTCAAGAAAGAATATGGCCTGGTGACCTGTGATCTGGCAGGTAATGCTCTGGCACTACAGTTAGGCGAGGAATTTGAAGATCATTTAAAAGCCTGATTGCTTCTATTTAAGAGAAGAAAAATAAATTAATCTTTCCACTGATTCAACAGCGCTATTCTCCAGTTATTCAGCCCATTTCGATGGGCTTTTCTTTGTTTAGTAAATTTGAGGCAATAAAAAAGCAAGGCATTTGCCTTGCTTTAATATGATGGTGGGGACGGAGAGACTCGAACTCTCACACCTCGCGGCGCTGGAACCTAAATCCAGTGCGTCTACCAATTTCGCCACGTCCCCATCAGGGTACCAACTTAGCGTTGGATTTTTTTCAAACTTTGGCAGAGGATCAAGGATTCGAACCTTGACGAACGGTTTTGGAGACCGTCATGCTACCATTACACCAATCCTCTACTTCCACCCAATATTCAGTTTCCCAAATATCGATTGGTGGGGACGGAGAGACTCGAACTCTCACACCTCGCGGCGCTGGAACCTAAATCCAGTGCGTCTACCAATTTCGCCACGTCCCCAATGGCTGTGTATATTATAGAGATAGACCGGCATTGACAAGCGATTTTACAAGCAATCACAATCTATTCCGCTATAAAATAAACAGTTAGTTTAATTTTTTATAAAATTTATGTCGAAAATTTGATTGATTTGAAGATATGACTGCCCATTCGTTATTTTTAATCATTTCGATTCAATTCCAACATTTCAAATTAAAACTCAAATGACCTTCTAATCTTGATCAGCATGGGCATTCAGAATACTGAAACTCTTATTCATAAATTATTTTTGAAGTTGTGCATGGAATGCAGAATACAACACAGCATAAATAACAACAGCTTTACTAAATTTCAGGCAATAAAAAAGCAAGGCACTCGCCTTGCTTTAATATGATGGTGGGGATAGAGAGACTCGAACTCTCACGCCCAGAAGGCGCTGCGACCTGAACACAGTGCGTCTACCAATTCCGCCATATCCCCATGGCTGTGTATATTATAGCGATCAGACCTGATTCACAAGTAGTTCTGCAAAAAGCTAAATACTTTTATATCAAAAATTAAGCAGTTAATTCATTATTGAGCAAATAATGCTCTATTTAGACCAACATATAAAATTGATGAACACAATGGAACTGATCCATATGACATTTAAATTATTCAATATGCAGATTGCATGCAATACCATGAAATTTGCTAAAGTTCTGCCCTTGCATGATCATTCGCTGGAGAATTTAAATCCAGAACGCATTGATGTTCATCAACCATGACAGCAAAAATCTGGTACTAAAAAACCGACCTTAAATTTCAGGCAATAAAAAAGCAAGGCATTAGCCTTGCTTTAATATGATGGTGGGGACGGAGAGACTCGAACTCTCACACCTTGCGGCGCTGGAACCTAAATCCAGTGCGTCTACCAATTTCGCCACGTCCCCATCAGGGTACCAACTTAGCGTTGGATTTCTTTCAAACTTTGGCAGAGGATCAAGGATTCGAACCTTGACGAACGGTTTTGGAGACCGTCATGCTACCATTACACCAATCCTCTACTTCCACCCAATATCCAGTTACCCAAATATTGATTGGTGGGGACGGAGAGACTCGAACTCTCACACCTCGCGGCGCTGGAACCTAAATCCAGTGCGTCTACCAATTTCGCCACGTCCCCAATGGCTGTGTATATTATAGAGATCATTTCCAGCTGACAAGCCGTTTATCATAAAAAAACACTCGTTTGATTAAATAAGAAACAATCCGAGTTTTATTGTATTTTTCTCATTCAATTTCAGTCATTAAGTAGTCTTTCACAGCTTGAAAATCGGCAAATCTATGCTGCTTCTGCTTACGTAACATCTCTTCTAATAAGCCTTGAAAGACTTGTAAGTGTTGCGGTAACTCAATCTTCAAACGCTGACAATGCAAAAAGGCCCAATCCAGATAGTCGGTCGCCTGTAAACGCTGATCACTCAACCACTCATAAAAAATAACACCCAAAGCATAAACTTCACTTTGTAAGCTTTTGGCTTGGCCTTGAAACAGTTCTGGCGCCATATAACGCGGTGTCGCATTCAGTTCATGCAGGTCATTCTGATGGAGTATTTGGACATGCTCAAAATCAAGCAGGCAGACCCTGCCCTGATTATTTACAAAATGTTCCTGCTTTAAATCGGCATGCAAATAACCCAATTCTTGCAGGCAGATTAAAGGCTCCACAGCTTGCAGCAAATGTTGCCGAATTTGCGTGATGGATTGCTGATGCGGCATGATCTGAAAATGCGCCGGCGCATCGACCAGAATTAAGGCCTGCTCAAATTGTTCATGATTGATCTTGAAAGGCTGTTGAATAATTTGATGTGGAAGGAAAAAATTTAGATCACCTGAGCTGGCATGAGCCTGATAAAAATCCAGCTCATGTTGCCAGCCTAGTTCAGCATGTGGAGATGATATTAAACTATCAGATCTATGCGCTATCTGGGTTTTTAGCCAGAGCGCATTTCCCTTGGCATAATAAAGACGCCGACCAAAACCCAGACTACGGGCTTTGGTTCGTAGTTCAAAATCAGAAATATCGAGATGATCTAAATTAAGTCGTGGCAATGTATTCAGGTATTGGATTAAGTGTATGCTGATAATTTAGCAGCTCCAGACAATGCTGAATAGTTTTCCCGACCCG
This sequence comes from Acinetobacter lwoffii, assembly GCF_049367455.1. GTDB lineage: Bacteria > Pseudomonadota > Gammaproteobacteria > Pseudomonadales > Moraxellaceae > Acinetobacter > Acinetobacter lwoffii_W. The sequence continues at coordinate 266,092 of NZ_JBMPXW010000001.1, forward strand.
TTCCTGAGTCTCAATGAGGGAGATTTTTGGCCAAGTAGCCCGCTCCCCTTCACGCTGTAAAATTTTAAACAGATACGGCCGCGGATTTTGCAACATATAGCTATAGTGGCGTAGGCTATATTTACCGACAATATTCACATCACCATAATAACGCTGGTCAACTACACCATAGCCATGATCCAGTAGACGGCGTACAGGAGGCAAGCTACCGGCATGTTCCCGGGCGAAATCCATCATTCCTTTGGTAATCACCGCGCCCTGACGGCGAACAATTCGTTGTGGCCAGCTCAAAGTACCTTTACGGAAACGTGAAATATCATCCTGCATGAATGGCACGATATGCGGGTTGGTCTGACTGGCAATGGTATAATTGATATTATACAGGCGTGCCATTTTTTCCTGTGGGAAATCACTGCGCACGCTGCCATCCACCCAGCGGGTTGAACCCATATAAGGCGTATATTGACCATCATAGCGCTTACTGGTCAAACGAACCGGTGGAAACAGAACCGGCACCGCACAAGACGCCAGTACCGCACTCCAGACCAGCAAATCCGGAGAAGTATAGGCATTTAAAATGCGTGCATCCTGTCCAGCATCATAAGGTGCAACCGCAATATTGATATGCAGACCTGAGGTTTTGAGTGCTTCTTCGAAGGTCAGATCACCCAGATTTTCGACCAGAAATTTTTTTAGATATTTTACATCCGCCAGACCACCATTGCCTTTCATCAATTCACTCATGGTGCGAAAATGAAAAGCCTCATGAAAGAAATTATGGCCTTTCAAAATATCAATATATTGCGAAGGTTTGGATACACCTAACATGGCGGTCATGATGGCACCCGCACTTGAACCGGACATTACCTTCGGCAACAAGTCCTGCTCCATTAAGGCTTTGCATACACCAGTATGAAACAGACCCAGCGTCGAACCACCGGAAAACATCAGGGCTGGCTGGCCATAGGCGCGCTGACAATGCTGAAAATATTCGATTTTTTCTTCCATACTGAGACAGGTACAGTCTATTGAAGCAATATAGGCTAAGCCTTGGCTGACTTCTTCGACATAATCTTCAATAATTCTTTTAGTGCCCACATAGGCTTCGGTAAACAGTAGAGGATGGGCAATGTTGGCAATATCGTAGCTCAGGCCTTCGCGCAAAATATACATCAGGTCACGGGTGCGCTTTTGTTGTCGATAGCGTCGTAATTTACCCAGACGATGTGCGATCACTTCTGCATCAAAGTAGGGTGAACTGTTATCAAATTTCCATTCCTGTGCACCTGATTCTTCATCTATTTTCAGGGCAATATATTTCCATTCCTCATAGGACTCAGCCTGTTGCAGCTGCTGCTTGAGCTTTTTAATACGATAGGCCTGATGTGGATTAATATCCTGAGTAAAATCTTTAAACAGCATCTGCCTTTTCCCTGTATTTATTCTTGATACAGCTCGTACCCAGAGCCAGAAAATGTGTACAAATTTTCTATCCTCTACAATAACGAAAACTCTCTACTTTAAGCAAATTATCATACTTTTCTGGCTTTGACTGTGAATTTTGCAATGGTACTATCTTAGCCATAATTTTAAATCTGTAATGTTAAATCATGGCGAAAATTGAGTTACCTGACCATATTTTAAATGCCCTTTCGACTGTTCTGCAGCAACTTCAGCAAAGTCTGCCCGAACTAAAACAAATTCCTGATTTTTCTGCTCATGCCTATAAATGGCAACATGGTGAACTCAAACCTATTCATCAGCTTAGACAGATGGAACTGGCCGATTTAAAAGGGATTGAGCGACAAAAAGAAAAAGTCATCCAGAACACGTTGCAGTTTTTAAACGGCTTACCTGCCAATGATGTCTTACTGACCGGTTCACGCGGTACGGGTAAATCCTCCATTGTTCGTGCCCTACTCACCGAGTATGCAGATCAAGGGTTACGATTAATTGAAATCGAACGGGATGATTTATCCGATCTGCCTCAAATTCAGCAACTCATTGCAGAGCGTCCAGAGAAGTTCATTGTCTACTGTGATGATCTGGCCTTTAATGCCGAAGATGAAAATTATCGCAGTTTAAAGAGTGTTCTGGATGGTTCTTTACAGTCCGGTTCCAGCAATTTTGTGATTTATGCGACCAGTAACCGTCGTCATTTATTACCCGAATTCATGCATGAAAATACGCCCGTTACCCGAGTTGATGTGCCGCAATATACTGAATTACATCCTCAGGAAGCGATTGAAGAAAAAATTTCACTGTCTGACCGCTTTGGTTTATGGCTGTCTTTCTATCCAATGGATCAGAACCTGTATTTGGAAATTGTCGAACATTACCTCAAAAAGGCAGGCATGGAACTCACGCCAGAAACCCGTGCTGAAGCCCTACGCTGGTGTCAGGCACGCGGTCAACGTTCAGGACGTGCTGCCTATCAGTTTTCCAAGCACTGGATTGGTTCAACCCAACTAAATGCCTCTTAACAACTTAAAAGTGACCGGCTCAGGTCGCTTTTTTCATATAAATCATTTATATAATGATGATACTCAAAAGAAAATTAAAATTATGGATGTCGGCGCAGTTCTCATTCAACTTAAGCCCTTACACATACAGCAAGTTCATGACTGGCAGCGTACTTTGAAAGCACGTCAAGACGAAGTAATTGAAACGCTTAAGGCTGAACAGGTTCATGTCGAGTCCTGGTTTTATCTGCAACTTCATGGTCAGGACTATTTGATTGCATATATGCGCGCCGACAATATTCAAAAAGCGCAAAATATTGCAAAACTCAGTACTTTCCCAATTGACCAAGTGCATAAACAGTTTAAAACTTCATGGCAAGCGGTTTATCCCGCCGAATTGTTATTGGATGCTACAGTTACCTGATTTATTAGCACGGCTATTCAAAATAGTTTTGTAATAAAGACTTCTCCCCAATCAATAATAAAAAAAGCCCTGGAAATACAGGGCTTTTTTGACATCTCGAATTATTGTTTATCCCCAATAATGGTAGACCATAGCAGGTCATCAATTTCACTGCCATTGAAATAAACAGTAGCCTTCAATGATTCAGGCTGGTTCTGTTTGACCTCAATTACCTGATCATCGCTGTCCTTAATTCTAAGCACGCCCTCTTTTGGCAAATGCTTATAGTTATTTAATACGGTTTCATCCATTTTAAATGGTGTCGTGGTATTAAAATCAAAACTGTAACGATAATCTGCCAGATCAGGCTGACCGATAATCGTACCACGACTGGTTAAGGTACGAATCCCATTACTGCCACTGCCATAATCATCGACCAAGCTGTAATTATAATTACGCACCTGCAGATATTCTTTGCTCTTTGTATCAAACGCGATTCCAGAAGTACCTGCCTGACCGGTCTCGGCGATACGCTGGAATTCCAACTGATCGATTTGATAAGATTCGGATTGCCCCATGTTATTTTTGGTTTTACGATGCACAATTGTGCCAGAAATCAGGTAGTCGTCCTTGAGATTAAAATCTACATTTGAACCATAACGGACATTGCTAAAGCTTAAAGTCGTCGTGTCACCATTCACCGTCTGAGTAATGTTTGAGCCTTTACGGTAAGTTTTATCCAGAATAATACAGTTATCTTTATCTGTTTTTAATTTCAGGGTTTTGACCGAACCAGTGGTATTGACTTCCGAACAGATCAGATTTGGATATTTAATACTATTGATGCCCAAATTATAAATTTTGATAATACGTGCAGTACGCCCATAAGGATAATCTGCGAATACTTCTCCAATCATGTGACCTAGAGCAACATTATAGTCGGTATCATTACTGGTATTTCCGGAAATTTTATCGCGAATTTTCTTTACAATATCCTGATCTTCAAACGGGACAAACTCCTCTGAAAGCTCAGGGGAAATACTTTCCTTAGGAACATTTGGAGGTGTAGTGACAGTAGGACTGTCTGAGCTACTTCCCCCACCACCGCCACAGGCACTCATTAAACCCGAAATAAGAGCAAGTCCAAAGATAGAAATCTGCTTTTTCATAAAATTTATTCCCTAAAATTTCTTTGCATTTTTATTTGGTGATCACTAAAGATTGGCCTTCTCGAAACTGAACAGCTCAAATGCTATTTCTGCCGGTAATGTTTTTTCTTGGCAGCCAGCTTTATCCTTCGATAGCGCTTTATCTTTAAACAAAGAATTTTTTGGTTCTGTAATTTTAATGTATATTTCAAACAACAATTATCATAAGAAATGAATTGCTTATTTGAATCTTGTTCCTTACCAGAGTCACTTTTCAACACACTTAAAGCGCATTTAATTAGATCGATTAACTTTGCAACAAAGCTTATAAAATTTGTAATGGTTAAGTTAAAGACGGATTGAATTTTCTTTTTATGGAGAATCATGCTCAACTTTCATACATGGCTATGAAAGAAAATATTAAAAGATAGGATGACTTTAGAGCATAGAAAATGATCATTTTTATGATATGAAATACTGAATCATTTAAAGAAGATTTAAAGCGTCAATTATTTTAGATTGGTCATGGATTCACTGGATTTTTTCCGACGTTTATATTCAAACATGTTCTGATCCGCTTGTGCGAGCGCTGCAAATAAACCCTGACCAGGATGACGCATTGCCATACCAATCGCTGCGCCAATGTTTGCTGCTGCAAAGGCATTAATTAAACGATCCACTAAACTTTCAGTACCCGTTTCATCATTTTCCACGCTAAGAATCACAAACTCATCGCCACCCAAACGGGCAACAATATCATTAATTCGTACGTTATCTCGCAATACTTGAGCCGCATTTTGAATCAGCTTGTCACCCTCATCATGCCCCAAACTATCATTCACCTTTTTTAGGTCATTCAGGTCAATAAATAATACAGCGGCGGGATGACCATATTGCTTACAACGCTCTTCTTCTGCTCGCAGCAGTTTTTCCCAGGCACGGCGATTATAGAGCCCGGTCAATTCATCTTTACTGGCTTCTTCCTGCAATAATTCATGCTGTCTTATCTGCTCACTCTGACGTAATTCTGCCTGCAAGATCGAACTGAGCAATTGTCCCAACAACTCGACCAGTTGCATATCTTGCACAATAGCTACCGATTTGGTTTCTGGATCAATCGCACAGAGCGTTCCAAACAAACTACCATCTTCTTTAAGGAGTGGCTGACCAATATAAGATTTTATACAGACCTGCTGATTAATCGGCGCTGTGGCATATAAAGGAATTTCTTCAGAGCGAGGTGCAATTCTCGGGGCCTTACCTGCGACCATATGAGAACAAAAAGAATCAGCCCACTGAAACACTTGGCCGGGTCGTATATCATAACCATGGTCTTCACTTTGCAGCACAATCCAGTCTTGGCCTTCTACCCGGGTAATCATCCATAAATCAAAGCCAAAATGCTGATGCAGAAACTTTAATACTGCCTCTCCAGCATCCTGAAAACTTTTGAAATTTATATTTTCCATCCGAGATTGCCTCTGCTACAAACCTGTAAAAATATGCATGATATAAACTTAAGCTATTAAACTATTTTTCCGGTTTCAATAGAATATACAAGCTCTAAATACAGCTATAAAACTATATATTTACAACATACCGTTGCTATAAGTTTTCATTTAAAAATTCACAATAAAAAAGAGGCCTTAGCCTCTTTTTTTCAAGCCTGAAATCTATGCCTCTGTCGGATTAGTCAATTCCGTCATTGGCCAGCGTGGTGTGGTGGTCACCGCCAAGCCATCATGCTGCCCTGCTTTTAAACGCTGATAGCCCGCAAAAGCAATCATTGCACCATTGTCTGTACAGAGTGCAGGTTCAGCATAATAAACAGATGCACGGATCTTGGCTAAATCTGCTTCTAAACGCTCACGTAAACGCTTATTGGCACTGACACCGCCCGCAATCACCAGACGTTTAAGCCCCGTTTGCTTCAATGCTTTCACCGACTTTTTCACCAGAGTATCGACAATGGCTTCCTGAAAACTGGCAGCGATGTCGGCATCGCGGTTTTCATCACCCAGTTTTTTCATCTGTACAGAAACTGCGGTTTTTAGACCACTGAATGAGAATTCCAGACCTTGATGCAGCATTGGGCGTGGGAATGCAAATGCATTTGGATCGCCCTGTTCCGCCAATTTAGAGATATTCGGACCGCCCGGATATGGCAAGCCCATCATTTTCGCGACTTTATCAAAGGCTTCGCCTGCCGCATCATCAATGGATTCACCGAGCAATTCATACTGGCCAATGCCATAAGCAGCCATGAGCTGAGAATGTCCACCCGATACCAATAATGCAACAAATGGAAACTCAGGCGGAGTTTCTGACAACAAAGGTGCCAGCATATGACCTTCCATATGATGCACGCCAATTGCGGGTTTATTCAGTGCAAAGGCCAAAGTACGACCAAACAATGCGCCTGTCATGAGTGCGCCCATCAGACCCGGGCCACGGGTATATGCGACTGCATCAATTTCTGATTTTTTCACGCCGCTCTGTTCAAGCAGCTCATTGATGAGTGGAATCAGTTTACGCACATGATCACGTGACGCCAGCTCTGGAACTACACCGCCATATTCTGCATGCAGTTTAATCTGGCTATAAAGCACCTGTCCGCGCAAACCCAACTCGCTGTCATACAGCGCAAGTCCTGTTTCATCACACGACGTTTCCAAGCCTAAAACGATCATTAAACTGCCTATAACCTGTATCAATTCTATTGCAGCAACTATTATAGACTTGTGGTATGAGATGTAAATGAGTAAAATACTGACCTTCACTTGTGATTGAGGGCAATTCAGCCCGAGATCTTACCCTAACTGATATGAGGATTCTTCATGCCACAAGTTAAATTGAAAGAAGGCGAACCAGTAGACGTAGCTATCCGTCGTTTCAAACGTTCATGCGAAAAAGCGGGTGTTCTTGCTGACGTACGTAAGCGTGAATTCTACGAGAAACCAACTCAAGAACGTAAGCGCAAAAAAGCTGCTGCTGTTAAACGCTACCAAAAGAAATTGGCGCGTGAATCAGTACGTACGACTCGCCTTTACTAAGATTAATTTGTGATTGATTGCCTGGAATAAATAATGACGACTTTAAAAGACCAAATCACGGATGTTTTGAAAGCAACAATGCGTGCCAAAGAAATGTCCAAGCTGACGGTCATTCGTAGTCTACAGGCAGCAATTAAGCAAATCGAAGTCGATGAGCGCAAAGAACTTGACGACGCTCAGGTTCTTGCGGTCATTGAAAAACAAATTAAACAACGTAAAGAATCGGTTAAAGCCTTTGCAGGCGCTGGCCGAGATGATTTAGCTAGTAAGGAACAAGCCGAAATTGAGATTTTGTCTCAGTTTCTACCAGAAGCTATGACTGAGGAAGAACTTGATTCCATGATTGCGCAAGCTATTGCAGCGCAACAAGCTACTAGCATGAAAGATATGGGTAAGGTGATGAATTCTCTGCGTCCGCTCATAGCCGGGCGCGCCGATCCTGCACAAGTTTCCGCCAAAATCAAAGCGCAACTTGCTTAATCCATACTCTCTAGCATTTTCTCTTTAACGTTGAACTGCCTTTAATCAAAGACAGTTCCTGACGTATTCTCATTGCAAATTACAATCGACCTGATAACGCTTAAGTAATTGCATCTCTTTCGACGATTTCACTTCTACAATTACATCCCGTTTACTCATATTTTGAAACTGACGATCCAGATAAGGACGATTCTGGTCAGCGGCCTGATATAAACGATCAACATAACGTCCTACAATTCCACAAAATTTTGCATTCTGCTCAGGACTAAATCCCTGTTGCTGCGGATTTAAACCACTTAAAAACTGACGCGATTCCTTTTTATAATCCGCATTAATTCGTTCTATTGCTTCTACATATTCAACTGCACTCGCAGCAAAAACCCCATAACTCCCCCCCAGTAGACACACGCCCAATAGTATTTTTTTCATATTATGCTTCAGTTTGATTCACGCTGATCTTTCAAAAATATTGTAGCCTGATTGAATATATTCTTGCTATATCATCCTGATACAAAAACTTAAAACCCAGTTCAGCTTTAAATCTTATATTGATGTGCCTGCTGCATCTGCTTCAGACGCTGGCGAATAGTTGACGATAAAGATTGATTATTCTTTACGCTACGCTGTGCATGTAATAATGATTTGATCGCAGTTTCTTCATACCCTGACCAATATTCTACTTCTGCACGATAGCGCAGCACATTAGCAGCCTTGATCGGCGAATCCGGCTCTACATTGGCAGCAAGCTGCATCAGTCGCCAGCCACTCACATCCCGTGAATTGGCATTTAAAAATCGCTGCACTAAAATTTTTGCCTGATCAGGTTGCTTGGCACGAATCAACACTTCTGCATATTTATAATTAAGCGCTCGATTCTCCGGCATGATCCGCGCTGCTGACGCTACACTTTTCAAAGCTGCATTAAGCTGGTTCTGGGCTAAATAAATATCGGTCTGAAATAAAACCTGTAAAGGATGCATCTGGTTATGCTTTTTTGCTCGATTTAAAGTAGCCTGCGCGGCCTGAAAATCACTTTGCTGTATTTGATAGGCAGTTAAGGCAAGCTGGCCTGCAAAATTATTTTGCCGGTCCATCAGGATAAGCTGCTCTGCATTGGTCTGACCAGACAATACCCTGCTATACCACTTGATAATTTCAAAGTCTTGATCATTGAGATTGCGTTTCACCGCAGGAAGCTGGTTGGCACGTAAACGCGCTTCACTCATACGCTCTGTGGTGAGTGGATGAGTGAACCAGAAATCTGGCAGAAAGCTCAATCGGCTGGTCGAGCGATGCATGACCTCAAAGAAGTCTGCCATGCTATGCGGGTTATAGCCAGAACGGTACATATACTGCATCCCGATCCGGTCTGCTTCGCGCTCCTGATTACGACTATAGGTGAGCTGTTTATCCATAAGTGCTGCCTGTGAACCCATCATGACCGCTGTGCCGACATCACCATCTGCCTGGGAAGCGACCAAAGCACCGACGAGAATTCCGGCTAGCGCCAGTAAACCTTGCCCTTTAAAGGCATCCTGAGAGCGACTGTAATGACGTTGTGTGACATGTGCAATTTCATGTGCCATGACTCCTGCCACTTCATCCATGTTTCGAGCTGAATTAATCAGACCAGCATTAAGTGCAAAAAGACCACCTGGTACAGCAAAGGCATTAATTTGCGGGTCATTAATAACCAGCAAACCGATCGGCTGTTGCAATTGAGTCTGACTCAGGATATGAGAAAATACTGAAAGCAGCTGATCTTCAAGCCATGGATTTTGCAGGACCGGCATTTGTTTATGCACTTCACGATAGACTTTTTCACCGATCATTTTTTCTTTTTGTTGATCGAGTAAGCCGACGCCTGTACCAATATCAGGCACAGAAAATTGTACATTTACTTGATTAAAATCATGGTTAGAGCCGTGCCCTGCTACCATATACAGACTTAAGCCACACGCCAGCGCCAATCGTTTCAATGAAAAATCTCTAATCCTGCCGATCTAATTTATCTTGAATATAGCATTGAACAATGAGCAGAGACGCAAGAAAATGTTATTTTTTAATATCATTTAAACGACGAATCAGATGCATTTTAAAATTCCGGATTGACCACATAACGGGGCACTCGTCCTTCCAAGGCATCAACAAGATTCTGATAAGCCAGTTCTGCCATTTTTTTACGAGTGGCTGCAGTGGCCGAACCCACATGTGGCAATGTAACCACATTATCCAACTGGAATAATTCCGATTCCTTTAACGGCTCTTTCTGATACACATCCAGACCGGCAGCAAAAACCTGCTTGGCTTTTAAAGCTGAAATTAATGCCTGTTCATCAATGACCGAGCCACGTGAAATATTGACCAATACTGCATGGGATTGCATTTTAGCCAATTCCGCTGTCGCAATCAGCGCCTTAGAATCCGCATTCAAATCTACTGCAACGACCACAAAGTCAGAACGCTGTAACAGTTCCTCAAGCTGGCAATATTTCGCATTCAACCCTTGAGCAAGTTCTGGTTTTTCCCGGCGATTATAATACAGAATATTCATGTTAAAACCGTAAAAACCACGACGTGCGATTGCCGCCCCAATATGACCGAGACCAATAATTCCGAGGGTTTTTCCAAAAATATCCATACCAAATTGTGCTTCGCCCACGGTACGCTGCCATTGTCCCTGCTTGGTCCATTGATCCAGGTAAGCCACTTTGCGTGCTGCTGACATCAGTAAAGTGAAAGCCAGGTCAGCAGTGGTTTCAGTCAGTACATGCGGCGTATGACTGAGATAAATTTTCTTTTCATTTAAATAATCCAGTTCATAGTTGTCATAACCGACACTGACACTGGAGATAATTTTTAACCGGGTGGCACTGGCCAGATTATCGCGATTCAACAAGCGCCCTGCGCCAATCATGCCATCAGCATCCTGAACCTGCTGCAAAAGCTGTTGATTCACATCGCCTAGCTTCGGTTGTATATAACTAACCTGATAATTTTGTTCCAGCTTGTTTTGAATATCAGTATCAATTTGACTAAATACAACCACTTTTTGTTTCATCTATTTTTATTCCACAACAAGATTATTCCAGACTGGCAGTCCTATTTTGCATAAACTGCCATAAACGTTTTTTTAGAATCGGCTGATCCAGCATTTCTTGTAAAGATGCCAACTGGATCATTTTCGTATTTGATATATGCGCTACAGGCCCGAGGAAAATAATATTTTTCTCTGCACTCATTCCATCCAGAAAACCCTGAATATAGGATTCTACACCACGTCCATCCTGAACATTGGCCCAGGGAAATGGCCAGTTCAGCTCATGAAACTCACCTGGGACTGCACGCTGGATATTGCCCCATAAATTCTGGGTGTCTTCGGTCATTGCAGTTGCATCAATCACGATACTGCAATGTACCAGACTTAAAGCCTGCAAACTGAATGGCGGGATTTGTACGATTTCACGCTGTTCCTGAACAGGTGCAATGTGAGTCGGTGCCGCAGGTGGTGTATCAACCTTAAGCGTAACAATTGGCTCTGGCTCAGGAATCGGTAGATCAGCCAACGCCTCTACGGAAGCAGGCTGTGGTAAGACGATATCGGTGTGAAATTCAGGTGCAGCCTGATCACGCCAGATCGAAACCTGGTGCGGCTGACATGCGCTGTCCCTAGGAATCCAGAGATCGATTCCTAATGTTGCCAGTATGTCACGCTGATGCCCAATCATCTTTTCATCATCACCAATTTCAGGCTGAACATTTTAGCCGGATTGCCTGTGCTTTGCCGAACTTTTTCAGCTTTTCTTTTTTATCCTGATGGATTCTAGTACAAAGTTTAGCTGTCTGCTAAAAACCGTGCTTTTAATACACAATTAAACCATTCCTGCTGTTATAACAGATTCCGGCTAAAGCTGCGCGTTCTCATTTATTTTCTACAGAATGGTTAAACTGTTCTTCTTTAACATTTGCTGAACGACCTGTTCTGCCTCAAAACCCAAGCGCCAATACAACAGCTCTATCACGTCCAACTCATCCTGTGTCACGATACGATCACTCCACAAACAGGCCTCTGCAATACCTAAAATACTGAGGCGATCACGCAATAACAGCCCCGCAATATCATTCAGGATTTCTGCTAGATCAATCGGCTCATCAGAAATTTCATTATATAAGTCCAGTTCCTGAGCGGTCAGAATCCGGTTTAAAATCCGCTCCCGCACCTCAAGCTGGTTGCCGCTATTAATCTGCTGTACATGCAGCAAGGCGTCGATCAAACGCACAATCTGTGGCTTGACCTCATCGAGTGCTGTAGGCGTATGTGCAGGAAGCAAATTCAGTTCGTATTTCACACATTCCAGTAATAATGCATCCAACAGGCCAATTTCGCCATCTTCCTGAATAATCCGTGCCAGCTTCATCAAAAACTGGCGTGCAACAGTTGTCGGCATGCCACCAATATTGTTACAAGCTTGCTGGAAAATCGAGATATGCACCCGCCCGTCCAGATTGAGCAATGAATCTACAATGGCACGGCTAACTTCAGCCTCAGTCGGAATAAATTCACGATATTGACGGATCATTAAAATGGCGACCATCACTTCACGAGAACCAGTTGCGGTTTGTAATGCACGCTTAATCAGTTCCGGACGTGGCATCTTGAGCCGAAGTTCCGGATTCAGTGGTTTGATCGCATCTTTAATCGCAAAACTGATCGGAGACAGCCGCAATAATGGCAAAGGTTGTGGCGAGCTCCAGCTCATTGCAGTTTCAGGCACCACTTCTTCTAAAGAACGGAACAAACTAAACAAAGGCTGATTTTTGAGTTTTTTCAGATTCTCAAGCTGTAAGTCCTGAATCAAGGCAGGATTTAATTCATAAATCCGCTGATTGATATTGGGATGAATATTCAGCCAGTTTTGTGGGCTCAAGGAATTGGCAAAGCACATATGTGAAATGGATTCAGCATATTCACTATAAATCTGGGAGCCAGAATGATGCACATGGATTCTGAGTAAAGTCTGGATATTGGCATCATTTTGAATCAGGCGACGGGTCTTCCGATCATTTTTATAGGTTCGACCACCCAGTGAAATATATTTAATAAAACGGGAAATCAAAACACCCAAACTACCAATCAGCCAGATCACCGCACCGACTGCAACATAGAAAGTTTCAAACTTGTTTTCACGGGGACTACCCGCTCGATAAAAACCGGACTTGGCAATCTTACTGCCACACTGACTAAACGTGGTTAGACTGCTATACAGAATTTTCAAACGGGTATTTTCTGCAGCTTCACCAGAGAGGATTTTATTGAATTCATGGCTGAGCAAGCCATACAGCTCGACTTTATCCAGTGTTTGTATCGCACCCCAAGTCAGGATAATTGCGGTATCCCGCGGACTAAAACCCGCCGTCAGCGCATTGACACCGACTTCATCGGGCAGCACATATACTGCAGGAACATCAATCAGAAAAGTCTCTGCCAACTGTTGGTTAATGTGCAATGCAGCACTTTCTTCGGGAATACTGTCCATCGGACTCAACCGACGCGCACCCAACTGCTTCGCCAGTGAATAACCACCATTCCGAAAAATATAAAACTCGTAGATGACCGAGATCATCATGGCACATAACAGCAAAGCAATCAGATAAGGACTCAGCACATGCCAGAAGATTGACTGGCTAGGATCAGTATAAAAGACAAAGAGACCAACAACGGTATTAATAATAAAAATAGTCAACAGAATTGCAATCAGGCAAAAACTTACAGGTAGTACTATATTTTTGTTTTTTATAAAATCGTATCCTACGTTTCGCAATGCAGAACCCTAAAATGATAATTTTCAATGGGCTCATCATAAAACAAAAAAGCGGGAAATTCCCGCTTTTTCATGATGATTTTAACTACTTAGACTTCGCGTACACCAGTCAAATCCACTGAGGCTGCATCAATATTGACATCAATATAATTGCTTTCTTTCATGGCACTGTCACTACGTTTTTGCTGTAGGTCATCCAGATATTGCGCATCAATGCCACCCGAAACATAGATGCCATCAAACACTGAACAATCAAAGTCTTTGACGTCCGGCACCTTGGTGGTTCTTACCGCATCTTTCAAATCTTCCAGATCCTGGAAAATCAGACGGTCAGCACCAATAATTTCACGGATTTCTTCCACGCTACGTTCCGATGCAATCAGCTCAGATTTCGCCGGCATATCAATACCATAAACGTTTGGATATTTCACCATCGGTGCTGCAGAAGCAAAGAATACTTTTTTCGCGCCAGAATCACGAGCCATCTGGATAATTTCATTACAGGTTGTACCACGGACAATCGAGTCATCCACCAACAGTACGTTTTTACCTTTAAACTCAAGCTCAACAGGGTTCAGTTTCTGACGTACCGATTTTTTACGCAGTTGCTGACCTGGCATAATGAAGGTACGACCGATGTAACGGTTTTTCATGAAACCTTCACGGAATTTCACGCCCAGCATATTGGCAAGTTCTAGCGCTGAAGTACGTGAAGTATCCGGAATCGGAATCACCACATCAATATCATGCTCTTCACCCCACTCACGCAGAATTTTTTGCGCCAGCTTCTCACCCATTTTTAAACGTGCTTTATACACCGAGATTCCATCAATAATGGCATCCGGACGGGCAAAATAAACATATTCAAAAATACAAGGACGGTATTCAGCATTAGCCGCACATTGTTTGGTAAAGAAATTACCTTCTAAATCAATAAATACCGCTTCACCTGGCAGAATATCACGCTCAACTTTAAAGCCCAGCGCAGTAATCGCAACCGACTCAGAAGCAATGATATACTCCATACCCTGTTCAGTTTCACGTGAACCGTAGATCAATGGACGAATACCATTTGGATCACGGAAGCCCACCAGACCCTGACCGGTAATCATCGCCACGACGCCATAAGCACCTTTACAACGCTCATGCACACGCGTCACCGCATGGAAAATATCTTCTGACGTTGGCACCAATTTGCCATGTTTTTGCAATTCATGCGCAAACACGTTTAACAGAACTTCTGAATCAGAATCAGTGTTCATATGACGCAAGTCAGTTTTGAACAGGTCATCATGAATTTCTTCGGCATTGGTCAGGTTACCATTATGTGCCAAGGTAATCCCATACGGCGAGTTCACGTAAAACGGCTGTGCTTCTGCACTGCTCGATGAACCGGCTGTTGGATAACGCACATGACCAATACCGTAATTTCCTTTCAAAGCACGCATATGACGGGTATGGAATACATCACGTACCATACCATTGTCTTTGCGCAGGAATAAACGTCCTTCCTCACATGTCACGATCCCAGCTGCATCTTGTCCACGATGTTGTAACATCGTTAATGCATCAAACAACATTTGGTTAACGGGTGATTTACCAGCTATACCAACTACTCCACACATAGCAACCTCGCAGACAAGCTAGGATTAATAAAAAGGATTATTTGTAGACTCATCTGCAGCTCCAGATTTGGACGATGTTTCAGATGATGAAGCTGAAGGTTTCGATGTCCCTTCAGGCTTGATATGTTGTAATGCGCCATTCGCGGCTTCTTTCGAGATTTGAGTCGCCCAAGGCGCATAAGGCAATAAGGCTTGAATAAACTTGGACTGTTTCCAGTGAGGTGAGCTTTCTACCCACGGGCCAATTCCCTGCATGGTAATCAGGACAATCAGCAGACCTTTCAGGCTACCAAAGACACCACCTGCCAGACGGTTGAGGGGACCCAGCTTAAGACTCTTTAAAATACGGTTCAACAGTGCAGTAACGATCCAGGTCAGAACTACAATCAGCAGGACGATAAAAGCAAAGGCCGCAATCTTTTGTACAACTGGATCTGTACTCAGAGCAACCATAGACGGCGCAAGTAGTGTTGAATATTTTGCCGCAACAATCAGGGCAAAGATCCATCCCACTAAGTTCGCAAAGGCTTTAATAAATCCTTGACGCAAACCGTTGAGCCCTCCAATGAGCAAGATAATCAGTAGAAAGATATCAATGGCATTCATAGGATTTAAAGTGCGTCTACACAATCTTTTACAAGTTTAGGTCCGGTATAGATGAGGCCACTATAAACCTGTACAAGGCTGGCGCCTGCCTGTTTCTTGGCAACAGCATCTGCACCTGAAAGAATACCACCCACACCAATCAATGGAATTTGTCCTTTTAATACCGCAGCAAATGCAGCCAGGCATGCGGTACTTTTCTCAAATACTGGCGCGCCAGACAAACCGCCCGCTTCCTCTGCATGCTCCAGACCCTCTACCCCTTCACGTGACAGTGTGGTATTGGTCACGATCAGGCCATCGATCTTGAATTGCAATAACTGCTTGGCAATAAAGGCAATATCGCTGTTATCCAGATCAGGCGCCACTTTGAGTACCAAAGGTACATAATGCTGGTATTCCTGAGCCAATTCAAGTTGACGGTTTTTCAGCGTTTCCAACAGTTCGGTGAGTGCATCACCACTTTGCAGGCTGCGCAGGTTTTTGGTATTGGGAGAAGAAATATTGACGGTAATGTAAGAAGCATAATTATAGACTTTTTCTAAACAAATAAGGTAATCATCTACTGCTTTTTCTACCGGAGTATCAGCGTTTTTACCGATATTAATACCGAGAATGCCTTTGAATTTGGCTGCTTTGACATTTTCAACCAGCTGATCCACGCCATCATTATTAAAGCCCATACGGTTAATAATGGCTTTAGCCTGTGGCAAACGGAATAAACGCGGATGAGGATTACCGGCTTGCGGTCGCGGGGTAATGGTACCAATTTCAATAAAACCAAAACCTTGACCGGCAAGGGCGTCAATATAGGCACCATTTTTGTCCAAACCTGCCGCAAGACCCACCGGATTGGGAAATTCGATTCCCATACAGGTCACAGGTTTCGCAGCAACATTTTGACGCATCAAGCCCATTTTATGGGATGATTTCAATAGTGATAATGTCAGCTCATGTGCACGCTCTGGTGCTAAAGAAAACAACAAAGGGCGGGCTAGAGAATACAACATATCCAGAAAAGTCTACTGCTTTTTAAGTCGGCATATTATAGGCATAGGCTGACAAAAAAACCATGCTTTGCAAATCTTTATTTTTACCGTTTATTGTATGGTCGCCGTTAATTTAATCTGTCCTGCCTCATTATTTAGTTCCATTTTCTCGATACTTAGCCCCATTTGTGCCAGTTGAGTCAGGAAATTTGCCAGCACTGCATAATTTTCATGCATGACCGCCAATTGAATTTTTCCTTCCATTTGCTGGGAAGCCACCGACAATCCTTGCTGCTGTGCGACCCGCTGTACTTTTTCTGCAGCATCCAGTTGCGTGTCCCCAGCCGGTTTCATGGTTACTGCATTACTTTGCATCCAGACAATGGTATCTTTCAGCTGATTTAAGCGTTTTTGCTGGGTGTCTGCCGCCTGATGCATAAACCAGAGTGCAGAACCGACTGCCGCCACAATTACAAAAACAGTGGTAAAAATCACCAATACCCGTTCACGTACCGACAGGCTGTCCAGATAATCGCTCAGCTTTTCAAAAGACTGATCCATACGATTTTGTAGCGCTTCAATGCCTTTCATTATTGAATCCTCACCAGTCCGATTGCTGCTGTTCCGCTGGCCTGAATATTCCCCAGCTCCACCTTAAAGCCTTGCTGGCTTAATTGTGTGGTCAGTGCATTTAACGTTTCTGATGAATTGGCTTTAAGTTCCATACTGAGCACAGAAGCATCATAATTCACCCGTTGTGCCACAATCTGATTTTGCATCAAGACTGGTCCCACCCGACTAATCAGCTGCAATGCGTGTGTATCTGCAATCTGGCTTTGACGCAACTGCCCTTCAAACTGACTTTTGATATTCTGCTCGGTGACCGGATAATTCTGTCCAAACCAGTATTTAAACTGGTCGATGGCTTGCGCGGCGGTCTGATTCGCCACTTTCTTATATTGATACCAGCGCACAGCATCATAACTAAACTGCAATGCCAAAATACCCAGAAAAACCGCCGCGCAGGCTTTCCAGTAACCGGAAATAGCACCATCAGATTTTGCTTTAGGCAATACATTAAACGGATGCTGTTTTGGTTTTTTCAGTACAGGAATACCATATTGAAAAGACTCCAGTTGCTCCTGAGTGATGAGTGCTTCAAGACTACGCAACTGCTCCTGATTCAGGTTGCTCACCTTATAGCTGAGGTCCTTGGACTGATAATCCAGATAAAGGCTTAGATCATCTAGCGACTGACCGATATATTCCGACTCGCGCACCAGCAAACGTCCACCGATTTGCGCAATCACACGCTGGTTGGCATCAGGAACCGGCAGCACCAAAAAGTCCGGCAATAAAGCTGCCAGCTTGACTGGGATCAGGCTTAAAGCATGTTGCAAGGTCTCAAGCGTAGAATTCGCAACCCCCATAATGCTGATCTGATCCGGCTGCTGAAAATGATGTAGCACTTTCATAGCATCTACCGGCAGCACCACGTATTCTTCAAGCAAATATTTAATGCCATCATTGCCCATTTTCTTATATTGGCTCTTGGGCAAGGTCTGCTGCAAAATTTGCACATGACGGCTAGGAAAAAACACCACCGCCTCTTCGCCATGATGAGCCTGTATATCCTGAATCAGCTGCTCAAGTGTGTGCGCAGTGTTCCAGAACTCCCCAGTTGACCATTGCCAAACCCCATTGGCTTCAGGCATCCATAAATACAACATCGATTGTGTTCTGCCGTTTTAATTAATTTTTTATAGTGTAGGACTAAAGCTTTTTATCTGTGTGGATAAGCCAGGGGCAATCACCGCCTGATCATAAATACGTGCTTCTGCCAATGCATAAGGTTGAAAAGATTCAGCCAGCAGAATGGAAGACATATGTGCCACCACATTCATATGACACACTACTGCAATCGACTCATAAGGCAGTTGCGACAACCATTCCACTGCGACCTTAGCATCATCATCCGGTTTGATGGTATTACAGATCACCACCGGCACATCTTTAAAATACTGCTGCAAATGTGCCAGAGTTTCCTGCGCACGCAATAACGGACTGACCACAAAGACTTCAGGCTTAATCAGATCCCTTAAGAACTGTGCAGTTTGCTCAGCCTGTTGATGACCACGCTCCGTTAAAGGTCGCTTGGTGTCATTACCATTGATCGGTGGCGCGGCCTCGCCATGTCGAACTAAAGTCAGTTGCATTTGATTTCCTTATATTCTTTTGCCTGCATGATAAGCAGCGAATATGACAATTCGCAGACAGTCCCTGTGTTATAGATCAGACTTGATGATGTGGCAAGACAAATTCAACATCACTTCGATGACCGTTTTTCATCAATGACAAGGCAATATTGAGTGGTGGCGCACCTTCAAAAATCACATCATACAAGGCCGAGGTAATCGGCATATATACATCGAGCTCTTCCGAACGTGCCTTGACCTGCACAATGGTATTAATCCCTTCTGCCGTTTGCCCCAATTCAGTCGTTGCCTGCTCCAAGGTTTTACCTTTGCCAAGTGCATAACCCACCTGATAATTACGGCTGAGCGGACTGCTACAGGTTGCGAACAAATCACCCACACCTGAAAGCCCAAGAAAGGTCAGCGGATTGGCACCGAGTTTTACTGCAAAACGGCTCATTTCAGCCAAGGCACGAGTCAGGATCATACTCTTGGTATTTTCACCCACGTTATACGCAGCGGCCATACCCATCGCGACAGCATAAATATTTTTTAATGCGCCCCCAAGTTCTACCCCATGCACATCATCACTGGCGAATACGCGGAACAAGGCACTATGTAAGGCTTGTTGTACGGCATAACGCACCAGCTCGGACTGGCTGGCAATCACGGTTCCTGCCGGCTGTCCTGCCACAATTTCTTTGGCTAAATTCGGTCCTGATAACACGCCATAAGGCACTTCAGGCAACACTTCACGAATAATATCGCTCATGAAACTAAAGGTTTTGGCTTCAATACCCTTGGTCAGCGAGATCACGGCTTGCGATGTAATAAAAGGTTTGATTTGCTGCAAGACATCCCGGAAAGAATGGCTCGGAATAGCGACTAAAATAATATCTCGATCACGCACAGCCTGTTCTAGTTCTGACACCGCCAGCAGATTTTCTTCTAACTTAAAATCTGGCAAATAGCGTTTATTGATATGCGTGACATTAATATCTGCCGCAACTGCTTCATCACGAATCCAGATCATGGTATTGCAACCATTACGCACTGCAGTATTGGCCATTGCAGTACCGAAGCTGCCCCCACCCAATACCGTGACTCTTAAAGCTGTCTTATGATCAACTGCAACCGGTTCTACCAGTTTTGAGAAATTTAATTCTGACATCTTATTTTTTAATATCCTGTTATACCCTGCAAACTAGCTGTTCTGGTTCCAATAACTGACAAAATCACCGGTTTGAATCTCTGCGCGTGCTGGAATTGCTTTTGCTGCAGTGCCAATATAAATAATACCTGAGACCAGATCATCTTTTGAAATTCCCAATGCCTGCTTAAACAGGCCAGACTCGACTACAGCACCGCTACGCCACATGGTCGAGAAACCCTGAACCTGAAGTGACAACAGAAAATTCTGAATGGCTGCGCCTGAACTAAGGATTTGTTCAAAATGCGGAACTTTAGGATGATCCTGCAAACGCGTTAAGGCAAGTACCAATAAGGGCGCACGAAATGGATGATTCTTGACCCGCTCAATCTGCGCTGTTTCAGTTTCACCCAAATCGACGAGCGCCTGCGACAGCAACCCTCCAAAAGCTTCACGCTGATTATCTGGAACCACCACAAATGTGGTCGGCTTGAGCCGATGATGATCGGGTGCAGTTAATGCCGCTTGAAAGGCTCTTTCCAGTTGTTCTGCATTGGGTGCGGGTGCCAGCAGATGACCAATCGATTGCCGTTGGTGAATATTTTGATGAACGATGTCAATCGCAGATTCCGTCATTGCCTTGTATATCTACACTTAAAAAACCATACTCAAGATTAGCATATTCAAAGAAAAATACGCTAGAAACTTCATAGCGATTCAGCACGCTCATCACAATTTGAAGATAAAGTTGCTTGGTTTTTCAATCCTGTGCTGCTCTATTTTTCACCTAACTCACATAGAGCTATACCAAAAATTGCCAAACCTATACAACAGCTACAAAATCTGCGCTGCTTGCTGTGTTGAAATATTCAGCATCGTATTTACTTGAGATTTCATGATGAAAAAAACAATCGCTTTCAGCGGATTAGCTATTTCCGCATTACTGCTTAGTGCCTGTGCATCAAATCCAACTGCATTGGCAGTGCAAAAGGAAAATAACCAGTATGAAGTGACCGGATTAGGTAAAAATCAACTGACTTCGAAAAACAACGCGATTACTGCGGCCAATAAAGCCTGTGGCTCTCGATCAACCCCAATTATTGTAGATGAAAAGACAGCTTATAACGGCGCTTTAAAAGGCGTGGTCGATGAACAAACAGGTCAGATGATTCAGGCAGCAGCTACTGTCCTTGGCAATATCGCAGGTACCAATACTGGTTTAAACCAGAATGATGATTATCAGACGGTGCTTACATTCCGCTGTCAGGCCAAATAAGCCTTAAACCACAGCGCAATAAAAAACCGCTCTTCAAGAGCGGTTTTTCTATGATCTGGATTAACAATAACCTTCCAGACGGGTCAAAGGCAATTTTTGCCCAATGGCTTTTTCAATTTCTGGCAGATAGAACGCATCATCTTCTGCAAGGAAACTGATACTCACACCACTGGTTCCCGCACGACCGGTACGGCCAATACGATGCACATAATCATCCGACTGTTCCGGCAAGGTGAAGTTCACCACATGCGATACACCATCAACATGAATGCCACGACCTGCCACATCCGTTGCAATCATAATGTTATGTTTACCATTTTTGAACTGATCCAGCATTTTCAGACGTTTGTCCTGAGCGATCTCGCCAGACAGCATCACTACTTTATAGCCATCACGTTTTAAATGATCATAAAGTTTGCGCACCTGATCACGACGGTTGGCAAAAATCATGACTTTTTCAATCGGCTCATCACGCAGGATTTCTTGCAACAATTTATATTTGTCCGCCTTAGCGACCATATAAACCCGCTGCTCGACATCGGCATTGGTTTTCTTTTCCGGTTCAATTTCAACTGTGACCGGTTCAAACAACCATTGCTGCGCAAGATTCAATACATCGTAACTAAAAGTAGCAGAGAACATCAGAGTCTGACGTTGTTCTTTACGCGGCGAGAAACGTACAATGCGCTTTACTGAAGGAATAAAACCCATATCCAATAGGCGGTCAGCTTCATCAATGACCAAAAATTCAATCTGATCCAGCCAGACTTCTTTTTGTTCTACAAAATCAATCAGACGACCCGGTGTTGCCACCATAATATCGACAGGCGCTTTATTAAGCTGGTTCTTTTGCTTGTCAAAATCCACACCACCCAGCAAGGTCACCACATTGAGACCAGCATATTTCGCCAGATCCTGTGCATCGCTTTCGATCTGTAACGCCAGTTCACGGGTCGGTGCCAAAATCAGCGCACGTGGCTCACCACGATAGCGTTGTTCCTGAATCGGATTATTTAAGAGATCATTCATGATACTAATTAAAAAGGCAGCAGTTTTGCCTGTACCTGTCTGTGCACGGCCAATGGCATCATGTCCTGCCAGCGTGAATTTCAAAACCTTCTGCTGGATAGGCGTCATGGTGGTAAAGCCTAAAGCATCAATCGCTTTTTTTAGATTGGGATGTAAATTTAAGGTTTCAAAACCAGATGACATAAAGCGGTGCTCTAATTGGGTAATCACTAAGATAGGGATAGTATAAACAAAAAACGCCCCAAGTTATATTGGAGCGTTTTCTTTTTAGCTTAATCCGAAGATTAGTCTAATGGTTGAACTTCTTCAGCTTGAAAGCCTTTTTGGCCTTTAACAACACTGAATTCAACACGTTGGCCGTCACGAAGTGAACGGTGACCGTCACCTTGGATAGCACGGAAATGAACGAATACGTCATCGCCGCCATTACGTTGAATAAAGCCGAAGCCTTTAGTATCGTTAAACCACTTAACTACGCCTTGTTCGCGAGCAGCTGTCATAAGTTAATCCTCATTGAAACTAAAAGAAGGACCACCCGGTGTTGCAAACAGCAGAGCAAACAAGTTTGAAAATATTATTTTTAAGCTTGTAATCATTCTGTAAAACTATCAACAAAATCCCGGTTACATCCATTTATGTAATAGGGTGAAAAACAATCACTTTGTTTATTCAAAGTCCCAAATACGCAACGAGCTTAACATGGGTTTATCACAATTAATAGATTTTTTTTAGCATGTTCTGTTTGATTTAGTTATTTTTTTCATGAAAATTGTCAAAAGACTTTATAAAGTCATTTAGATCTTCTTTTTCTGAAACCAGTTTGGTTCTGGCATCATATTTGCTACTATTTATAGCCTTTTCTGCTATCTAAATAAAACCGCAATGTCCGAATATCCAGCGCAATTCAGCCTTATAGACGCTATGGGAAAACCGTGCCCGATGCCGCTATTAATGTTAAAGCGCGCACTAAAGGCCGGAAATCAGAAAACATTCCTGCTGAAATCATCTGATCCGCATAGCCAGACAGATGTCAGCCGCTATTGTCAGCTGCATCAGCTCAAGCTTGAATTTAAAAAAATTTCTGATACAGAGTTTCACTACTTAATTGAATCTTAAAAATTTTCAATTAAACTGTTGATCTTCACTTTCGTATACTTTTTTACATTTCTCTACCCAAATATCCATTATTTGCGGAGAGATTGGATTAAGATAAAACCTAGTTTAGGGTTATCCCGCACTTCAAGGAGAACACATGAGTGACAGCCGCAATCAGTTAATGCCCCTGTCATTATCGGCGCCAGGTGTCAACCTCGGTGCTTATATCAGCACTGTCAATCAGATTCCGATTTTAACGGCCGAACAAGAAAAAGAGTTGGCTGAACGCTATTATTATGACCAAGATTTAGATGCAGCGAAAATGCTGGTCATGTCGCATTTGCGTTTTGTAGTACATATTGCGCGTAGTTATGCAGGTTATGGTTTGCCACAAGGCGACCTGATTCAGGAAGGCAACCTGGGCCTGATGAAAGCTGTAAAACGTTTTGACCCGAATATGGGCGTACGTCTGGTGTCATTTGCCGTGCACTGGATCAAGGCGGAAATTCACGAATATGTGATCCGTAACTGGCGTATTGTGAAAATCGCCACCACTAAAGCGCAACGTAAACTGTTCTTTAATCTGCGCAGCCTGAAGAAATCATCGAAAAAGTTGACGCTCGCAGAAGCACAGTCTATTGCCAATGATTTAAATGTCACACCAGAACAAGTACTGGAAATGGAAGGCCGTCTGACGGCGTATGATGCGGCTTTTGATGCATCAAGCGATGACGATGATGAAGGTTCCACCCATGTGGCACCAGCGTTATATCTTGAAGATAATCGTTATGACCCGGCTCGTCTGATTGAAAATGAAGACTATGAGGAGCAAAGCACCTCTGCCCTGCATGAAGCCATGGATCAGCTAGATGATCGTTCACGTAATATCTTGCAGCGTCGCTGGCTAGATGACGAGAAATCGACCCTGCATGAGCTTGCAGCCGAATATAATGTTTCTGCGGAACGTATTCGTCAGCTGGAAAAAAATGCCATGGAAAAAATTAAAGTGGCGATGTCATCCAATTAACACCAAATTCTGTTACTGATTTACCTCGAAAAAGCCTTCTTTGATGAAGGCTTTTTTATGTCCGCATTTTGAATTTATGCTAAGGTTGAGCGCAAACTTTATCAGGAAGATCAATTCAAATGTGGATTGCGATTTCAGCACTTAATTTGGCACTTGCAGTCATGCTCGGTGCTTTTGGTGCACATGGTTTAAAAGCGCGGGCGACTGAAGCACAGCTCGGCTGGTGGCAAACGGCAACGGATTATTTTTTCTATCATGCCTTAGGACTACTGATTCTTTCTTTACTGGCGAAAGTCATCCCTGCATTGCCCATTCAATGGAGCTTCGGTCTGATTCAGGTCGGCATTTTACTGTTTTCTGGCTCACTGTATATCATGGCCTTAGGATTACCCCGCGGTTTAGGTGCTATTACGCCCATCGGCGGGGCTTTAATGATTGCCGGATGGTTAATTCTGGCCTGGAATGCTTTAAAATACGCCAGATAAGTTTGAACAACACTTAATCATGGAGGGTTGCTAGAATGATGATTTACATCAATGGCGAACAACAGGAAACTCACTGCAAGAATCTGCTGGAACTGATTCAGAGTATGGCGCTTGAGGGTAAGCGTTTTGCAGTTGAAGTCAATGAAATGATTATTCCTAAAAGCAGATTGGGCGATACGCCAATTTGCGATACAGACAAAATAGAAATTATTCACGCGGTCGGTGGCGGCTAATACTCGGGACAATTATGCAAGATTTATTACAGATTGGTTCACGCCAATTCCAGTCACGCCTTTTGGTAGGCACGGGCAAATACAAAGATTTAAATGAAACTCAGCAGGCCATTGAAACCAGTGGTGCAGAGATTGTCACTGTCGCTATTCGCCGGGTCAATATTGGCCAAGATCCTGACCAGCCGAATCTGCTATCAGTGATTCCTCCGGAAAAATATACCATTTTGCCGAATACTGCAGGTTGCTTCGATGCCAATAGTGCCGTCCGCACCTGTATGCTGGCGCGTGAGTTGCTCGATGGCCACAATCTGGTCAAACTTGAAGTTTTAGGTGATGAAAAAACGCTTTATCCAAACGTGACTGAAACATTGAAAGCCGCTCGCACCTTGATTGACGATGGCTTTGAGATCATGGTTTATACCTCGGATGATCCGATCGTGGCGCAAGAGCTGGAAAGCATGGGCTGTGTCGCGATTATGCCATTGGGTAGCCTGATTGGTTCTGGTCTGGGCATTCTGAATCCACACACCCTGTCAATCATCAAGGAAAATGCCAAAGTCCCGGTTCTGGTCGATGCCGGTGTCGGTACAGCCAGTGATGCTGCGATTGCGATGGAACTGGGTTGTGATGGTGTACTCATGAATACGGCGATTGCAGCTGCACAAAACCCTGTATTGATGGCCTCTGCGATGAAAAAAGCCGTTGAAGCAGGCCGAGAAGCTTTTCTTGCAGGCCGTATGCCGCGTAAGCGTATGGCCAATGCCAGCTCGCCGGAAACCGGCTATTTCTTTAAATAAATTTTCATCAACATAAATAAAGGACTCAATTGAGTCCTTTATTTTTTCCAGTAATTAAGGAATCAGACCTTCATCACGCATGGCAATCTGTACAGACTGACGTTCTGCGACTTTATTACGGATATGGATAATATTTTTATATGGACTCAGATCATGCTCAATCTGGTTCGACCAGTTGGTCAAGACAAACAGATACGCATCTGCAGGGCCAAAGTTATCATCCACCAGATAATCATTGTCCGATTCACCAATCGCTTTATCGATATAACTCAATAGACGATCAACCTCTGCATAGGCTTTTTTCTTTTCATCTTCGGATAACTTGCCACCGAAGAACACCGCATAGGCATCATGTAGTTCAGAGTTCAGATAACCTAACCATTCCAGCACTTTGGCACGTCCCATGCCCGATGGTGGAATCAGATCTTGTTTTGGATCGTGTTGAGCAAGAAACGGTAGAATTGCAACATTTTCTGTCAGGATCAGACCAGGGTTAATTTCTAAAGCTGGTACATAGCCTTTAGGATTAACTTCGTAATAATCCGTACCTTTTTCTGTTTTATGTGTTTTTAAATCAACACGTTCCAAATCAAAATCAACATTAATTTCATTTAAAATAATATGTGCTGCCAGTGAGCAGGCACCTGGTGAATAGTAAAGCTTCATTTCTGATCCTTGTTATACACTTCTCAATGTTTTAAATCGCTTCTGACAAACTTTCAAGTGATCAAACCTGTAAATTGCAAAAAAGCGTAACTGTCACCTCAGGGCAGTTACTCATTCAATATTCAGGATATTCCGGGCTTTTGCAAGTCAATCTTGTGTAGATTTTTATCTCTATCTGTTTAACATACACAGGTTTTCCAAATTTAGATGATATTTCGTGATTAGCCTGAAAAAAGAAGAATGGTTTTCCAATATCCGCACAGATGTATTGGCAGGTCTGGTGGTGGGACTTGCCCTGATTCCTGAATCAATTGCCTTCTCTGCCATTGCCGGTGTCGATCCGCAAGTCGGTTTATATGCCTCTTTCTGCATTGCAGTATCCATTGCCTTTTTTGGTGGCCGTCCTGCCATGATCTCTGCGGCTACAGGCGCAATGGCACTTTTGATGATTACCTTGGTAAAAGAACATGGTTTGCAATATCTGTTGGCTGCCACAATTCTGACCGGCATCATTCAGGTCATTGCGGGTTATTTTAAAGTCGCTAAATTAATGCGCTTTGTATCGCAGGCGGTGGTATACGGATTTTTGAATGCCTTGGCGATCCTGATATTTGTGGCACAAATCCCGGAAATTAACCGGATGGATAGCACCGGTTATCTGTTTATTGCGATTGGTCTGGCAATTATTTATCTGTTTCCGTATATCCCGAAAATTGGCAAAGCCATTCCCTCACCTTTAATCTGTATTATCGTATTAAGCGGGTTGGCGCTGTTGTTAAGTGCAGATATGCGTACCGTGAGCGATCTTGGACAATTCCCGGATACTTTGCCAGTATTCCTGCTTCCCGAGATTCCACTCAATCTGGAAACCTTGCAAATTATCCTGCCTTATTCCTTTACCTTGGCGACTGTCGGTTTGCTGGAAAGCATGATGACCACTACGGTCATTGATGAAGTGACCGGAACTGAAGGTGACCGTCATCAGGAATGTCGTGGTCAGGGTATGGCCAATATTGTCAGCGGCTTTATGGGCGGGATGGCCGGTTGTGCCATGATCGGCCAGTCAATTATCAATGTGTCTTCAGGGGCACGTACCCGTTTATCGACTCTGGTCGCTGGCGTGTTTCTGCTGTGTCTCGTGGTTTTTTTGAAAGACTGGCTGGCTTATATCCCAATGGCAGCTCTGGTTGCGATCATGATTATGGTGGCATTTACCACCTTTCAATGGGGAGCAATCAAGCAATTCAGCAAACATCCGCTAGAATTTAATACCGTGATGATTGCCGTGATTATTGTCGTGCTTGCCACTCATAATCTGGCGCTTGGTGTATTTGTCGGCGTATTGCTCTCTGCCCTGTTCTTTATTAATAAACTGGAAAGAACTATACATGTCTATACGTATTTAAATACGGTCAATTCACGTAGCTATATTATTTCCGGACAGATATTCTTCAGCAGTACAGAAAAATTCTATCAGTTCTTTGATTTTAAGGAAAAGCTTGAGCATGTCGAACTGGATTTAACCCACGCGCATATCTGGGATGTGACCTCAGTGAACATGTTGAATAATGTGATCCAGAAATTTAAAGCCCAAAATATAGACGTAACAGTGATCGGTTTAAATGAAGCCAGCAGTACACTGATTGACCGGTTTAGTAGCTGATGAACGGTGATTAATAAAAGAGCCTCAATTGGCTTTTTTATTTTATCTGGAAGATCTCGCCAATTTTTATGGAGAAATACCGAGAAAAGTTTGACTTGCTCGGCTCAGGACTTAAAATACCGCATTCTGAATTTTTAGATTTGCCAAAGTTATGTCGAACGATCAATTAGACCAGCAAGTCGTGGAGCTGGAAAACTTAAGCGAGCACCGTGAAATCGTGACGTTTATGCGCCGCTCAATGCCGTTAAACACCTCTCAACGTACTGCGCTTGAACAATATGGTCACTTAATTTTGGAATATCCAGTGGGTGATTTGCGTCAGCACTTTGAACATCCAGAGCGCCCTTTGACTGTAGAAATCGGTTTTGGGATGGGCCGTTCACTGGTATTGATGGCCAAAGCCAATCCTGAGCGTAACTTTGTCGGGATTGAAGTGCATGTACCGGGTATTGCGCAATGCATTTACGAAGCAGGTGTTGAAGGCCTAACGAATTTACGTGTACTGGATGCAGATGCAATTCAGGTATTACGTGAAATGCCAGACTACAGTATCAATACTGTGCAATTGTACTTCCCTGATCCATGGCAGAAAAAGCGTCATTTTAAACGCCGTTTTGTTTCGCATGACCGTATGCCACTGGTGGAGCAAAAGCTAGAACTTGGCGGAACTTTCCATGCTGCAACGGACTGGGAACCGTATGCGGAATGGATGATTGAAGTATTGGAAGAACGTCCACGACTGGAAAATCTGGCGGGCAAAGGCAACAGCTACCCTCGTCCGGAATGGCGTCCGCAAACCAAGTTTGAACGTCGCGGCATCGAAGCCGGTCACAAGATTAATGATTTTATCTTCAAGAAAATTTCTTAATCTAAGACTCAAAAAAGCGCTGATTATTCAGCGCTTTTTTATGGGAAAAATTTGCCTTTGAACCCTGCTCCGTAGGTAAATCATTCGCTTCTTCATTTCTGATGACGCGTGAGAATCTGCTGGCTCAACAACTGATAGACATTTTTCAAATCTTCTCGCTGCATATTGGATAACATCTGCTGATGCATATTCAAAATATTCTGATCACCACGCATCGCTGGGCCGGTCTGCATTTTTTTGGGATCATTCTGAGTGGCTTTATTGGCAGTTTCCAGCATCAAGGGATACAACAAACTAAAATCGACCTGTTGTGCATCAACCACCTGCTTGCCCATGTCATAACAATAATTGGCAAAGTTACAGGCAAATACCGCTGCAAGATGCAAACTGAGACGTTGACTAGAATTATAAGTATAAACACGATTGCTTAGGCTATTTGCCAGTTCTAATAACAGGATTTGGTCCTGTTCATTCTCCGCCTCAATAAATAGTGGCGTCTGCTGCCAATCAATCTGGCGTTCCAGACTAAAGGTCTGTAAAGGATAAAATACGCCTGCACGCGCATGCACATTTTTCAGTAAATCGAGATGGGTACTGCCAGAGGTATGTACGATCAGATTCTGCTGCAGATGCGGATGAATCCGTTCAATGACGCTGGCAATCGACTGATCACTGACCGCGATAATGACCAGATCCACCTCATGATCCAGCTGTTGAGGCTGAGCGATGGCCTGAGCGTTGAATTGCTCAGCCAGTTGCTGTGATTTTTCTAGGGTTCGACTGTAGATCTGTACGATCTCATGTTGTGCTGAAAATACACGGGCAAGATGATATGCCACTCGCCCTGCCCCAATCATACTGATCCGCATCTTGTGCTGTTCCTGACTCATTGCGCACAGCATGCCAATAAATACAGATTGAGGCAATTGGCCTTGATGTTTTTGAATAGGCTTTAGAACTTTCGCAGGGTCAGAATCTGTTCACTTCGGCCAAAAGGTCCATGAACATCATGCAGAATCCCGCTAGTCAGACCGATACCATCTTCACCATATTGCTGCACCACTTCCAGTCCCAGCCATTTACCCTGCGGCAGACGGTGCATATGAATCTGCAGGTCCAGATTCGGAAATCCCCAACCGGAATTCGGGTCCTGACGTGGCACGATGCCATTGGCAGTATCGACCATACCGAGCAAACGACTAAAGTCTGTAGTGGGCTGTCTTTCCACCATGTCCAGCGAATTTCTGAGCCAGACAATCCCCTTGCCTGCACGATGGTCAGCATGTGCCCGGGTTTCAATACTCTGGATATAACCACCCGGCCAGCAGCGCATACCCTCCCAAACCGGTAAATATTCTGGACTTTCGATTGGAAAGTCTTCCACTCCGGCAATGGCCTTGGTATCTGAAGTCAGCATTCTCCACGCGCGTGCCACGATACAGGTTTTACCATTGGCACACATTTCAGCTTCAACCAGCTCGATGGTTTTACCCGGACGGATCATGCGCGTAGTAATAGAAAATTCACCAAAGGCTATCAGGCCAAAAATATCCAGCCCGACCCGACCAATACGCATGTCAGCACGTGGCTGAAACTGTTCCAGTTCGACGCATAGAATACCAGTGGCTGGTGCCATGTGCTGCTCATGCGGATTCCATGCACCTTGTGCATGAATATTTGAACGGTAATAAGCCGTAGTACTGCCATCTGGATGCTGTTCGCGCTGAATAAAACTGTAATATGCCGACATTGTTTTAATACTTCCCTGAATATTCTCTTAAACTTTAGAATTTGCAAAAAGTTCTTTGATCTTTATTTTCGTATCAAAAAGCCATGATAATTCATGATTTGACAATAAATCTTGCACTGTTTAAATCCGACTTTGGTTAAAAGCGCTTTAAAATTTTGTGCAGATAACAAGTGAAAATCCTGCTCCAAGCGTTCAACCATCTTGTTACTTTGCACCACGCTTAACCCTGTCTGTTGTGCCAGCTTCTGCATAATTTTGATGTCTTGCTGATCTTCGGGTTGCATCAGGTCATAGGTCAATGCAAGACCATTGGTTTTAAGACACTGCTGGATAGCCTGAAAAAATCCGTTTTTTTCGGAATTTGAAATGAAATGTGCCACCAGAATGGCTAACGCAGCATCAAACGTATCTGGCTGATTCAAATCTTGAATCATACTTTGGACGAATTTCACCCTTTGTCGATCTATAGAATTCAGATTTTTACTGGCCTGTTCCAGCATAGCTGCTGATGGATCAATTGCAGTAAAGATCCAGTCTGGATAACGCTGCAATAAATAAGACAGTTCATAACCCGTCCCGCAGCCCACTACCAAAATATGAGCGGTTTCCTGGAGTTCAGTGCTGAGAATTGCTTCAATCTGCTGATGTACAAGTTCATAACCGGGAATCAGTTTACGGATGTGATCGTCATAACTGGCGACGACGACTTCACTATGAAAGTTTTTTGCCATATTTTTACTCTAAATCTATGCACGAATCTAAAACTCAGGCGGGTATTTAGATAGATTGAATATTTAAATCTTGTAGCTTGATCTTATTTGCTGTTTTCTTGAAATTTGATCATAGGCCCGGCGACATGGATGTCGCCATTTTGCTGAGGGACATGGAAGTCCCTTCAGCAAAATAAAGGGATTTTGCTTACTTTTGGCCTATCAAAAGTAAGAAAAGCCTAAACATTGATATCGAAACCTTTATACAAATGGAGGCAATGTATGCATTAAATACTGCTTTGCCCCATTTAAGAATCGCATCAATACAATTTAAGCAATCTCTTTCAAGTTCAGCTCTTCACGCATAAATTCACGCAATTTGAACTTCTGCGCCTTACCGGAAGCCGTCATTGGAAATTCCTGGAAGAAACGCACATAACGTGGCACTTTATTGTGAGAAATATGCTCCTTACAATACTGACGGATAGTTTCCTCAGTACACGGATCATTTTCATGCAGGATGATGCAAGCACAAAGTTCCTCACCATATTTATGGTCTGGCACACCGATCACCTGTACATCTGAAACGGCAGGATGGGTATAAAGGAAATCTTCGATTTCTTTCGGGAACAGGTTTTCTCCGCCACGAATGACGACATCCTTGATTCGACCCTTGATTTTCACAAAGCCTTCATCATCCATTTCAGCAATATCACCGGTATGCATCCAGCGCGCCGCATCAATCACTTCCTGGGTTTTGTCCTGATCTTCCCAATAACCCAACATCACCGAATAGCCACGTACACATAGCTCACCCAATTGACCACGTGGAACCACCTTGCCATTTTCATCGACAATTTTAACTTCCAGATGCGGATGTACCCGGCCAACCGTACTGACACGTCGCTCGACACTATCTGCCGTTGAGCTTTGTGCACTCACTGGCGCAGTTTCGGTCATGCCATAACAAATCGTGATTTCAGACATATGCATCCGTTCAATCACACGCTGCATGATCTCTTGCGGACATGGACTACCCGCCATAATCCCCGTACGCAGACTGGACAGGTCAAACTCATCAAACTGCTCATGTTCCAGCACCGCAATAAACATAGTCGGCACACCATAAGCCGCGGTACATCTTTCCTGCTGGATGGCTTTTAAGGTTTCCAGCGGATTAAACACGGCAGACGGATAGATCATGGCAGAGCCATGCGTAATACAGGCCAGATTACCCATCACCATACCAAAACAGTGGAATAAAGGCACTGAAATACAGACACGGTCTTCTGGCCCTAAATGAATGGCTTCACCGACAAAATAACCATTATTTAAAATATTATTATGGGTCAACATGGTGCCTTTCGGATTGCCCGTAGTGCCCGAGGTAAACTGGATATTAATCGTTTCATCAAACTGCAATTCACTGGAGATCTGTTGCAGTTGTTCCAACTCTTGCGCACTAGGCGAGCTTAGTAAATCCTGAAAACGGTGGATGCCGGTATGCTGCTGATCATCAATTTTAATCACATGCTTTAAATGTGGCAGTCGCTCTGCATTAAGGAATTTACCTTCGGTTTCCTGCAATTCCGGTGCAATTTTAGTCAGAATTTCCTGATAGTCCGTCGTCTTAAACTGCGCTGCAATCACCAGTCCCTTACAAGAGACTTTATTCAGCACATATTCAAGCTCGTTGCTTTTATAAGCTGGATTTAAATTCACCAGAATAATGCCTGCCTTGAAGGCTGCAAACTGGGTAATGGTCCATTCCACACAGTTCGGCGACCAGATCGCCAGACGGTCACCTTTTTGCATACCCAGTTTCAGCAGCTGACAGGCAAAGGCATTGACTTGCTCCTGTAGCTGACGGTAACTGAGGCGTATGTCCTGATGCAGGCTCACCACTGCATCACGTTCTGCATACTGCTCGCAAGCCTGATCAAATTTTTCACCAATCGTCATGCCCAATAAAGGCTGGCTGCTGGTTCCATAGGCATAGCTTAACCGTACTTGTGTCATTGAATCGATCTCCTTGATTCTTTGTAATTCTGATTTTCAACTTTACTAATTGTTTTATGACCACGACGACCTTGTCTGTGTACCGGTTTTTTGTGTGTTTATGCTTGTAAATTTTCCTCCTGCCCACGTACTGCGTTGACACAAAAATCGGCAATCTGTTTGACAAAGTGATCCTTATACTTCTGATCAAACATGACATTTCGGGACGGATTTAAAGGTTCAATCACGACAAAGGTCATGGCACCAACCACACCTAATGCTGCCGTATTCAAATCTTCAAATTCGAATTCTCCATTGACCTTTCCTTCGGCCAGAATTTCCTTAATGCTCTGCTTGAGCAGCTGCTTACTGCGAAAACGCTCATGTTCCATTTCCGGATCGACCGGTTCGAACATCAGTGAATACGCCAATTGGGGGCTATTCATGGCACGCTTGACAAAAGTTGTAACAGATTTTTGCAATTTCAGTTTTGGCGATAAATCTGACTCGGCAATATGGTTCAGAATTCCGACTTCATGCTGAATCGCGGCCGACAAAACCTCAATTAAAATCTGGCTTTTGCTTTCGAAATATCGATAGACCAGCCCTGTAGAAACGCCTGCGCGTTCTGCAATCGCCTGAATCGATGCCTCCTTCAAGCCCCCTTGAATAATCAGTTCACGAGCAGATTCCAAAATCGACAGGCGATTTTGTTCCATTCGTTCCTGCATCAATGATGATCTTTTATAACTCATAAAATTAATCTCAACAAGATAAAATGAATTGTAAATCATTTTGTGAATATAGATTCACTTTTTTATTTTTTCGTTGTATGTTAAAACCACAAGCACAACAACAATGCTTTTTTGGACACAACAAATATAACCTCAGGATGGATGAAGAATGAATTTACAAAGCTTGGATTTCGGTTTGGATGAAACTCTTATTGCGCTTCGTGATTCAGTGGCCGCATTTTGCGCCAAGGAAATTGCCCCAATTGCCCAGCAAGTTGACCGTGACAATGAATTCCCGGCTCACCTCTGGAAAAAATTTGGTGATATGGGTCTACTTGGTTTAACGGTCAGTGAGGAATATGGCGGTACCAATCTGGGGTATCTGGCCCATATTATTGCCATGCAAGAAATTTCCCGTGCTTCAGCATCCATTGGTTTGTCCTATGGTGCCCATTCTAACCTATGTGTAAACCAAATTAAGCGAAATGGTAATGAAGAACAGAAGCAGCGTTACCTGCCAAAACTGATTTCTGGCGAATATGTCGGTGCATTAGCAATGTCTGAGCCAAATGCCGGATCAGATGTAGTCAGCATGAAACTGAAAGCTGAAGATAAAGGCGATCATTATCTACTCAACGGTTCCAAGATGTGGATTACTAATGGTGGTGATGCCGATGTACTTGTCGTCTATGCCAAAACCGATTTACAAGCAGGTGCCAAAGGTATGACCGCCTTTCTGGTTGAAAAAAATATGCCAGGTTTCAGTCATGGCACACATTTGGACAAACTGGGCATGCGTGGTTCCAATACTTATCCCCTATTTTTTGACAATGTCGAAGTTCCGAAAGAAAACGTGCTTGGCGGTGTCGGCAATGGGACTAAAGTGCTGATGAGTGGTCTGGACTACGAACGTGCGGTCCTCAGTGCTGGCCCACTGGGGATTATGGATGCCTGTATGGATACCGTGATTCCATATATTCATGACCGTAAACAGTTTGGTCAGGCGCTGGGCGAATTCCAGTTAATGCAAGGCAAAATTGCCGACATGTATTCGACCTGGCTAGCCTGTAAGGCACTGGTTTATGCGGTCGGTGCTGAATGTGACAAAGCTGAGCATAGCCGTAGCCTGCGTAAAGATGCTGCCAGTGCCATTTTATATGCTGCTGAAAAAGCGACCTGGATAGCAGGAGAAACCATTCAGACTTTAGGTGGTAACGGTTATATCAACGAATTTGCTGCCGGCCGTTTATGGCGTGATGCCAAACTGTATGAAATTGGCGCCGGTACTTCAGAAATCCGCCGCATGCTGATTGGCCGTGAACTTTTCAACGAAACAGCCTAAACCTTAACACTTAGAATAAAACAAGGATGTTGGTCATGAATCAGTTATCGAGCAAAATCAATATACGTAGTGAAGAGTTTAAAACCAACCAGACTGCCATGCTGCAACTGGTGGATGACCTAAAACAGAAAGTTGAAAAAATTGCTTTGGGTGGTGGCGAAACTGCCCGTCAAAAACATCTGGACCGTGGCAAATTACTCCCCCGTGAACGGATTAATCATTTAATTGATCCAGGCACAGCTTTTTTGGAAATTGGTCAGCTGGCTGCCTATCAGGTGTATCAGGATGATGTTCCTGCCGCAGGTGTGGTCGCTGGTGTTGGTCAGGTCAAGGGTGTGACCTGCATGATCATCGCCAATGATGCTACGGTGAAAGGCGGTACTTATTATCCATTAACAGTGAAAAAGCATTTACGTGCCCAGGAAATTGCCGAACAGAACCATCTGACTTGTATTTATCTGGTGGATTCAGGCGGTGCATATTTGCCTTTACAGGATGAAGTATTTCCAGACCGCGATCACTTCGGCCGTATTTTCTACAATCAGGCACGTATGTCGAGCCAAGGTATCGCCCAAATTGCAGTGGTGATGGGCAGCTGTACTGCAGGCGGTGCTTATGTGCCTGCCATGTCAGATGAAACCATTATTGTCCGCAATCAGGGCACCATTTTCCTAGGCGGCCCTCCTCTAGTTAAGGCAGCTACTGGTGAAGTGGTGTCCAGTGAGGATCTCGGTGGTGGTGATGTGCATACCCGTTTGTCTGGCGTGGCTGATCATCTGGCTGAAAACGATGAACATGCACTTGCGATTGCCCGCAACATCGTGGCCAACCTGAACAAAAAGCCAAACAAGACCGCAGATGAAATCGAAGCGCCGCTGTTTGACAGTTCGGAACTGTACGGCATTGTGCCGAGTGACGCGCGCAAGCCTTTTGATATCCGTGAAGTGATAGCGCGTATTGTCGATGGCTCACGTTTTGACGAGTTCAAGGCACGTTTCGGCACTACCCTGGTGACCGGTTTTGCCAAGCTCTATGGCATGCCGGTCGGGATTATTGCCAATAATGGCATTCTATTTTCCGAGTCTGCCCAAAAAGGCGCACATTTTATTGAACTGTGTACCCAGCGCAATATTCCGCTGATTTTCCTGCAAAATATTACCGGGTTTATGGTCGGCCGCCAGTATGAAAATGAAGGCATTGCCAAAAATGGTGCTAAGCTGGTGATGGCCGTCGCCAATGCCAATGTACCGAAACTGACTCTAGTGATTGGCGGTTCTTTTGGTGCAGGCAACTATGGTATGTGTGGACGCGCTTACTCGCCACGCTTTATGTGGACCTGGCCAAACTCGCGTATTTCAGTGATGGGCGGTGAACAGGCCTCCAGCGTCTTGTCGACCTTAAAACGTGACCAGATTGAGCAAAAAGGCGGAACTTGGTCAGCTGAAGAAGAAGACCAGTTTAAACAACCAATCCGTGACCAATACGAACGCCAAGGCCACCCTTATTATGCGTCTTCGCGTTTATGGGATGATGGTGTGATTGATCCAGCGCAATCGCGTGAAGTCTTGGCCTTGAGTCTGGCTGCGGCACTGAATGCGCCCATCCAGCCAACCAAATTCGGCGTGTTCCGCATGTAAGGGGTGACAAAATGACATATCAATTTTTACAGCTCGAACAGCAGGATCAGGTCGCGACAGTCTGGATTAACCGTGCCGAACTGCACAATGCTTTTAATACCCAGGTGATTGAAGAACTGCATGCCTGTTTCCGGTCTTTAAATGACCATGATGATGTGCGTGTGGTGATTTTGGCAGGCCGAGGCAAGAGTTTCTCTGCTGGCGCGGATCTGAACTGGATGAAACAGGCAGGTCAGGCATCACAGGCAGACAACGAAGCGGATGCTCTCAAACTGGCAAAAATGCTGCAAAGTCTGGCGACCTTAAAACAGCCAACCATTGCCCGGGTACACGGCATTGCCTTTGGTGGCGGCATGGGGCTGGCCTCAGCCTGTGATATTTGTGTGGCCAGTACAGATGCCAAGTTTGCCACTTCCGAGGTTCGCTTAGGTCTGGCACCTTCGACCATCAGCCCTTATGTGATTCGTGCGATTGGTGCCCGTCAGGCCTCACGTTATTTCCTGACCGCCGAGCGGATTACTGCTGAACAGGCCAAAAGCATTGGTCTTGCGCATGAAGTTACTACACCAGAACAGCTCGACAGCAAAATTGATGAAATTGTGGAAGCACTTTTACTGGGTGGTCCTGCTGCACAGAGCGCATCGAAACAGTTGATCCAACTGGTTGACCAACAGGTTTTGACCGAAGATTTACTGCTTAAAACAGCACAGCATATTGCCCATATTCGCCAGGGAGATGAGGCGAAAAATGGACTGAATGCATTTTTGAACAAACAAAGCCCGGCCTGGATCAAGACCACGGCATAACAACAAGAAGGATCCTACGATGTTTGAAAAGATTTTAATTGCCAACCGTGGTGAAATTGCCTGCCGTGTCATTCGTACAGCGAAGAAATTAGGTATTGCTACTGTTGCCGTCTACTCCGATGCCGATGCACTATCACAACATGTCAAACTGGCCGATGAAGCGATCTATATTGGTGAATCGCCAGCAGCACAAAGTTATTTGCAAATTGATCGCATTATTCAGGCAGCCAAAAACACTGGTGCCCAGGCGATTCACCCCGGTTATGGTTTCCTGTCCGAAAATGACCAGTTTGCCTTGGCCTGTCAGGACAACAATATTGTCTTTATTGGCCCGCCAGTCGATGCCATTCTGGCAATGGGTCTAAAGGCCACCTCTAAAGCGCTGATGGAAAAAGCCGGTGTGCCTCTAACCCCCGGCTATCATGGGACCAATCAGGATGCCGACTTCCTGAAACAGCAGGCAGACAATATTGGCTATCCGGTACTGATCAAGGCCAGTGCCGGCGGTGGCGGTAAAGGCATGCGTCTGGTGGAACGCAGCGAAGATTTTCTTAGCTCGCTTGCTTCATGCAAGAGTGAAGCACGTTCAAGTTTTGGCAATGAAGACGTTCTGATTGAACGTTATGTGATTCAGCCACGTCATATTGAAGTGCAGGTGTTTGGTGATACCCACGGCAATTATGTACATCTGTTCGAACGTGATTGCTCGGTACAGCGTCGCCATCAGAAAGTGTTGGAAGAAGCGCCTGCACCGAAAATGCCGGAAGACAAACTGGAGGCGATGCGTCAGGCGGCAATCGATGCTGCGCGTGCAGTAAATTATGTCGGTGCCGGTACAGTCGAGTTTATCGTGGAGCAAGACGGCACAGCTTACTTCATGGAAATGAACACCCGTCTTCAGGTTGAACATCCGGTCACTGAAATGATTACCGGACAGGATCTGGTGGAATGGCAACTGCGCGTGGCTTTTGGTGAGCCTTTACCAAAGCAGCAGTATGAATTACAGATTCATGGACATGCACTCGAAGCCCGTGTCTATGCCGAAGAACCGGAAAAAGGCTTTATTCCTGCGATTGGTCAGATCAGCTACCTGCATTATCCGGAGCAAAGTGACTGTGTACGTGTCGATAGCGGTATTGTCGAGGGCGACGAGATCAGCACTTATTATGATCCGATGATTGCCAAACTGATTGTCTGGGGCAAAAACCGTGAAGCAGCCCTAACCCAGATGCACCATGCACTGGGTCAGTTCCATGTCGATGGTCTGGGTAACAATATTGCTTTTCTAGATCGCCTAGTGCTGTGTGACTCGTTTAAAAATGCACATTTAGATACCGGCCTGATTCAACGTGAAGAAGAATTTCTGCTCAAACCTTCTGCGGATATCCGTGCCGAACTGGTAGTTAGTGCCGCACTGATTGAGCTCCTGGCACGTCAAGCACAGAATCCCGCTCCAAGCAATCCGGTATGGCAGCAGCAAGCATTCTGGCGCCTAAACCAGCAAAATAGCCATACAGTGCAATTACAACGCAATGGCATCAACCTGAAAGTTCAGTTCCGCACTCAGGATCAAGGCTTTGTCGCCAGCTATAACGGTCAGCAAATTCAAATTCAGGGTCAGCTCGTCGATGCCCATACTTTAGCGTTACAACTGGCGGGTAAACAGCAAAAACTGGCTTTTAGCCAGACTGAGCAAGGCATTACCCTATTCCAGAATGGTCAAAGCTATAAGTTCAATTACCTGAAGTCTGATTTTAATAATCAGGATGAGCAAGGCACGGAAAATAATCTGATCGCACCAATGCCAGGTGTCATTACCCAGGTGCTGGTCGCAGCCAATGACAAAGTCAAGAAAGATGATGTGCTGATGACGCTGGAAGCCATGAAGATCGAATACTCGATTCGCGCACCGCATGACGGCATCATCGCAAGCTCATATTTCCAGAAGGGTGATCAGGTTAAAGCCGGTGATGAACTGGTCGAGTTCCAGCCGCTGGCGGAGGAAGTGGCATGACGGATTTTGTCAAAATCGTAGAAGTCGGGCCACGCGATGGCCTGCAAAATGAAAAAACACCTTTGACATTGGATGACCGGAAAAACCTGATTTTGGACCTGATGAAAACCGGTCTACAGTCCATCGAAGTCGGCTCCTGCGTTTCAGCCAAATGGGTACCGCAAATGGCAGACAGTGATGTGCTCTTTGCCAGCCTACCTCAAGATCCAAATATTCAGTTCAGTCTGCTGACCCCAAATCTGAAAGGTTTTGAATCGGCACTGGCTGTGGGTTGCAAGGAAGTGGCAGTATTTACCGCTGCTTCTGAAAGCTTTACCCGCAAAAACATCAACTGCTCGATTGATGAAAGTTTTGAGAAGTTTGCCGATGTGATGTCAGCCGCCAAAGCCAATGACATCAAGGTACGCGGTTATGTCTCCTGTATGGTGGACTGTCCTTATGAAGGTGCGATTGATCCCAAGCAGGTGGTGAAAGTCACGCAGCGTTTGCTGGAGATGGGCTGCTATGAAGTGTCGTTGGGTGAAACCATTGGCACGGCCACCCCAGACCGGGTTAAATACGTCTGGGAAGCTTGTTTGGCTGAACTTGATGCCAAAGTGCTGGCCGGTCATTTCCATAATACCTACGGCATGGCGATTGCCAATATTTATCAGTCACTGTTGCAAGGCATTCGGGTCTTTGACTCCTCCATTGCTGGACTGGGTGGCTGTCCTTATGCCCAAGGTGCATCTGGCAATGTCTCGACCGAAGACCTGTATTACCTGCTCTCGAATATGGGCTT
The DNA here is from genome assembly GCF_049367455.1 of Acinetobacter lwoffii. Lineage (GTDB taxonomy): Bacteria > Pseudomonadota > Gammaproteobacteria > Pseudomonadales > Moraxellaceae > Acinetobacter > Acinetobacter lwoffii_W. Next base: position 306,933 of record NZ_JBMPXW010000001.1, read on the forward strand.
TGAAACCGGTATTCAGCTGGATGCACTGATGCAGGCCAGTCGTAATATCAGTGAAGTCTTGCAGCGCAATAATCCATCCAATTATGCCAATGCCTACTGGCAAAAAGCCTGTGCTTAACAATAATCATGCTTGAGCAAAATAAACTTAAGCAACCCATAAGGATATAAACAGCAGATTTAAGTCTGCTGTAATAACAATAGAGGTGACAAGATGTCAAACAAGGTTTATGACAGCGCTCAATCCGCCTTAAAGGATGTGGTGCAAGATGGTCATACTCTGGCTGTCGGTGGTTTCGGCCTATGTGGTATTCCAGAAGCTTTGATCACGGCCCTAAAAGAAACTGGTGCCAAAAATTTGACCTGTATTTCCAATAATGCCGGTGTAGACGGCTTCGGTCTGGGGCTTTTACTGGAAACAAAACAGATTAAAAAAATGATCTCCTCTTATGTCGGTGAAAACAAGGAATTCGAACGTCAATATTTAAATGGCGAACTGGAAGTTGAGCTGACCCCACAGGGTACACTGGCAGAAAAATTACGTGCTGGCGGTGCCGGTATTCCGGCTTTTTATACGGCGACGGGTGTCGGAACCGTGATCGCTGAAGGTAAGGATGTCCGTGAATTTAATGGCAAGTCTTACATTCTGGAAGAATCTTTAACAGCTGATGTTGCTCTGGTTAAAGCCTATAAGGCCGATAAAGCCGGCAACCTGATTTTCCGTAAAACCGCCCAGAACTTTAATCCGGTCTGTGCCATGGCCGGCAAAATTACCATTGCTGAAGTCGAAGAGATTGTCGAAATTGGCGTGCTGGATCCGGACGAAATCCATCTTCCGGGAATTTATGTGAACCGGATAGTCCTGAATGCTCAACCGGAAAAACGTATTGAACAGATGACTTTAAAGGCGGAGGCTTGATCATGGCTTGGACACGTAATGAAATGGCGCAGCGCGCGGCACAAGAGCTTGAAGATGGTTTCTACGTCAATCTAGGGATTGGCCTGCCGACGCTAGTCGCGAACTATATTCCGGAAAATATCAATGTCTGGCTGCAGTCGGAAAATGGCCTGCTGGGGATTGGCGAATTTCCAACCGAGGAGACAGTGGATGCCGACCTGATCAATGCCGGTAAACAGACGGTTACCGCGCGTAAAGGTGCTTCATTTTTCTCAAGTGCCGACTCCTTTGCCATGATCCGTGGCGGTCATGTCAATATTGCCATTCTGGGTGCTATGGAAGTGTCCGAAACTGGTGATCTGGCCAACTGGATGATTCCAGGCAAAAAGGTCAAAGGCATGGGCGGTGCCATGGATCTGGTCGCGGGTGTACAAAAGGTCGTGGTCTTGATGGAACACTGCGCCAAAGATGGTACACCTAAGATAGTTCCAGAATGTAGTCTGCCGCTGACCGGCCAGGCTGTGGTGAACCGGATTATTACCGATCTCGGTGTACTGGATGTTACTCCTGATGGAATTCGACTGGTTGAACTGGCACCAGAGGTAAGTTTTGAAGAGATTCAAAAAGTCACGGGGGTAGCGCTACTACGTAACGCTGCCTGATCCAGCCAGCCCTTAAGAATGAAGCATCTTAAGGGCTTTTTTATATATAGCTGTTTCATTTCAAAATAATAATCGCAGAATAAATGGATTTTAATCATGCAAACTCAACAAAATATTTTGCAGCGCTTCGCCTTGCGCGTCAGCGACTGGTCTGAAAAATGGTTTCCGGATTCTTATATTTTTGCCCTGCTTGGCGTCATCATTGTGGCGATTGCCGCCATCGGAATTGGTGCACCCGCACAGGATGTCGCGATTTCCTTTGGAGACGGCTTCTGGAGCCTGATTCCCTTTACCTTGCAGATGTGCATGCTGATCGTGGTCGGTTATGTGGTTTCCGTATCTAAGCCTGTCCAGCTTCTGATCCAGAAAATGGCGCGCCTGCCGCATTCCGGTCGTGGTGCGATTGTCCTGGTCGCCACGGTCAGCCTGTTAATTTCCTTAATTAACTGGGCCATGAGTACCGTACTGACTGCACTTCTAGTGATTGCACTGGCACAGCGTAAAGAGCTT